>CAZTVF010000023.1:0-53964 GCA_964616985.1 uncultured Planctomycetaceae bacterium
GTCCCAATCGAACTTCCTGCTGGCGCAGGCGCCGGCCGGCGCCGCCGCGGGCGAGCTCTATCAAGGCCTCAAGGCCCGCGGGATATTGGTCCGATACTTCAAAGAGCCTCGCCTCGACGACAAGCTGCGCATCACCGTCGGCACGGACGAACAGAATGCCGAGTTGCTGGCGGCGTTGGGCGCGATGCTTAAGGGCAAGCCATGACGCGATCCACCAAGATTGAACGCAAGACCAAAGAGACGGATATCCAGCTCACGCTGAACCTCGATGGCTCGGGCCGGTGCGAGGCCAGGACGGGCGTGGGGTTCCTGGACCACATGCTCGATCACCTCGGCAAGCACAGCTTGGCCGACATCAGCGTGCGGGCCAGCGGTGACGTGCACGTGGACGATCACCACACCGTCGAGGACGTCGGCATCTGCATCGGCCAGGCCATCGCCAAGGCACTGGGCGACAAGGCCGGCATCGCACGGTACGGATCGGCCTCCGTGCCGATGGAAGAGGCCTTGGCCAACGTGGCCGTCGACCTCTCCGGCCGGCCGGCGGTGGTCTATAACGTGCGTTTCAACGGCAACAAGATCGGCACGTTCGACGTGCAACTCATCGAGGAATTCCTGCGGCGGCTGGCCGTGACGGCGGGCATGAACCTGCATGTCAACGTGCCCTACGGCACGAACGACCACCACATCGCCGAGGCCATCTTCAAGGCCGTCGCCCAAGCCTTCCGCGCCGCCAAGGCGATCGACGCCGATCGCAAGGGCGAGGTCCCCTCGACCAAGGGGTCGCTGTAAGACTCAGGACGAAGAACGTCTCTACACGTCGAACCTCCCGACACAACTTCGTGTTTGTGGTGAGAGTTGGGGATCGCTCGCCTTTTTAGCAGAATGAACCCAGGCGACCACATTCCGCTAAAAAGCAAGCGCCTGACATAGTCGCGCCAGCTTCGATGGCGTAGGGCGAGAAGATGGGAGTGAGCGAACCGAACGGGCGCCACCCCTCGGATCACTTCACTCGCGAGACTCGACGCTTCAAGAATCCCCACCCGATGATGAGTCCCATCGCCGCCCCGAGATTGAGGATGGGCTCGAGCGGCACGCGGTAACGAGGCAGGCCGAAGGGGCCCGTCAGCAGCACGGACACGATGACGACGAGGATCATCAGCCAGGCCGTCGCGGGCAGCCCGCGGCGCAGGCGGCGGATGCCGCAGAGGAGCAGGCCCGCGTACTTGATCGCGAGGATCGCCACCATCGGGATCGCCAGCGCCATCGCCGACCCCCAGCCGCCGAAGTAATGCTCCGCCGCGGCCCAGACCCCGCGGGTCCGTAGCACCTCCAGCGTGTTGCGGTTGCCGGTGGTGACGCCGGCCACCTCGAGCACGTCGGTGGCGGCGGGCAGGAAGACGCCCCCGCTGCCGGCAAGGTGGATGCGGGCATACAGCCACGGGTGGGCGAGGATGATCTCGCGGGCACGGGCGGCGCGGCGGCGGGCGGCCTCGCCGGGCGTGGGATGAACACGATCGACATAGGCGTCATCCTCGGCCTCCAGAGCGACACGGGCGGTGTTCCCACCCACGCGATCGACGCGGGCCAGCACCTCCGGCGCGTAGAAATTATAGGCTGTGTCGCCGGCGAAACTGGAGAAGCCCGCGTAGTCCGCCGTCGCTGCGTTGCGGACCACCCACGGCGCCAGGCAGGCCGCGAAGAGGCCCGCGAAGACCGCGAGGTTCCGCAGCCGGCCGCGGCGGGCGAGCAGGACGACGGCGAAGACCAGCGCCATCGCGATGCCCACCGGGCGGACGTACGTGGCCGCCGCCAGGACCACGGCCGCCAGGCCCAGCGGCCAGCGAAGATTTGTCCGCAGGTGCCCCGCCATCATCAGCAACGCCAGCGTAAAAAGGAACGAGTAGAGGCTGTCGGAGAGGATGCGACAGGAGTAAGCGATGGCTGCGGCCGAGATGGCTTGAAGCAGGGCCGCCAGCACCGCCGTCGCCGGGTCGGCCACCAGCGTCCCCAGCCAGTAGACCACCAGCACAAGCAGCACGTCGAGCATCACCTGCATGACCAGGGCTACGCGCCACGCGGTCCGGCCGTCGTGCTCGGCGTCCGGCCAAGCCGACTGCGGCAGTGCCAGGAAGGCGGGGTAGCCGGGCGTGCGGAAGATCTCGGGGTCCTCGCCGGTGGTGAATTGGCCGGTGTGCAGGAGGTTCTGCCCGGCGAGCCAATAGTCGCCCGAGTCGGGCGTGAAGACGCCGGCGGGGTTCAGCGACGCCGCCACCCACAGCGACAGCCGCAGCACCAGCGCCAGAATCAAGATGGCCAGGAGTTTCCAGGTCTTCATCGTCTGCCTTCGTTGCGGCATCAGGATACCACAAGGGCCTCGGCATTGGATACAATACGAACTGTGACGGCAACACTGAAGATCAACGAGATATTCCTCAGCATCCAGGGCGAAGGCACGCGTGCGGGCCTGCCGTGCACGCTGGTGCGCCTCAGCGGGTGCAACCTGCGCTGCCGCTGGTGCGACACCCGTTACGCGTGGGAAGACGGCGAAGTCATGCCCGTGGAGCGGGTGCTGGAGCAGGTGGCGCAGCTGGCGTGCCGGCGGGTCGAACTCACCGGCGGCGAGCCCCTATGCCAGGCGGCGTCGCTGGATCTGATGCGGCGGCTGTGCGACGCGGGCTGCCAGACGCTTCTGGAGACGAACGGCTCGATGGACATCGCGCCGGTCGATGGGCGCGTCGTCCGGATCGTCGACATCAAGTGCCCCTCCAGCGGCTGCAGCGACGCCAACCGCTGGGCGAACCTATCCCTGCTGACGCCGCGCGACGAGGTGAAGCTCGTCATCGCCGACCGCGCCGACTATGACTTCGCCAAGGATGCACTGCTGCGTCATGGCCTGATCGGGCGGTGCGCGGTGATCTTCTCGCCGCTGAGCTTCGCCGAGCAGCGCGGCATGCGGGCGGCGGATTTGGCCGAGTGGATCCTCGCCGACGGCCTGGACGTCCGCCTGGGGCTGCAACTGCACAAGATCATCTGGCCGGGCGTCGAGCGCGGCGTATAACACGGAGCGATCATGGAAGCCGAGATCATCAAGACATTCCGATTCGAGGCCGCCCATACACTTTCGGCCGCACCGCAAGGGCACAAGTGCCGCCGACTTCACGGGCACAGCTATCGCGTGGACATTCACGTGACGGGGCCGGTGGACGAACATGGCTGGGTGATGGACTTCGGCGAGGTGAAGCGGCGGGTCGAACCGATCATCGACCGCCTCGACCACCACCTGCTGGACGAGATCGACGGCCTGGCCAACTCCACCAGCGAGTTGCTCGCCAAGTATTTCTGGGATCGCATCAAGCCGGGGCTGCCCCTGCTGTCGGCCGTGACAGTGTGGGAATCGGACACGTCCCGCTGCATCTATCGCGGGATGTAGCGGGCCAGAAACTCATCCACTTGCGTAGCCGTCGGCAGCGAGGGGATGGCGCCCACCTTCAGGCAGGCCAGCGCCCCGACAGCGTTGGCGCGGCGGATGATGCGGGAGAGTTCGGCCGTGTCCAACTGGCCCGGCAGAACCTTCCGCCGCCAGTGCGGCAGCAGTTCGACGATGAGGCAGGCCATGAAGCCGTCGCCGGCGCCCGTGGTCTCCACGCACTGCACCGCGAACGGGGGAACGTGGCCGCCGGCGTGCGATGTCGCATACGACGCCCCGCCTTCGCCTTCACTCCGCACGACGAGTTGCACACCGCGGTCGAGGATCATGCTCGCCCCGCGGGCGAAGTCGCTCGTGCCGGTGATGAACTCCCACTCCTCCAAGCTCACCTTGGCCACCGCCGCGTATGCGAAGCCTTCCAGGATGCGTAACCGTGCAGCCGCCGGGGCGCTCCACAGGCTGGGACGCCAGTTGGGGGCGTAGGTGATCAACGCCCCGCCCGCGCCCGCCAGGCGGCAGGCCGCGTCGGTGGCCTCGCGCGGGCCTTCATCGATGCGGCTGATGGAGCCGAAATGAAACGCCTCTGCCGCAGCGACATAGGAGGAATCGATGTGCTTCGGCGAGAGGCACATGTCGGCGCCGGGGTTGCGATAGAAGGTGATGTCCTTCCGCCCGTCGCTTCGCGAGGCGATAAAGGCCAGCGACGTGCGGACGCCTTCGATCGCGGCGAGATGTGAGGTGTCGACGCGTTCGTCCCGCAGCACGCCGCGGAGGAACTCGCCAAAGGGATCCTCCCCCACCGCTCCGATGAACCCCGCCGACTCGCCCAGCCGCACCAGCCCGACGGCCACGTTGGCCGGCGCGCCCCCGGGCGCCTTGATGAAGGTGCGGGCATCGGCCAGCGACGCATCGCGATCGCCCGCACAGAAATCGATCAGCAGTTCGCCCAGGCAGATGACGTTGGGCATGGCCCTACTTGCCCTTGGCGCCGACGGTGCCGACCATCGCGATGTCCTCGCTCTGGCGGACCCACTTCACGCCCTGGACGTTGCGGGGCTCGTGCTTGAACGGCACGGTCACCTTGAAGATGCGCCCAAGGTGCTCGACATAGAGGATCGCCTTGATCGAATTGACGCCCAGCGGCGCGGTGAACTTGACCCGCTGGCCATACCCGGCCGCTCCATGCCATCGCTCGACCTTCGCCGTCAGCGTCCCGGGCAGGTTGTCGATGACGAACTCGGTGCCGGTGATGCGAGGCTCGGCCTGCTCGTCCGCGGCGTTGGCGGCGATTGAAACGACGAGCTCGTCCCCGGCGAATTGTGTGGAGCCCCCGACTGCGGGCTCCAGGCTGGCCCCGCCGGGCCCGACCGATTCCTCCTTGGCAGGACAGCCCGCCAATGTACAAACCAGCACCGCCAGAAGACCGAGGCATGTCGCTTTCATCACAAGGCTCCTTCCTTTGCGTCAGGGCGCCGCTCAGCGGGCCCCACGGCACGGGCACGGCCCGCGCCGCCAGAACAGCTACAGGTTATCCAGAATGTGCCCCATCTTATCCTTCTTCGTCCGCATGTACTCCAGGTTCTCCTGGTGCATGGCGACTTCCAGGGGCACGCGTTCGGCGATCTTCAGGCCAAATCCTTCCAGCCCGTAAATCTTCTTCGGGTTGTTCGTCATGATCTTCAGCGACTGCAGGCCCAGGTCCCGGAGGATCTGGTTGCCGATGCCGTAGTCGCGGCGGTCGGCCTCGAAGCCCAGGTGCAGGTTCGCCTCGACGGTGTCCATGCCCTGCTCGATCTGCAGTTTGTAGGCCCGCAGCTTGTTGATCAGGCCGATGCCGCGGCCCTCCTGGCGGACGTAGATGAGGGCGCCCTTGCCCTCCTTGGCGATCCGCGTCAGCGCCGTCTGCAACTGGGGCCCGCAATCGCATCGCAGCGAGCCGAAGACATCGCCGGTCAGGCATTCGCTGTGAACTCGCACCAGCACGGGCTCGGGGTGCACGATGGGCTTGCCCTCGGCATCATTGAGCCCCACGCCGCCCAGGCACAGTGCCAGGTGCGGCTCGGGGTCCACCACCGAACTATAGGCGATCAGCCGGAACGTGCCCATCGACAGCGGCAGGTCGATCTCAACCGCCCGCTCGATCAGCCGTTCGGAACGCAGGCGGTGGCGAATGATGTCCGCCACCGAGCACATCTTGAGATGGTGGGTCTGGCAGAACTTCTCGAGATCGTCGCGGCGGGCCATCGTGCCGTCGTCGTTCATGATCTCGCAGATCACGCCCGCGGGCTTCAGACCCGCCAGCCGTGCCAGGTCGACCGCGCCTTCGGTCTGCCCCGCTCGCACCAGCACGCCGCCATTGCGGGCCCGCAGCGGGAACATATGGCCGGGGCGGACGAGGTCGGCCGGGCGCGAGTCGTCGCGGCAAAGGACGTCGACGGTCCGCGCGCGGTCGGCGGCGGAGATGCCGGTGGTCACGCCTGTGGCCGCGTCCACCGTCACGGTGAACGCCGTGCCATGAAGGGAGCTGTTGTCGGCCACCTGCGGGTGCAGGCCGAGCTGGTCGGCGCGGAGGTTGGTCAGGGGAACGCAGATCATTCCGCGGCCGTGCTTCGCCATGAAGTTGATGATCGCGGGCGTGGCGAACTCGGCCGCACACACGAGGTCGCCTTCATTTTCGCGAGTCTCGTCATCGACCAGGACGATCATTCGCCCCGCCTTGAGATCGGCCAGGATTTCCTCAACAGAATTCATAGTGCACGGCTTTCATCAGGGCGCGCGGCCCTGGTCCTCGAACGGTTTCTGCTCGGAGGCGATGAATCGCAGGCCCAGCAGCGTGTAGCTGGCCGCCGCGATCACGCACATCGCCAGCACGCCCCAGGCCCAGACGTAGGCCGCTCCGGTGCCCAGCCCCTCCCGGAGGCGGTTGAGGTCGGGCGCGATGAGCGTGCAGCCGACCATCAGGATCTGCACGAACGTGCAGAGCTTTCCGGCGACGGTCGGGCGCACAAGGAACTTGTCGGTCACCAGATAGATTACCAGAAAGCCCGCCACCACCCAAAGGTCTTTGCCGACGATGGCAACGACGGCCCAGTTCGGCAAGGGGGCCTCGGGCACGAGCGAGTCCTTCATCGACAGAAGCACGGACGAACATATGACCATGACTTTGTCGGCCAGCGGGTCGAGGATCGCCCCGAGCCGGGTTTTGAGCTGGAGCTTGCGGGCCAGGAGTCCATCGGCGGCGTCGGAGATCGCCATCAGAACGAACAGGGCCAGGGCGAGGTAGCGGGCGGGCGGCCAGGACTGCTGGTCCATGATGAGCACGACGAAAGGCGCCACCATCAGCAGGCGCAGCAGGCTGATCCGGTTCGGCCAGTTCAGTGCGCCAAGCGTTTTGGCCCAGGACAGGTTCATCAACCCTCGCTGCCGCCTCGCGAGCCGGCGCTTCGACGCAACTGCTGCATCTCCTTGCGGAAATAGTGGGCACCGAACAGCAGAAACGCACCGATCGGGATGCCGACGACCGGGAACAGCTTGCGGTACGCCAGAGGCAGGACAGACTGGTTCATATCTTCGGTAAGGGCCTCATCGCCCGTGGCCGCGATCACCTGATACACGGCCAAAAGGCTGCAGATCAGCAGCAGGACGCCCACCGTGAGCAGCAAGGGGATGGCGATGCTCTTGAGCTGGTGCGACTGCGCCTGCCGCGAGCGGGCCTGCAGTTGGGCGCTGCGCTGGCGAAGCGAGAGCGAGGGCTCGGGCACCGGGGACGCCGCGAGGGCGGCGTCCTGCGGGTCGGCGGCCCCGCCGATAACGGACATCGGGTCGAACTCCTGTTCCGGCGGCGCGTCCTGGGACTCGTCGATCGGCTCGTCGCTGCTCAGGGCGTGCAAGGCCTCGACCATGTCTTGATGCTTATCTTGCTCGTCGCTCATGTTCTTCCTTCACTTCCGGATTATAATTGAATGATACACAGGCGCGGACGTGCGGCAAAGCAATTTCGCCCGCCTGCCGCCAAAGCGGCGGACGAGCAGTGAGAACAACAATGAACATAAGACTTCCTGTGCGTGCGGGGACGTTCTATGAGCCGTCGCCTGCCAGCTGCCGCCATCATGCAGAGAAACTCATTTCCCAGGCCGAACTGCCTGCGGAACTGCCGGCCAGGATCTTCGGCGGCTTGGTGCCCCATGCCGGCTGGGCGTACTCGGGCAAGCTGGCGGCTATGACCATGAAGGCGCTCGCGCGCGACGGCGAGGCCGAAACGTTTGTGCTCTTCGGGGCGGACCACTACGGCACGGCCAGCCAGGGCGAGGTCTTCGACTCCGGCGTCTGGCGGACGCCGCTGGGCGAGGTGCAGATCGATACCGACCTGGCCGCAGCGCTGCTTTCGGATTGTCCGCTCCTGCGGGCGAACCCCGACGCGCACGCCGAGGAACACAGTCTCGAGGTCCAGGTCCCGCTGCTGCAGATTCTCTGCCCGGCCGCGAGGATCGTCCCCATCGCCGTGCCCCCCCTGCCGCTGGCGGTTGATATTGGCAAGGCGGTCGGCCGCGTGCTGGCCGAGCGTTTCCCCGCGGCACGCATCCTCGGCAGCACCGATCTGACGCATCACGGCGGCGGGCATTTCCCCGCCCCGGGCGGGCACGGGCCGCAGGGCGAGAAATGGTCTCGCAAGAATGACCGCCGAATGCTGGACCTGCTGGAGACGATGGCGGCAGAGAAGGTCGTTCGCGAGGCCCAGTCGCACATGAACGCCTGCGGGGCCGGCGCGATCGCCGCAAGCGTCGCCGCCTGCAAGGTCATGGGCGCCACCCGCGGGCTGGTGCTGCAGTACACAACCAGCTACGAAGTCATCCACGCCCTCTACCCCAGCGACCCCGACGATACGGCCGTGGGCTACGCCTCGGTCGTCTTCGCCTGAGGGCCGCCGCTGACTTGAGGCGGCTTGGCCCTTGGCAGCAGCAGAAGCCCAACGACGCGGCAGGCTTTGGTTTCGCCCACCGTGAGCTTACGATTTACCTCCGCACTAATTCATCAGGCCCCGATAAATGCCGATAAAAACGAAAGGGCCGCCGTTTCGGGCAGCCCTTTCGTTGGCTTTTGATCTTTGAAAACTATGCGCGGCTGCGACGACGGCGACGGAGCATCATGCCCACCCCGCCGATCACCAGCAAGCTGACCGTCATGGGCTCGGGAACCGCAAACTGGCTGTTGTGGTTCAGCACGGCCCAGACCATGTGCTGGCCGGGATTCGACTGCGTGTCCACGCCGTACATGCCCAGGTGAGCATGAATCTGCGGATCGAACGCAACGTCGCCCATGTACTGCCAGCCGCGGTGGTTCCCGTTTGCAGCATTATCGTCCAGAACCACCTGGTCGATGCCGAAGTTACCCTTGTACGCCGGGCGCCACAGGGGCTTCACGGTGTTCGTGTCCAGATCGAGGAATTCCTCGTCGAGGTACATCAACATCATGTTGCCCGTAGCGATGCGAACCGCCTCGTCCGTCATGTTCTCCCAGTCGTAGCTCATCTGCAGGACGAACACGTCGGTCTCATGACTCGTGCCGCCGGCGCTGGTGAGCCCGCCAGCCTTCGCCATGCCGTCAACATCGACCACGTCGCTGACCAGGTAGCTTCCATCCTTGCCCAGCGGGAACTGCTGCGTGGCAGAGGATTCAGCCGCAGCGCGAGTGCGCCAGTTCATCGAGACGGTCTTGGCCGCGCCCGTGTTGCCGCCGTACAGGATCTGCGCCTCGGTGCCCAGGACGCCATTGCCCTGGCTGGCGGAGGTCTTCGCTGACAGGCCGACGTAGGTGCCGCCGCTGCCGGCCACAGCGGCCGTCAGCTTGTTGGCCACGTTGAAGGCCATGATATCCGTCGAGGTGATGCTAGCCGTTGCCTGCCCGACCGCGCCGACCGATACCGTGAAGGTGTCGGCGCCATCGGTGGCGTTCAAAGTCGTGTTGTTGATGACAACCGTGTCGCTCGCGGCCCCACGATAGCTCGCGGTGTTCACCGTGATGTTGCCGTTGATCGTCTGGGTGCCGGCCGTAAGATTGCCGCTGGCCAGCGTGGAGGAGATCAAACCGGTGCTCCCGACAGTGACCGTGTACGTTCCAGCATCGGCGCCCGTCTTGCCCAGTGAGACGGCCCACGTGTCAATGCTGGCGCCCTTGAGCACGTTGCCGAGGGACAAGGTCTTGGCCGAAACGCCAGTCGTTTCGCTGGAAGTATCAGCCGAGACAATCAACACCTTCGTGTCGTTGGCCGTTGAGCCGGTGAGGGTGACGCCATTGACGCCAAAGCTGGCCACATTGAACGGGTTGGTTCCGCCGTAGGCGTAATCGAGGACTCCGTCAGGGTAGGCCTGATAATACTTCGGGTTGGTGGACTGCCAGCCAGCCCGGATCGGGGTGATCCTGGTATACCGGCCATCGGCGCCGGCGTTAATCGTGCTGCCCGTCTTGAAGCTCAGCGTGCCGACCTTGAATGCCGCGTAGCCATCGTACTGCGTGGCAGAGCCATCACCGATGGTGGAAGGATACCACCCGGAGGTCGCATTGCCTGCCGCAGAGCTGATGCTCACGCAGTTCAGGGAGGAGTTGGGGTCGCCCCAGTCCTGCAGGCTGTCCGATGGAATGCCATCGTAAATGTTATTGTAGACGGCACCGAGTTTGCCGATGAGAGGAGAGGCCTTGTACCATTTGGAGCTAAGAGAGATTCCCTGAATGCCAAGGCCGGTCCCGCCGGCGACGATACCACCATCCGCCTGGGCGGTCTTGAACGCCATGTTCACGACGCCGAGGCCTTCCTCGATCGAAGCGTTCGTTCCCAGAACACGAACCCAGATGTCCAGAGTATAAGTGGTACTCGCGGTGGCCTGCTTGGTGACCGTGCCGTCCTGAAATTTCAGGTCGACATAGATCATAGCGCGAGCCTCCATCGCACACGCGGAAATCACTACGGCAGCCAGCATGAATGATTTGAGCTTCATCGGCTCTTCCTTTCCTTCCTTCGCTCCTTGGCGAACCTCACACAAGACTCAGAGACCAACAACGGGGCGTTCTTAGCTGAGCTACGACCTGAACTTAGGGACCTGAGGGCGAGCACACACCTCTATGCATACATCCTAGCACGTTTTGTTCATTTGTCAATTCGAAAGTCAGGTTTTTCCGCTTCCCGACCTGTCGGCCGGGAAGCGGAAACCTGTCAGAATCCTTACTTCACGCGATTGCGACGGCGGAGCAGGGCCAGGCCGCCAGCGGCCAGCAGGACCAGCGTCGCCGGCTCCGGAACCTCGTTGCCCGTGCCGCCGATGCCTTCATCGACCACTTCCTGCAGCATCGCAACATACTCAGGCGACACATTGGCATTGCCACCGGCCCAGCCCAGCGAGAACAGGAGCAACTGGGCGTCGATGTAGTCAACCCATCCGTCGTAGTTGAAGTCGCCGTAGGTCCAGCCGGTGAACCCGCCGTACGGGTCATTGAGGCCCAGCATGAACTGCTGGAAGTCGATGTCATCCACGAAACCGTTGAGGTCGGCATCACCGTACAGCGTGTACCGGACCAGCAGCTGCTCCGTGCTCCACTCGCTGTCGGGGATCTGCACGCCGGCAAATTCGGTCAAGCTCCACTCCGAATTGTGGGTGATGCCGATGCCGTGGATGGCAATGTTGAAGGCGTCCTCGGCCGCGGCACTGCTGACGAAGCCCGTCGTGCCGTCCCACATGTATTCGTTCATGGTCCAGTACAGCTGGGCTTCGAACTCCTTCATCTGGTCCCACGTGACGTTGTTGACGATCACGGCGCTGTTCGCCATGTCGATCATGCTGCTGTAGGGATCCCAGGTCAGGTTATTGATCACCAGCACGCCACCACTGTTGTACACGCCGCGGCCATCGGTCAGATTCAGCGTGCCCATCTCGTGGACGCCGCCGGTCATGACCAGGTTGCCGTCCGTCACGTTGATCGTCATCGTCGGAGCGCGGAAGCCGCTACCGATGCTCAGGTGGCCGGCGTCCATCGTCGTGGCGTCCACGATATTGATGACGTTGTCGGTCGAGGGCGTCAGGATGCCCATGGCCAGCGTGCCCGTGCCCGTCTTGTTCAGCACGGTGCCCTGGGTCAGGATCATCTTGTTGGGCTCGAACACGGCGCCGTCGCCGACCTTGAGGTTGACGGCGACCGACGGCATGGCCTGGTAGATCAGCTTGTTGCCGCCGTTGCTGTTGACCACGACATCGCCGCCGCCGTGATAGATCGTCGCACGGGAGGCGTAGAACTGCGTGCCATTGATCAGCAGCGTGCCGTCGCCGTTCTTACGGAAGCCGGCCTCGATGCCCAGGACGAAGTTGCTGTCAACCTGCACAACGTCACCGGCACCCACGTTCAGCACACCCGAGTCGGCCACCTGTGCACCCGTCTTGGCGGCGCCGACGCTCAGGTTTTCGATGAAGTTCACGCCGCTGCCTGCACGCAGATGCATCGTGCCGTTGTCAAGGTCCAGATGGGTCATCTCAAGGTGAGCCGCTTCGACCGATGCACCCTCGGCAACCGTCGTGATGCCGCCGCCGGTCACGCTGCCGATCTGGCGGAGGCCCTTGCCGCGGAACTCCATCATGCCGTCGTTGTGGATATCAACGTGCTTCGTGTTGTCGACGCTGTCGGTCCAGATATCGACCTTGCTGATATCGCGAACCGCGCTGCCAGCAAGAATGTCAAGCTGGGCCGCCCAGTTCGGATTGTTGTCGTCAATCAGGCTGGTCGTGCCACCATCGCGATAGAAGACCGTCGTGTTGTCGTACCGGCCGAGGGCTTCCGAGCCGTCCGCTTCGTAGTAGATGTCGGCATTGCCACGGACCACACGGGCCGTGCCACGCCACACGAAGTTGCCGTTACCAGCGACCTTCAAGCCGCCGATGTTCGCGACGGGGTTCACACCCACGTCCGTGCACTCGTCATTGAACACCATGTCGCCTGTGATAAGGCCGTTGTCCATATCCACTTCGACCGACTTCGGACCGTTCATCTCGACCACGAACGTTGCACCATTCTGAACCTTGAAATCCATGTTCGGGTTCACGCTGGGGTTCAGGGCGTAGCGGATGTTGTTGGCCAGGACACCGGCAATCGTGTGTCCGCCAACGCGGTAGGTGCCTTCGCGGACGTTGACGGTCACCTCTTCCAGCAGGCCATAGTGACCAGCACTCGTCTCGCCGCCGATACGGGTCAGCCACAGGGTGCCCGCACCGGTCTTCGTCAGATCGCCTAGGATGATCTGAGACTCATAGCCCCAGCTATGCATGATCAGATCCGCATCGACCTCGATCTCGTTACCCGTGCCGAAGATGGCCAGGGTCCTGAAGCCAGCCGTCGGGCCCAACGGAGCAACCGGCGATGCAGTCAGGTGGAACTTGGCATCCCCATACATATAGAGGCGGCCCTGGCCCGGGGGGTTGCCCAAGGGGGCGCCCGTATCCGGCAACTGGTCCGTCGTGATCGTGATGCCGCTGGAAATCGTCAGACCCCAGTTATTGCTGCTGTCGACCGGGAAGTTGATGCGGGTGATGCCATCAGCGGCCATCGGAGCGATGATCACATCGGCCGTGCCATCGGTGGCGAATATCTGCCCGCCGATGTTCTTGAGGCTGGAGCCCGCGAACGTCACGGTCTTGCCTGAATCGATTCGGAAGTAGCCCCTGGGATCCGAAACGGACGCATCAAAGCTGTGCTTGAAGGTGAGGCTCTCGGTGATCCACAGGCCGCTGCCGTGCTCGAAGCCGTCGAGGTCCTGCTGCGCCTCGTACGGGATGGCGAACTTGATCGTGTTGCCCGCCACGTCGACGGTGGCCACGCGGCCCAGCTGGTTGGCATTGCTCACCTTGACCCAGCCGCCACGGATCTCCAAGCCGCCGCTGAACGAGTTGCCGGTGTTCTCCATCGTGTAGGTGTAGTTCCCGTCCACATCAAGGACCGGGACGCCTTCGGAGTCACGGATGATCACCGCCTCCAGCGGAGTCGTGGTCAGATCCAGAATGCCGTAGCCGCTCTTGATCAGCTTGACCGGGGCCAGACCGTTCGGCCAACCGGTGTTGGACCAGTCAGTGATGCGGAAGGCCAGGGTCATGTCCTGGTTGGTGAGCATGCTGCCGAAGTGCAACTTCGGATCGGTTTCACGGTTGGAGTCGAAGCTGCCCGGCTGCTCGGTGATCGCATGCGGGGTGGTCCATGCAACCGCACCGCCGCCGAGGATCACGCCGCTGTAGTTGGCCATCGGGCCCGTGTACGTCAGGCTTTCATCCAGGATCAGGGTGCCGTTGGGGCCGACCAGAACCTGGCTGGCGTTCTGAACCGCGTTGGCGTGCGACAGCTGCACGGCGCTGGTGTGGATATCCAGCTTGCCGGTGAAGGTGTTGGCTGCGTTCAGCACCAGCAGGCTGCTGGGCAGCATGAGCGCTTCGCCAGGATACGTGGAGGCGGTATTCCAGTTCCACTTCTCGCCCATATCCAGATTAGTGACCACCTTCTCGCCGTTGGTGCCGTTGCTGTCAGCCAGCACCGTGTTGACGTTCAGCGTGCCGCCGGCGCCACTAAAGTAGTAGGTCGCCGAATCATTCGAATCGGCATAGCCGATTACGCTGCTGCTGGCTTCCAGCGTGCCGGTCGCGCGGTAGCCGCCGCCCAGCCGCAGCTTGTTCTGCGTCATGTCGAACGTGTGGGTGTTCGACGAACTGATCGTGAAGACACCGGCCCGGCCCGCAGGATTATTGTCGTTGTACATAATCTGCGGCAGGATGCCCGCGTCATAACCCACACCCACGGCGGCGTTGCCGTCGCGCAGGTAAATGCTGCCGGCCTGCCAGCCTGCCGGAATGGCGGCTGCGCTGGCAAACCGGACTTCACCCGTGTGGATCACCAGGTTCGTGTTGTTCGCACCGAAGTTGGCATCAGTCATGGGCGTGTTGTCACTGGAAGTCGTGCCCCAACTGTTACCGGTGCCCGAAAGGATCAGGGCCGTGTTATTGCAGCCGCCAGCGGCCGTGATCCGCTTGAACACCTTTCCATTGTCGCCCACGTCGGTGATGTTGCCGCTGATGGTCAGCATGCCGTCATCCTGCGGGGTCACGTTGAAGTAGTCCTTCCACATCCAGTAGCCCTTCTGGCCGCTGACGATGTCGGTGGTGCCGTTCAGCAACAGGTTGGCCCCGTAATCGGTGCTCTTGCCGGCACCACGGTTGAAGTTCCACACGAAGCCATTGTCTGCGATCGGCATCGTGCCGAAGGAACTGCTGATCGACGGAACGGTGAACTGCAGGTATTTCACAGGCACGGTGGGCACCGTCGCACTGCCGTTCATGGCCGTGCTCAAGCGGATCGAGCCCGTCGATGCATCGATGTTGGCCATCTTTGCGTCGTCGGCGATGACATCAAGGGTCGTCCTGGCCAGAACCAATGTGCCCAACTCCGCAAAATCATCACCCTGCTTGAGGCTGAACTTCGGAGCTCGCTGATCAAACGGGCTGTTGCCGATGGCATTCTCATCCAACGTGAGGGTGAAGCCCGGGCCATAGACGTGGCCCAACTCGTAATATGGGCCCCAAGACCGGCCAGTGCCCCTATACTTCGCGTTGGCCGCGCTCATGCCACTGGTCGATGCGGTGGCGACGATGGTGGCGTTGCCGTCGAGATTGGTTCCGGTGAACCGGATCGAGAACGGATTTGCACCGCCAGAGATCAGCGTCAGCTTGCTGTCCGCCTCCATCGTGAGGGAGTTGTACTTGAAGATCAAGCCTTGGATCCCTGTGGGCTGGCCCGTCCAGGGGTCATTGCTCTGATTGTTCATCAGGCTAGCACTGACGCCCTGTTTGACACTCAGATCCAGAGTGGTGTAATCCTGATCGATGTTCGGGTTCACGACACGGGTTTCCAAGGTACCGTTGCCGATGAAGCTGATGTCGTTATTGTTCAGGCTGTTGGGGACGATGACCAAATCGCCGCCACCGCCGATCCTCACGCCGCCGGTGAACGAGTTGTTCTCGTTCACGAGGTAGACGCGGTTCAGGTTGGTGATATTCCCGGTGACATAGATGCCGCCAGCGCCATCGACCTTGCCGTTGACCACGAGCGTCTGCGCCGTGCGGTGTGAACCTCCGAACTCGATCCAGCCGCTGTTCAGCGTCAGGTTGCTGTCCCAGCTGCCGGTCGAGATCAGCAGTTCATTGGACGACTTCCGAGGCAGATTATTGTACGCACCATAGCCCTGATAATTGGACCGCAGCTGGCTGCCGTCGTCCATCTTCACGCCGGCGAAGTCGGGGCCAACCTTGTTCACGTCCACCATGAGGAAGGTGTTCGCGGTGAACATGGCCGGCACGACCGCGCCGAAGTCGGTGTTCTGGTAGGCGGCGATGCCGATGCCCGTGCCTGCCTTCACCGTGCCCAGGGAGGTGAAGTCGAATTCCTGCACGACGGACGAGATTGCACCCGCACGCCAATCCAGGGTCGGCTCCATCACCTTGGAGTTCAGTTCCCACACACCGGCGCCATCCTTGATGATGGTCTTGCCGACGCCGGTGATCGGACCGGTCTGCAGGGCGCCGTCGCCCGAGACGTTCAGCGTGCCGCCCACGGCCGTGTTGGCCAGGTCGACCACGCCGAGGAACAGACGGTCACTGCTTGCTGTCATGACATTCAGCGTCGGAGAGCTGCCGTTGTTGGCGTCGACCATCGTCAATTCGCCCATGGACAGCATCTTCGCCACGCCGGTGCCGCGGGTATCGACGCTGATCGTGCCCGTGCCCGCCAGCGTGATGTCGTTGCCGTAACGGACGTCGACGTTCGAACGCAGGTTCAGCTGACCGTCGTTCATCGTCACGCGGCCCGTGCCCAGCGCGTGGCTGACCGTGTTGCCGTCCACGTCGTAGGCAAGGTAGTTGGGGTCATTGAGGTAGTTGGCCGTGAAGGTGCCGCCATTCAGCGTCACGCCGCCGCTATAGGCCAGGCCGCGGCCGAGGGTGACGTTTCCACCGTTCACCACGATGGCGCCGGTGCCATTCATCCACTCGTTGGTCGTTTCGACCAGGTTGCCGCCGTAGTTCATGACGAGCGTGTTCCCGGTCAGAGCCCCAACCGTGCTGGGCCGCAACGTCGCGCCACGATTGACGGTGACCGTGCCGGTGCCAAGGGCCGCCGGAGCGTTCACGTACGTGTTGCCGTCATTGAGGATCGTGCCGCCGGTGTAGGTGTTGGGCATGAGGCCTTCGAGGGCCAGCATGCCAGCGCCGTTCTTCACAATCTTGCCCGTGCCGTCCACGTAGCCGGTGAAGTAGCCGTTGGTGGCGCCCTGGTCGAACATCAGGGTGGCCGTGCTGTTGGGGGTCAGGCCCACATGCCAGCTACCCGCCGACAGCGTGGAGGTGGTGCCGGCCAGTGTACCGCTCTTGACCGTGACCTCGCCGATCGAATTGCCGGTGCCGCTGATGGTGACCTTGCCGTCACCTTCCTTGATAATGTCACCTTCCGTAATGTTGCCGGCGATGACCAGGCCACCCACTGTCGGGGCGTTGGTGCCGTTCACCCGGATCGTCGTCACGCCGCTGTTCAGGTTCAGGCTGCCGGTGATCAAGGCCGAGGTGGCCGCGTTGTTCGCATTGGCGGTGATGACCGAGTTGCCGCCCACGTTGAGGACGGTGCCGGTCATCGCGGAGCCCTGCAGCGTCGGGGCCGTCGTGCCACCGAAGTTGTTGAAGGTGATGTCCTTGAGGGCCTGACGGACGCCGTAGGTATTGGAGTCGAACATGCCGCCGGCGTTGATCGTGAGGCTCGAGGCCGTGTTCAGCTGCTGAGCCTGCATCAGGCGGACGGTGGCGCCATTGTTGATGGTCAGGTCGCCCTTGATCGCGAAGTTGCCATCCGGCGTCACGGCGACCGGGGCGTTCAGGAGCAGCATGCCCGCGTTGACGGTGGTCATGCCGGTATAGGTATTGAAGGCGTTCATGGCCATCGTGCCAACGCCGGCCTTGACCATGGAGACCACGCCCGTATTACCGCCGATCACGTTGTTGGCGATCGGGGCATTCATGGTGATCCCGGTCAACGCATGAACGATCAGTTCCGCCGGGGCCAGTGCATTGCCGGCCGTCAGGTAACCGCCGGTCGTGGACGAGATCGTGATGCCCGAGGCGTTGTTGGTGAGCAATCCGCCGCTCTCGATCTGCAGCTTCGAACCGCCCAGCGAGACGTTGAAGTTGGCCTGCAGAGCGTTCACAGCCTGGTTGCTCGAGAGATACCACGCAGCGATGGGCTTGACGTTCTTGCTGGCGCCCGCCAGGCCCACGTCAACGTAGTCGGCTGCAACGGCCGAGGTCACAACGCCGAGGCCATCGACCTTGGCGAACTCGGTGCCGATCAACGCGTACGGGAGGATGCCGTCATCCATGGACGGGATCGAGCTGAACTGTACGCCCGTGGTGAAGGTGGCGGTCGCACCCAGGCTGCGCTGGAGGTTGTTGAAGATCACCCAGGCGCTGCTGCCGGGGACGGTCGAGCTCGTGACCGCGACGGACGAGGCGCCACCGGTGAGGTTCAGCGCGCCCAACGTCTCGCTCGAGGCGACGCCGAAGCGGCCGGTGAAGCTGATCGCACCGCCGAAGCTGTTGATCGCGGCCGTGTCCTTGACGCGGTTGGTGTTGTCCGACACGCTGGTGGTGCCGTTGTCCAGGGTCAGGGTGCCGAACAGGAGGTTCACCGCGGAGGTGTCGGCCATCGTGCCGGCGTCCCGGAGGGTGATGCCGCCGCCGCGGATGGTCGTCTCGCCGGTGTAGCTGTTCTGGCCGGTCAGGACCAGCGTGCCGCTGTTGCTCTTGACGAAGGCCAGGTTGTCGGTCATCGAGCCGGCGAACGTGGTAGCGGCCGAACTATTCGAGTCCAGCGTGCTCAGCGTGCCGCTGGTGTTGGTGATCGTGCCGCCCTGGCCGCCGACCGCGTTGGCGCTGGACAGGTAGCTGATCAGCTGGCTGGAACCGTTCATATCCAGCGTGCCGCCGTTCATCACCAGTGCCGTCGGGCCCGAACCCATGATCGGGTTCGTCAGGCCGGCGGGCAGAACCAACGTGCCGGCGTTGATGGTCGTCAGGCCGGTATAGGTGCTGCCGCCCGCCGTCATGGTCAGCGTGCCCGAACCGTTCTTCGTGAAGCCCGTGGCGTTCACGATCGGGCCGGTCAAGGTCGCGTTGCCCACGGTGTAGACCTGCAGTTCGGTCGCGGCTCCATCGAGCGACGCGCCCAACTCGTGGTCGCCGGCGGCGACGAGAACCGCACCGCTGGAGATGGCCAGGTTCTGAGCCACGCTGCTGTTGCTGGTCAGGACGTTGCCCGTCAAGTTCAGGCTGGCGATCGTCGCAAAGTTGCTGAAGATCTGATCGTTCGCCACCTTGATGTTGCGGTTGTAGGTGCCGGCCTGGCCTGCCAGGTTGCGGCCCGCGATGGTCCCTGCAAACAGGTTGGCATCGTACTCCGACGCCGTCAGCAGACGCAGCGAACTGTTGGCGTCCCAGACGACGAAGTCGGTGCCGTTGCCGGTGGCCGAGGCGTCACCGATCATGTAGGACGCGATGCCTGCGGCGACGGTGCCGAGGTTCGTGCTGATCTGGCCGGTCGCACGCAGGTTGGCCACGCCAGCCGTACCGTTATAGGTCGAACCGAGGTTCAGGCCGCGAACGAGGGCCGAACCGCCGGCGCCACGGGTGACGCCGGTTGCCGACAGGATCGTGTTCTTGTCCGTGCCGGTGCCCAGCGTGATCGTGCTGTAGCCCGAGTTGATCGCCAGGCCCGCGATGGCCTCGTAGTCGTTCGCGTCGGAATTGGCGATGATTTCATACATGCCGCCCGACAGCGCCAGGGCCTTCGTCATGCCGCCCATGCGGTTGTTCATGGCCACGGCCGAGTTGTCCAGGAGGAAGGTGCCGCCCTGGTTCACGACGGTGCTGGCGAAGAAGTTGCTGCCGGTGTTGTTGAGCTTGACCGTGCCCTGGTTGATCGTCAGGGTGCCGGTGCTCAGGTTGGTGCCCTGCAGCGTCATCATGGTGGCACCGCGCTTGACCAGGCTGACGGTGTTGAGGTTCGGGTTCACCGAGCCGATTACGCCCGACAGGATCGTGCTGCTGCCATCGCCCGTGACCAGGGTGCCCTGGCCGATCAGGTTGCCCGCACCGCCGAAGCTGCTGACGATGTCGGTGATGGCCGTCACCATGTTCAGGCTTGCACCTGCACTGACGGTCACTGCGCCGACGCCCAGGCTCCACTGGGCCGCGTCATTCACAGTGCCCTTGCTGATGGTCAGGCCGTTGAACAGGTTGATCCCGCTAAACGCCATGGCGCCGTTGCCGTCCTTGACGATGCTGCCGTTGCGGATGTTGGACGTGATGTTCAAGGCCGTCGGGATGAAGGCGCTCATCGGGGCAACGCCTTCGTTGACGGTGATCGTGCGGCTCACGCCGCCCAGATCGATCAGGCCTCTCATCGTGGTCACGCTGCCGGCGTTCGACGAGTCGACCGTCAGGCTGCTGAAGGTCAGGCCGCCCGTGTTGCCGTCGATGATCGGACCCGTCGTGCCGCCGAAGTTGTTGACAGCGATGTTGCGGATAGTCCCGGCGAAGCCGTTCAGGTTGAACGCACCGCCGTTGAGGGTCACGTCAGCCGACGCGTTCATCTGGCCGGCAGCGTAGTAGGCCAAGGCGCCGCCGTTGATGACCGCGTTGCCCGCCAGAGCCGGCAGGCCACCGGCGCGGTTGAGGCTCAGCACACCGGCGTTGACGATGGTCAGGCCGCTGTAGCTGTTGGCGCCCGTGAGGGTCGTCGTGCCGACACCGCTCTTGACTAGGTTGACCGCGCCCGCCGCATTGTCCACGATCGCGGCGCCGATGGTCAGGTTGCTGTTATCCTGCACGAGCAGTTCGGCATCGATGGCCGTTCCGGCAGTCAGCGTGCCGCCCGTGCTCGTGAGCGCGGCACCAGCCAGCGAGTTGATCAAGCCGCCGGTGTCGAGGTTGAGGTTGAAGCCGCCCAGGGCCAGCGTCGTGGCACCGGTGGTGATATTCAACGAGTTGATCGTGCGGTTGGCCGTCAGCGTCTGCACCGCAGCGGTCTTGACGTTCGAGGCGGCAGCCCACGCGGTCTGTGCACCCGTGTCGTACGTCGGCAGAGCCCGGACGCCCAGGCTGGGGTCGTTGTAGGCGAACTCGGTGCCGCCCACCAGGGCCCAGCCGCCGATGATGCCGTCGTTGTTCGGGGCCGTCGTCACCATGATGCGATCGAGGGCCGTGCCCGTGCCGGCCGCGGTGAAGGACACCACGCCGCCGATGCTGTGGGTCAGGCTGCCGATGGTCAGGATGCTGTTGCCGTAGCCAGCGGTGTTCGGCGTATTGGTGATGGTCGACGCACCGGACTGGATCGCCACCGTGCCCAGGGACTCCTGCGATGCGTTGCCCAGGGCGACCGTGCTGCCGTAGCGGCCCAGCATGGACAGCGAACCGCTGTACATGTTGATCGTCGCGGCGTCATTCACGCGGTCGGTGTTGTTGGCGTAGCCGGTGTTGTTGTCCAGAACCAGACCGCCGTAGTTCAGGTTGATCGTCGGGGTGGCCGCGAGGGCGCCCGAGTCCTTGAGGATGATGGTGCTGCCATTGACGCTGACGGGACCCGTCAGGCCCTGGGTGTTGCTCAGGGTCAGCGAGCTGGCCCCCGCCTTGGTAAAGGCCACGTTGCCGTTGATCGAACCGGCAAAGGTGCTGTTCGCGGTCTGCAGCACGTCGAACTTCGCCTGACCGGCGCCGTTGTTGACGACGTTGCCGGCCCCGCCAGCCACCGCGTTGGTGCTGCTGAAGTTGCCGACGTACTGGGAAGCGCCGTTCAGGTCAAGGCTGCCGCCGTTGAGGACCATGGCCTGACCCGCGAAGATCGAGTTGATGCTGCCCGACTTCAGGACCAGGTTGCCGTCATTGATCGTGGTCTGGCCCTGGTAGTAGTTGCTCGCCGACAGGTACAGGTTGCCGGCCATGTTCTTGGTCAGGCCGCCCGTGCTGCCCGCGGCGCCGGTGATCGACGAGTTGATGGTGAGGTTGCTGCGGGCGAAGATCTGCAGTTCCGCATTCGTCGTGCCCGTCGAGGTCGTCAGGTAAGTGGTGCTGATCGTGCTGGGGGCCGTGTAGTCCACCATCAACATACCGCTGCCGATGGCCAGCGTCTGCCCGGCGACGGACTCGCCCACGCTGCCGCCGCTGGTCAACTTCATCGAGTTGACGATCGTCGGGGCGTTGTTCGCGAACTGACCGATGGTCTGGCTGCTGCCGATCGCGACATTGGCCAAGCTGCCGGCCGCGACGTTCGGATCGTAGGAGGTCAGCAGCTTGACGCCACGAGCCACATCCCACGTCACGAAGCCCGTGCCGACGCCGGCGGCATTCGTGTCGCCGATCGCGCCAACGATGATGCCGCCGGTCAAGGTCGGGCCAGCGCCCAGGAAGGTGACGTTGGAGGTGCCCGAACCCGGATCAGCCACGTTGTTCATACCGAGGTCGCGGCCGCGGAACAGGATCGAGCCGCCGACCGAACGCGCGAACGAAGACGCGGTCAGGATCGTGGTCATGTTCGCGTCCGCATCCAGCGTCAGAATGCTCTGGCCGCTGCCGGCGGTGAGGGTGCCGATCGTCTCGAAGGAGTGGCCGGCCATGGTGCCGACGATCTTCAGTTCGCCGCCCTGCAGGACCACGCTCTTGCCACCGCCGAGGCGGTTGACCTCATTGACGTCGGTGTTGTCCAGAAGCAACTGGCCACCGGCATTGACCGTGTTGGTCGTGGCCACCGTGTGACCGCCGTCCTTGATGGCCAGGACGCCCTGGTTGACGATCAAGCCGGTCGTGCCGTAGGTGGACGCGCCCGTGATGTACTGCGTGCCGGTGCCCATCTTGACCACCGTCAGCAGGTTGGGGCCGCTGATGCTGTTGCTGGTGCCGATCGGGCCGCCGAACGCGCCGGCGTACGTATTGTCGCCGGTGTTGACGATCGTGACCGTGGCAGCCTGGCCGTTGGTGTTCACGACGGCGTTGTCGGTGCCCGAACCGCTTGAGGTCAAGCCGCCGATGGTGACCGCGAAGCCGTTGGCGTCGAGGATGCCGCTGGTCGTGCCGTTGCCCAGGTTGACCACGCTGTTCATCGAGAAGCCCGTGGCGCTGCCCGCAACCAGGCGGCCGTTCTGCACGTCCGTCACGCCGCTGTAGCTGTTGATGCCCGACAGCGTCATGCCGCCGACACCAACCTTGGTGACACCGCCGTTGAAGATGGCCGCCGTGATGTTCAGGCCCGAGGACACGTTGTAGGCCGAGTACGGGGCGAAGCCACCGTCCACGGAGAACGTGCGGGAAGCGTTACCCAGGTTCAGGAAGCCGCTCATGGTCGGCGTGGCTGCGACGTTATTGGTCGCAACCGTGACGTCGCCGGCCAGGGTCAGTACGCCCGCGGCCGTGTTGGTCGCGTTCGTGCTGACCGTCGGATTCGTGCCGCCGATGTTGTTGAACACCAGGCCGACCAGCGTCTGGTTGAAGGCGGCCAGATTCAGCACGCCGCCGCCGTTGATCGTCACGAGCTGGTCGTTGGCGATCTGGTCATTAGCGCCCAGGGTCACCGTGCCGCCGCCATTGATCGTCACCGCGCCCGTACCGAGGGCTCGGCCGGTGCCGCTGCTGAGGACCAGCGAGCCGCCGTTGACGAAGGTGCCGCCGCTGAAGGTGTTGTTGCCGGTCAGCGTCAGGGCGCTGGCACCGGACTTGACGAGGGTGACGGCACCGCCGCTGTTGTTGGCGATGGCCGACTCGATCGACGAGGCCGCGTTGGAGTAGACGAACAGTTCCGCCGCCTGGTCGACACCGGCCGTGACCGTGCCGCCCGTGATCTTGCCGGCAGCGCCGGTGAACAGCAGGCCGCCCGTCCGGATGTTCAGGACATCGGCTGCGCCCTGCGTGAGGGTGAAGGCGCCGACGATCATGGAGTTGACGTTGCGGCTGCCGCCGGTGGAGGTATTCGCACCGACCTTGGCATTCGTCTCGACATCCCACGAGCTGGCGACGTTCGTCGCGTTGTACTGGGCCGCCGACAGCGGCGTCATGCCGTTGGCGTCGGTGTACGTCACGAAGTCGGTGCCGTTGAATGTAGCCCAGCCGCCCACGAGGTTGCCTCTGAGCGTCGGGGTGGTGCCCAGAACGATCTTGTTCGTGGCCGTGCCCATGGTGCCCGTCAGGTTCATCGTGGCGCCGGTGCTGCGGTCGAGGTTGTTGATCGTCATGACCGCGGTGCCATTGGCTGCGGTGAAGGGCACCAGGTTCAGGGTCGTCATGCCCTGGGCCATATTGACGGTCCCGAAGGTTTCCGCCGTCTGCGTCAGGTGACGGCCGATCAGGTTGATCGTGCCGCCGCGAGAGGTGACGACCGCGTTGTCGTTGATGCGATCGGTCGAGTTGAACATGCCCACCGTGGCATTGCTGTCCAGGGTCAACGTGCCGTAGTTGATGTCCACGGTGCCGGTGCCGCTCAGCCGGCCGCTATCCTTCAACATCAGCGTGCCGCCGTTGATCAGGGTGCTGCCCACGTAGCTGCTCTCGGCGGTCAGGGCCCACTGTGCGGCGCCCGACTTGGTCACGGCGACGTTGCCGGAGATGGAACCGGCGAACGCGCCGGCGCCGTTCTCGATCACCATGCCGGTGCCGACGCCGCTGTTGATGATCGCGCCGCCGTGGCCCGGCAGCACGTTGGTGCTCGTGATGGCGCCGAAGTACTGCGTGCTGTCGTTGAGGTCCAAGGCGCCGTCATTGATCGTCAGGGTCTGGGCCATCAGCAGCGAGTTCACGCTGCCGGCCGCCAGCTTCAGCGTGCCTTCATTGATCGTGGTGGTGCCCGAGTACAGGTTCATCGCACCCAGGGTCAGCGTGCCGGCCGCATTCTTGCTCAGGCCGCCGCTGCCGGTGATGATGCTGCCGATGGCCAGGTCGCCCTCGGTCCACATGATCATTTCGGCCGCCGCCGAGGTCAGGAAGGTGGTGTTGATGCCGACGTTGCCGCTCTTGGCATAGATGCCGCCGCTGCTGATGGTCAACGTCGTCGCCGAGGTCTGGGCGATGCCGCCGTCAGCCTGCAGGGTCAGCGAGTTGATCGTCGCGCTGCTGCCAATGGTCTGCAGATCACTCTTGAGGATGTTGCGGGGGCCGGAAAGGACGTTGGAGTCATATTCCGCTGCCGTCAGCCGGCGGAGGCCCGTCGTGGCGTTGTAGGTGGCGAAGCCAACGTTCTCGCCGTCCGAGTTGGTGTCGATGACCGCCCACGGCAGGATCGCGATCAGAGAGTTGCCATCGTTGGTGATCGTCGGGGCGCCCAGGCTATTGGCCTTAACCATGGACGAGGAGTAGTTCGGATCGATCGGCATGCCCAGGTTGATGCCGCGGAAGACGGCCACGCCGCCGCCCGTGCGAGTGAAGTTGGCGTCCAGGCGGGCAACGTGGTTGGTGCCCGGGACGAGGTTCACGGTCGAGGAACCCGAGGCGAAGGTCAGCGTGCCGATCATTTCATTCGAGTCAGCCAGTTCGCTGCCGATCAGGCTGAACGTGGACGAACCGCTGAGGATCACGGGCTTGGCCGCGCCGCCCAGACGGTTGGCTATGTTCTGAACCGAGTTATCCAGGATCAGCGAGGCGTTCTCGTTGATCGTGTAGCTGGAAGCATTCATCGCACCGGAGAGGCGGAGCTTCATGCTGCCTTCGTTGATGATCACGGCGCCCGTTGCGGTGCTCGCGCCGGTGATGTCCAGAAGGTTGTTGCCGATCTTCGTGACGCTGATGTTGCCGACGATGCTGCCGCCGAACGCGTCCACGTTGTAGAGGGTCATCATCGCGGCCGCACCGCTGTTCATGACGATGTTGTTGGCGCCAGCGCTGCCGGCCGTGGACAAGGACTCGAACGTGACGCTGAAGCCGGCCAGATCCAGCGTGCCAGCCGTCGCGCCGTAGCCCAAGGTGACCGAGGCAATGATCGGCATCGCAGAACTGCTGCCCAGGATGACCTTGCCTTCACGGATCTCCATCGCGCTGTACATGTTCGAGCCGCTCAGCGTCAGGTTGCCCACGCCGCTCTTGATGATCGAACCGTTGGTGATGGCCGAGGAAATCGTGAAGCCCGCATTCAGTGCGGTCGCGCCGTCGACGCTCATCTCAACGGCTTGGTTGCCCAGATTCAGCGAGCCACCCGTGATGCTGCCCGTGTAAGGCATGTTCCCGTTGGTGACCGTCAGGCTGTTGATGGTCAACTGGCCGCCGGCCAACATGGTCAGCGTGGGGGCGGAGTTGCCGCCGTTGTTGTTCATGACCAGGGCGTCAATGACCTGCGAATTCCCGCCCAGGTTCACCGTACTGCCGCCGTTGGCGGTCAGGTCGGCGGTCGCCGAAACCTGGTTGCCGCGGCTGAAGGCCAGGATCGAGTTGTTCACGGTCACGTTGCCCGTGCCCAGGGCCAGGCCGACGGCGCTGTTCAGCGTAACCGTACCGCTGTTGATGATCGTGCCGCCCGTATAGGTGTTGTTGCCGGTCAGGGTCAGGCCGTTGGTGCCGGTGCCCGACTTGACCAGGGTCACGCTGGCCCCACTGGCGTTGTTGGCGATGACCGAGTTGATCACGCCCGTCTGGGCGTTGGTGAAGACGAACAGTTCGGCCGGGTCGGACGATGTGCCGCCCGCCGTGATGGTGCCGCCGGTGATCGTGCCGGCGCCGCCGGTGATCAGCAGGCCGCCCGTCCGGATGTTCAGCACGTCGCTGGCGCCCTGCGTCAGGGTGAATGCGCCGGTCATATTCAGCGAATTCACGTTGCGGCTGGCGACGGTGCTCATGTTCGCGCCGACCTTGGCGTTGACATTCGCGTCCCAGTGGAAGTCCGCGTTCGTCGCGTTATAGCCCGCGGCGGGCAGCGGCATGAAGCCGTTGCCGTCGTAGGTCGCGAAGTCGGCGCTGTTGTAGATTGCCCAGCCGCCGACGATGCCGCCAGTCAGTGCCGGGGCAGCGCCGAACAGGACCTTGTTCACGGCCGAGCCCATGGTGCCCGTCAGGTTCAGAGTGGCACCCGTGTTACGGGTCACGCCGTTGAGGGTCAGAATGGCCGAGCTGCCCACATTGGTCAGCGTGGCCGGAATCTGCGTCGCGGGCGTCAGGGTGATCGTCGTCTGGCCCTGGTCAAACGTCACGTTGTTCAGGGTCTCATTGCTCGCCGTCTGGTAGCGGCCGTTCAGGGTCACCGTCGCGCCGCGGAGAGTAACGTCGGCGGCGTCATTGATCCTGTTGCTGGAGGCATACAGGCCGGTGTTGTCCAACGTCAGAGCGCCATAGTTGATGTCCAACGCGCTGGTGCTCGACAGGGCACCGAGGTCCTTGAGGGTGACCGTGCCGCCGTTGATCATCGTTGCGCCGGTGTAGTCGTTGCCGTTGGTCAGAACCCATGCGGTGTTGCCCGACTTCGTGACGGCGACATTGTCCGTGATCGTTCCGGCGAAGGTGCCGGCGCCATTCTCGATGATCCTTGCGGCGCTGGTGCTGCGGATCGTGCCGCCGCCGTTGGGATACACGTTGGTGCTCTGGATGGCGCCGAAGTACTGCGTGCCGCCGTTGAGGTCCAACGTGCCGGCGTTCACAGTCAGGGTCTGGGCCATTGCGAGCGTATTGACGCCGTTGGCCAGCTTCAGGGTGCCCGCGTTGATCGTCGTCGCACCGGTGTAGTTGCTGATCGCGCTGAGGGCCAGCGTGCCGGCGCCGTTCTTCGTCAGGCCGCCGCTGCCAGTAATATTGCTGTCGATGTTCAGGTTGCCCTGGGCCCAGACGATGAGCTCAGCCGTACCCGCCGTCAGGTTGGTCGTGCTGATGCCCGCATTGCCGGCCTCGGCGTAGATGCCGCCGCTGGTGACCGTCAAGCTCGTGGGGCTCACGCTCTGGCCGATGCCGCCACCCGACTTCAACGTCAACGAATAGATGGAGGTGTTGGAGGTGATGTTCTGCAGATCGGTCTTCAGAATGTTGCGAGCGCCGGACAGGACGTGGCCATCATACTCCGACGCGGTCAGCAGGCGGAAGCCCGTGCCCGAGTTGGCATCATAGGTAACGAAGCCCATGCCCGCGCCGGTGGCGGCGGTATCGCCGATCGCCCACGGCAGGATGGTCACCATGGTGCCGCCCAAGCCGGTCACAGCCGGGGCCGTGCCCGTGATCCTCGTCTGCGCCGTCGAACTCAGGCCCAGGAAGCGGGCTGCGCCGCCGGTTGCGCGAGTGCCAAGCCCGGAGATGAAGAGGTTCGCGTTATGCGAGCTGCCGGGGGTCAGCGCGATCGTCGAGACGCCCGAACCGAACGTCACCGTGCCGATCCATTCGTTGCTGTCGGCCAAAGCGTTGCCCCGGATGTCCAAGGTGCCGCCGGCGATCGTCATTGCCTTGGCCGAGCCGCCGAGCCGGTTCACCACATTGTTCGTGGTGTTGTTCAAGGTCAGCGTGCCGCCTTGGTTGATCGTGTAGCCCGAGGCGATCAACGGGGCGTTGCCGGTCAGTGCCATCTCGCCCTGCTGGACGGCAACGGCGCCGGTGGCGTAGGAGTTGCCGTTCATGGTGAACGTGCCGGCCCCGAACTTGGTCAAGCCCAAGGCGCCCGACATGTTGCCGCCGAAGGTGCCGCTCTGGAAGGTCAGCGTGGCCGCGGCGCCGCTGTTGGTCAGCAGGTTGGCCGTGCCGGTGCCAGTCGTATTGAGCGTGTTGATCGTCACGTTGTTGCCGTTGATGTCAAACACGCCGCTGGTCGAGCCGTTGCCGAGGTTCATCGCGGCGCCGACCGGCAGGACCATCGTGGAAGCGGCGCCCAGGTTGACGCGGCCGTTGCGAACGTCGAGATCCACGCCGGCGTCGTTGATGCCGCTGAGGGTCATGACGCCCGTGCCGGTCTTGATGATGTCGCCGTTGACGATCGCGGAGGTGATCGTCAAGCCTTCATTGAACTTGGCCAGGCCGTTCACGTCGAACGTGGTGGCCTTGCCGCCCAGGTTCAGGATGCCGCCGGAGATGGTCGGCGTGAAGGCCGGGTTGTTGTTGGTCACCGAGACGTCGCCGGCGAGGGTCAACGTACCCAGCAGCGTGCCAGCCATCGACACGGTCGGCGCCGCATTGCCGCCGTTATTGTCGAAGGTCAGATCGTTGATCGTCTGCGTAATGGCCGTCGCGTTGTTGCCGACCGTAACTATCGCGTTGCCACGCAGCGTGACATTGGCGGTGCTGGCCAACTGGTTGGCACGCAGGAACGTCAGGTTGCCCGCGGTGGCGCCCGAGGAGGTGACCATCACGTCGCCGGTGCCCAGGGCCTTGCCGACCGGCGAGTTCAGGTTCACGACGCCGCCCATGATGCTCGTGCCGCCGGTGTAGGTGTTGTTGCCCGTCAGCGTCAGGGCGCCGCCACCCCACTTGGTGAAGGTCAGCGGGTTGCCTTCGGCCTTGTCCACGATGTTGACGTTGATGGCGGTGGCGTTGTCATTGCGGAAGAGCAGTTCGCCACTGCTCGACGTGATGCTCGCGACGGTCGTGGTGGCCGTGCCGTTGCCGCTGTTGATGTTCGTGTTGGCGGTCGGGGCATAGAAGCCGCCGCTGGCCACGTCCAGCTGGTAGCCGTTGATATTCAGGGCTGTGCCCGCGCCCAGGTTCATCGTGTTGACGACGCGGTTGCCCATCAGGGTGACGGCGCCGGTCGCCTTCACATTGAAGTTCGCATCCCAGTAGGCCTCGCCGACGGCGGTCGAGCCGTACAGCGTGCCGCCGAACGCGGCGTTGCCAGCAGGCAGAGCGATGAAGCCGACGTTGGCGTCATAGGTCGCGAAGTCGCCAGCCACCATCGCCCACGGCAGGATGCCCTTGGTCAGCGTCAGGGCCGAACCCGTGGTGATCTTGCTCATCGGGTAGGTGGCGTTGGCCGTGCCGGCGGCGGTGATGAACAGGACGCCCTCGCCCTTCTGGCGAGCGCCAAGGGTCGTGATGTTCAGCTGGCTGGTGCCCGCGTTGCCCGCAGCGGCGCTGGGCGTGTTGGTCAGGGTGGTCCAGCCGCCCTTGAGGTTCAGGGTGCCGATCGTCTCGCTCGTGTTGTAGCCCGGCCGGCCCAGCAGCGTGATGCTGCCGCCGTAGGAATTCACGGTGGCCGAATCGCCGACGCGGTTGGCCTGGGCGATGCCGCCGTTGTCCAAGGTCAGCGTCGCGTAGTTCACATTGATCTCGGAAGACGCCAGGACCGCGTTGTCCCTCAGCGTAAGGCCCGTGGCGCCGCCGCCGATGATGGACGTCGAGCCCGTGTAAGTCTGGGCCTTGGTCAGCGTGAGGTTGAATGTGCTGCCGCCGGCCTTGATGAAGTTCGTGTTGCCGCTGATCTCGCCGGCGTAGGTCTGGCTAGCGCCGATGACCGTGGCGAACGTGGCCTGCTGTGAACCGGTGTTCGTGATGTTGCCAGCCTGGCCCGGGATCGGGTTGACGCTGGACAGGTTACCGACGTACTGCGTGCTGCCATTCAGTTCAAGGTTGCCGCCGTTGAGGACCATGGCCTGGCCCGGATACAGCGAGTTGACCGAGTTGGCCGCCAGCTTCAGCGTGCCATTGTTCACCGTGGTGGTGCCGGTCAGGGCGTACAGCTGGCCCAGCATCGCGCCCGTCTGGGTCGGGTTCAGGGCCAGCGTGCCGTTGCCGTTCTTGCTCAGGCCGGCCGTGCCAGTCAGCACGGAGTTCACGGTCGTGGTCGAGGAGTCCTGCGTCCAGAAGATGGCCTCGACACCGCCAACGGCCAGGATGTTCGTGTTGATGCTCGCGGCGCCGTCAGCGTAGATGCCGCCGCTGGCAACCGTCAGGGTCTGGATCGCCGTCGTCGCCGGGATCGCCTGGTTGATCGCCGCACCGGCGTTCAAGGTCAGCGAGTTCTGGCTGATGCTGGCGACCATGTTCGCCGCAGTACCGAGCTCCACGTTGCGGCCGGCCGTATTGATGGCCGTCGCGGACGAATCATACTCGCCTGCCGTCAGCGGCCGGATACCGTTGGCCGCCTCGTAGATGGCGAAGCCGGCGCCCAGGCCGTCGAACGTGGTGTCGGCGATCGCCCAAGGCAGCAGCGTCGCATTCGTCGCGCCGTAGTTGCCGCCGGTCACGCCGGCAGTGAACTTGACGTTGGAGACGCCGCCCAGAGCCGCCTGGCCAAGGTTAGCGCCGCGGAACAGGACCGTGCCTCCGGCCGCAGGGGTGCGGTTGGCGAAGGTGGCCGTCGTGGCGCCGGAGGCGCCCGGAATGATCGTGATCGTCGACTGGCCCGAACCGGTGGTCAGGGCGCCGATGCCTTCGGCCGTCGTGGCGCTGTTGCCCTTGAGGGCGAACTCGCCGCCATAGAGTCCCAGCGTTGTGAGGCGGCTGGTCACGAGGTTGGTGCTGTTGTCCAGCGTCAGCTTGCCGCCAGCGTACACGTTGCTGGCCAGAACCTTGCCGGTTGCGCCATTGACCACGATGCCGCCCTGCAGCACGTTCGTCGTGGTATTGGTGTTGGTCGCGGTCAGGGTCAAATCGCCCGCGCCGACCTTGCTCAGAGTGAAGGCGCCGCTGACGGCGCCGTTGAGGGTGATGTTGCCGCCGACGTACGCGCCCGGAGTGGCCAGGGCGACCGTGCCGCCCCAGCTGGCGGCTGCGCCGGTGTTGATCAACGCACCGAGGCCGTAGCCGTTGCCGGCCAGGCTCGTGAGGTTCTCGCCCGTGACCGACGTGCCGTTGAGGTCCAGCGTGCCGCCGGCAGAAACGGTGGTGTGGGCGGCGGTGCTGCCCAGGGCATTGGCGTGGCCCAGCTTCAAGGTGCCGCCGGCAACCGCGACCGTGCTGGTGAAGGTGGCGAGGTTATTGCCACTGAGGGTCACCGTGCCCGAGCCAGTCTTGGTCAGGGCCGTGGCGCCGGTGACCGTGCCGCTGTGGGTCCAGTCACCGAAGCCGCCGATGCTGCTGGCCGTTGCCAGCACGATCGGGCCGCTGAGGCTCGCGGCCGCGCCGGTGTTGTTGTTGACCAGGGCGCCGCTGGCCAGGGCGGTCAGGCCGGCGCCGTTGATGTTGATCTTCTCATTGCCGATCGTCTGGCCGTTGAGGTCCAGAACCGCGCCGGCGGTGACGAATGTGTTGCCGTCGGCCGTGCCGAGAGCGCTTGCGTTGCCCAGCTTCAAGGTGCCGGCCGCAACCGTGGCCACGCCGCGGAAGGCCGTGTTGGCGCCTTCCAGCGACAGGATGCCAGTACCGTTCTTGGTCATGTGGCCGAGGACCGCACCGCTGTCACGAATGACACCGGTCAGACGGGCGTAGTCGCCGTTGCTGAACACGTTGTCGTTGACGGTGATCGTGCGATCCACGGCGATGCCGTTGGTCAGCAGGATGTTGTTGGAAACGCTGACAACCTTGTTCGCATACGCCGAGTTCAGCAGCATCGCGCCCGAGGCACCGAAGTAGTTCGCCGTGCCCCAGAGGATTTCGCCGCCGCCGAGGGTGACGTTCAGGTCGTTACCGAAGGCCGAGAAGCCGCCCGTGCCGGCCAGCTGCACGTTGCCGGCAGCAGTGCCGACCGTGCGGGTGAAGTCGCCGCTGCCTTCATAGATGGCGTCTGCGCCATTGATGACCAGCAGCGAGTTTGTGTGCAGGCCCACGCCGTTAACGGCGCGCAGGATGCCCGCGTTGATCGTCGTGTTGCCGGTGTAGGTGTTGATGCCGGTGAGGGCCAGCACGCCGGTGCCAGCCTTGATGAGGCCCTGAGCGGCCTGGCCGCCGCCGTCAATGATGCCGCTGATTTCGAGGTCGATCGGTGCGGCCGCGCTGTCGGCCACGGTGACGGTAAAGTTGCGGGCGGCAGCACCATTGGTCAGCTGCACAGGGGCGCTGATCACGGCGCCCAACGGCGCATTCGTGCTGCCGTAGGTGAGGCTTGTTGCCGCCGCATCGAAGATGAGTTTGCCGCCATTGGCCTTGATGAGGGAGCCAGTCAGCGCGGGACCATTGCCCATGGTCAGGGCGAGGATCGTGGCGTTGTAGGCGTCCAGGTCCAGCGTGCCCGCGTTGACCGTGACGATCTGCTTGGGAATCGCATTGGCGATGCCCTGCTTCAGGGTGCCGGCCGCAACGACCGTGCCGCCGGTGGTGTAGGTGTTTGCCGCGCCCAGGGTGACGGTGCCGGTGCCAGTCTTGGTCAGGCTGAAGGCGCCGCTGATGATGCCGCCGAGGGTCACGTCGCCGGGGCCGCCGACCGAGGCGTTGGCCGTCAGCGTGATCGCGCCGTCCCAACGGGCGGCGGTGCTGGTGTTGCTGTTGGCCAGGGCGCCTTCGACCAGCGGGGTGGCAGCGATCGCCGCCGCACCCGTGCCGGCCAGACTCAACGTCTCGATGTTGCCGTTGGCGACCGTGAAGGCATTGCCGTTAAGGTCGAGGGTGCCGCCCGCGGAAACCACCGTGCCGCCGGTCGTGTTGCCCAGGGCCGTCAGGCTGCCGACCTGCAGGATGCCGGCGCTGACCGTCGTGACGCCGTTGTACGTGTTGTTGCCGCTGAGGACCAGCAGGCCGGTTCCGGCCTTCGTCAGCGCGCTGGCGCCGGTGCCGGAGATGTTGCCGCTCATGACGGCCTTGTCGTTCTGCCACACCGCGTTGACGTTGTCCGTCACGTTGATCGTGCGGGTGGCGGCGGCCAGATCGATGTTGTTCTGGAACAGGACGGCCGCGTTGGAGTCAGCCGCGTTGAAGGTCAACTGGCCGGCGCCGAGGAAGTTCGCGCCGCCCCACGTCAGGGACGCGCCCGAGCCGATGTTCACCGTGTAATCCGAGCCGTAGGCGGCGAAACCGCTGTTGCCTGCGGCGGCGAACTGCACCGTGCCGGCCGTGCTGCCCAGGTCGCGAGTAAAGGACTCGCTGCCGGCGTTGGCAATCATGCCGCCGTTGAGGACCAGCAGACTGCCCGCCGACAGGCCGGCGCCGCTGGCCGCGCGCAGCACGCCACCGGCGACGGTGGTGGCCCCGGTGTAGTCACTGGTGCCGCTGAGCAGCCATGTGCCCGTGCCGGTCTTGGTGATGCCCAGGTTCCCGGCGCCTACGCCGTTGGTGATGTTGCCGGCGATGGTGGCGGGGGTCACGAGGTAGGTCACATTGTTGTTGTACGCGGTGCCGATGTTCGTGCCCGCGAGGGTCAGAACCTTGTTGCCAGCGCCCGAGCCGGTAACATTGGCATTCAACAGCATCGCGCCGGTGATGGTGCTATCGCCCCCGACGGTGATGGGGCTGGTCAGGTTGACGAACGTCGCCGAGGAGTTGGTCAGCGTGCCGCCCGTGTTCAGCGTCATGGGCTCGGCGGACAGCGAGAAGCCGTTCACGTCCAGCGTGCCGGTGTTGATGATGGTGCCCGAGCCGAGGGCGCCCAGGGCGTTGACGTTGCCCACATACACCGTGCCACCGTTGATCGTGAAATCGCCGGTGAAGGTGTTGGCCGCGGTCAACTGCAGGCCGCCCAGCCCGCTCTTGGTCAGCCCGCCGGCGCCGGAGAGGACGGCGGTGATGTTCATGTCCTGCGCCGAGGCGGTGCTGTCATTGATAATGAAGTTCCGGGTGGCGCCGTTGAGATCCATTCTGCCGGCGATCGTCGCCTGGCCGGTGTTGTTGGTGGCCAGATAGGTCACGTCGCCCGCGAGGGACACGATGCCCACGCCGCTGGTGACCATGGAAGTCTGCGCCGCAACGCCGCCGCCCATCGTCAAGGACTTGACGGTTGCGAGCAGGCCGTTGGCGTCGAACGCGCCATTCATGACATACAGGTCGGAATTCGCCGACAGACCCTGGTGGACGGTCTGTGCCAGCGTGCCGCCGTTGACGTAGGTCGGACCGGTGTAGGTGTTGGCCGCGCCAAGGATGAGCCGGCCGGCGCCCAGCTTCAGGATGCCGCCGTTGGTGCTCGTGCTGTCGCTGATCACGCCGCTGATCTTGCCGCCGGTCGTGTTGGCGAGGCCGTTGACGTAGATCGTGCGAACTGAGCCGTTGAGGTCGACCGCATTGCGAATGTCAACCACGTTGTCCGTATAGGCCGAGCCGATCACCAGCGAGTTGCCGTCGCTGACGAAGTTGCCGCTGCCCCACTGAAGGGTGTCGCCGCCGTTGATGTTCGCGGTCAGGATGCCGCCGATCGCGGACAAGCCGCCGTCGCCCGTCCACCGAACCGTGTTGTTCAGGGTGCCGGTGCCTTCATACACGCCGCCGTCCAGCACGATGGTGCTGGCCGCGGGCATTGCGGTGCCCGGATTCGCGCGCAGCACGCCACCGTTGATCGTGGTGTTGCCGGTGTACGTGTTGGTGCCGGTCAGCTGCAGCAGGCCTTGGCCTTCCTTGACGATGCCGCCGTTGCTGATCCCGCCGCTGATCTTGGCGTAGTCCGTGGCCACGGCTGCGTTGTCAACGACGACGATCGTGCGATCGGCGCCAGCCAGATTGATGGGATTGGTGAAGTCGACGGCCGCAGTGGAGGTCGCCGAGTTGAAGACCAGGTTGCTCCCGGTGGGAACGAACCCGCCGTCATTCCACATGACGCCGGCGCCCGCGCCGCCGAGGTTGATCGACAGTGCTCCGGTGACGGCCGAGAAACCGCCGCTGCCGGTCCACTGAACCTGGTTGTCACCGGTGCCCAGCGCGCGGTTGAACGTCGCCGCGGCGGTGGTCTCGAGAACCGGAATGTCATTGCCAGTTCCGGCAGCACCCGTACCGTTGAGTTTGAGATTGCCCGTGCCGATGTTGGCCAGTGCCGGAACCTGGAGCGTGCCGCCCTGGATTTCCGTGCCGCCGGTGTAGGTGTTGGCGAACGTCAGAGCCCACGTGCCCAGGCCGGTCTTGGTGACGGCGAGGTTGCCGCCGTTGGCGCCATTGCCGATGGCCGCCGTGCTGATCGTGCCAACCTTGTTGCCGCCCAGCGTCAGTCTGCTGGTATTGCCAAGCGTCGCGTTCCCCTTGATGCCGCCGGTCAGCGTAATCGTGCCGTTAGCCGTCATGATGCTTGCGTCGGCCGCCAGCGTGATGGGGCCGGCCGACGAGGCATTGCCGCCGGTGTTCGTCAGGGCGCCCATGCTGTTGTAGCCCGTGCCGCTGATGCTCGTGGGCTCCGCCAGGGCCACGGCGATGCCGTTGAGGTCCAGGGTCGCGCCGCTGTCAACGGTCGTGGTGCCTGCGACGGTGCCCAAGGCGGCGGCGTGGCCGAGACGGAGGATGCCGCCGTTGACCACCACCGCACCGGTGAACGCTGTGCTGTTGCCGCTGAGGACCAAGGCGCCATTGCCGGTCTTCCTCAACGCGCCGCCGCTGCCGTTGGTCAAGGCCGACGAAATCGTCAGGCCGCCAAGCAGGGGGCTCAGGCCGCCGTCGACATTGACGTTATGCGAGGTGGTGCCCAGTTCCAGCGTGGTCACCGAAATCGTGGGCATGAAGGCGACGTTGTCGCTCGTGACGCTAATGGCGCGGTTGGCGTTCAGGGTCAGCTTGGTGGTGCCCGTGCCCGTGATGCCCGGATAGGCGGCCGTGTTGCCGCCGTCATTGATGATGTTGATGTCGCCCACCGTCTGCTGGATCGCGGCGGCGCCCAACGCCAGCACCGCGTTGCCGCGCAGGTAGATGTTCGCGTCGGCGGCCAACTGATTGTTCGCCGCCAGCGTCAGCGAACTCGTCGTGCCGCTGCCGTTGATGAAGATGTTCTTGCTTTGCAGGATCGAGCCAGTGGCGCCGAAGGTCAAGCCGCCCTGGTTGACGATCGTGGAGCCCGTGTACGAGTTGACGCTGTTGAGCGTCAGCACGCCCGCGCCGCCCTTGGTCAGGCCGACCATGTTCCCGCCGTCATTACCGACAATGGCCGTGATTCCAAGTGCCGTCGCGTTGTTGACGAACAGTTCCGATTTGCCGGAGGTCAGAGTGCCAGCGCCATTGATGAGGGCCGCAAATGCACCGGACTCCAGGATGCCGCCCGAATCGATCTTCAGCGTGTTACCGGCATTCACCGTGATCGTGGTGGCCGCCGTCTGAAGCATGTTCAAGCTGTTGATCGTGCGGCTCGTCACGACGGTCGTGCCCGTGCCGATCTTGATGTTGTCGGTTGCGCCGGCCGCGGTGATTGCCGTGGCCGAGTAGGGCTGGAATCCCGCCTGGCCCAAGGCGCCAACGCCGAGCACGCTGTCGTAGCTGGCCCATTCATTGCCGCCCACAGTCGCCCAGCCGCCAATAATGTTGTCATCGAGAGTTGGGGAATTCAGCATGACCTTCGAGACGGCCGTGCCGATCGTGCCGGCGAAGTTGACTGTACCCTGGCTGCCTTCGGTGCGCCACAGGTTCGACAGCCTCAGGACGGAACTGAGGGCCGTGCCGGGCGTGTTGGTGATCGTCGACATGCCGGAACGGACATAGGTCGAACCGAGAACTTCGTTCGAGATGCCCAGGCCACGGGCGACGAACGTGATGCTGCCGCCCTTGAGGTTGACGTTGGCGGCGTCATTGATGCGGTCGTTGCTGTCGAGGGTGCCGGTGTTGTCCAGCGTCAGCGTGCCGTAGCCAACGTTCAACGAGGCCGTCGCGGGCAGCTTGCCCGCGTCCTTCAGGATGATGCCGCCGGCAACGCCGCCATTGATGGTCGTCGAGCCGATGTAGTTGTTCTCGTTGACGAGGGTCAGATTGAACGTCGCGCCGCCGGAGCGAACCACGGCCGTGTTGCCGGTGATCTGGCCGGCGAAGGTGGAGTTGCCGATGGGCACCGTGATGAGCTTGGCCTCGGTGAGGGCGTTGTTCCCATCGCCGTTGCCGATCGTGCCGCCCTGGCCCGCGAAGGTGTTCTGGCTGGAGAGGTTGCCGACCCACTGCGTCGACTTGTTCAGGTCCAGCGTGCCGCCGTTGACGACGACAGCCTGGCCGGGAGACAGCGGGTTCAACGCGCTGACCGCAAGGCGCAGCGTGCCTTCGTTGACCGTCGTCGTGCCGGTGTAGGCGTAGTTGGTGCCCTTGTAGTAGTACGCCGGGGTGACGATGTCCAGCGTGCCCGGGCCGCTCTTGGTCAAGCCGCCGGTGCCATAGATGTAGCCGGTGATGCTGAGGTCGGCATTGGTATAGATGGCGAGTTCCGCGGTGGTGGAGGTCAGGAAGCCTGTGGTGATACCCGCGTTGCCCGTGTCGGCATAGATGCCGCCGCTGGACACGGTCAGAGTCTGGAGACCCGCCGGGGCCAAGCTCACGCCGCCGCCGCTGCGCAGGGTCAAAGAATTGATCGTCCTGCTGCCGGGCAGGATCTGGTTGTTCTTCAGTTCGACGTTGCTGATGGCGTCGCTGTGCAGCAGGCTGGTGTTGTATTCCTTCGCCTGCAGGGCGCGGGCGCCGCCGATGGGATCGTAGGTCGCGTAGCCCTTGGCGCTGGTGGTCGTGTTTTCCGCCACGGCGTACGGGAGAATACCGTTGGTCGTCACGGGATTGGTGGTGAACTTGACGGTGGAGACGCCGTTGTCCGGGGTATCGCCCAACTTGGCCCCGCGGAACAGGACCATGCCGCCAGCCGTCTTGGCGATGCTGGCGAAGGTGAGGACGGTGGACTGGCCGGCATCGGGCTGAATTTCAACGGTCGACATGCCCGAGCCCACGGTCAGGATACCGGCGGTTTCGGCAGTCTGCGCGACGGAGTTGCCCTTCAAAACCACCGAGCCGCCATAGACGGAGACGGCTGCGGTGTTGAGACGATTGGCGAGATTGTTGGTCGAATTGTCCAGCGTCAGCGTGCCGCCCTGGTTCAGAATGATCGGGCCCGTCAGCTTGCCGGCGGCGCCACTGACGGCGATGCCGCCCTGGTTGACCGTCACGCCGCTGGAGGTGTTCGCGGCGGTGTAGGTCACCGTGCCCGCGCCGATCTTGGTCGTGAGGAGTGCGCCGCTGACAACACCGCCGAGGGTGATGTCGCCCGCGCCGCCGATGGTGCTGGCCGTCTGGAGAGTGACGCCGCCGCTCCACAGGGCCGCCTGGCCGACGTTGCTGTTGAACAGGGCGCCTTGGTCGAACGCGCCGACGCCGTTGAGCTTCAGGGTTTCGAGGAGGACGACGCTCTGGCCGCCGAGATCAAGGCTGCCGCCCGCGCTGACGGTCGTGTCGCCGGCCACTGTGCCAAGAGCGCCTGCGTTGCCAAGCTTCAGGACGCCGCCGCTGATCGTGGTGGTGCCGATGTAGGCGTTCGCGTTGTTGAGTTCGACCGTGCCCAAGCCAGCCTTAGTGAGGTTCATGCCCGTTGCGCCGCTGACCACGGAGGTAACAGAGAGCGTGCTACCCGCGGCCACGGTCCACGACTGCACTGCGCCAAGAGCGACATTCGCGGAGATGGTGTTAGTCCCTTGTCCGGAACTATTTATGCCAGAAGCCATTGTAGTCAATAGGGTTCCGCCATCGCCTGAGATGGTCCACCCTGGAGCCGTAAATATGAGGCCCAGGACAGATCGGTTGTCTGTCAAGTTTGGCAGATTGCCGGTCACCGTGTTGAATGTGGCTGTGTCAGTGGCTCCTGGAATGGCAGAAGTCCAGTTTCCAGCCAACCCCCAGACCGTGTCTGTATTGCCGGTCCAGGTTTGAGGTGCGGCGTACGTCGCCGATGCCCCGAACAGGCAAATCGTCACGATCGCTGCGACCACCGTCCACTTGCTGATGTTGGTTCCGAACACGATGTGCTCCCTTCTCAAAGAATTCGCCTTCGAAATGCGAATGACGCCCGTCGTCTTGGCTCGACGGGACGTGCGCGAAAAGCTGAATTTCGTATCAAATTGCATTAATATGTTCCGCCGGCTCTGTGCCGGATTTGCGAGACGGACAAAGAAATCTGTGCAGAAATGTGAAAAGACAGGTAGCGCCAACCAGCAATAGAACAGAAGGCAATACCTCCGATTCGCATTCCTTCTTCCTTCCTAACTAACTGAGAAATGAAAACTTACGTACATGACCTTCCAGAACCATCTCCACTTGCACCATGGATTATAACATAACTTCCGATTTTGTAAAGCCTCATCTCAAGGCTCGCATCGAACTTTTCCCAGGTCAGAAGCGTACCGTCGCATGCGGCCGATCTCCTGGCCGCTCTGGGCCCGCCAGCCCCGCCCACGCCCGTCCAACAAACGGCCCCCGGCGCAAGGAAAGAGGCTGCTGATACGAGCAGCCCAAGGCTTGCGGAACAGGCAAGACGGCGTAGATGAGTAAGCTGGGGCATCTTTTATAACTGGGCCTTCTGTAGCCTTCCGGCAACATCTGCGCGCAGCAAAACCTCTGAAAGCAAACCGCGCATCTTTTGCTTCAGTCAAAGTACTGGGAAGATACGATTCACGCACTTCGGGGGCAACCAATGAGCACACATCACTGCGGTCACTGCCTTCCTCCAACCTGATGCGGCACAGATCACTGCGGTCACTGCCTTCCTCCAGGCATTCTCGCATCGAAAAGCTCGAGCGCCCGTGGGCGCTCGAGGTAAGTCCGCGTCACCCGCTTTAGTAGCTAGTTCATAGCTCGTTTCGTCTGTGAGGGTCGCGGAGCTTGTCGTTATTATATCGGCCGCACCCGTGTCCAGTATCATTGTCTTAGCAGGAAAATCTCGAAAAAACGGCTGTATGTTGCCGATAGTCAACACCAGCTGCATAACTCAAAATTGTACAAATACTTATACGTCGACGCCCCGATCACTGCTTCCCGATTAATTTCCGCTTCCGCTCCAGGTAATACTGGTAGTTGGAGTAGGAGATATCCGGCGGCACGAGGTGATCGAGGTGCGGGATGAAGCCCCCCTGCTCCAATAGCGGCTTGATCCGCTCTAACTCCTTGTCAATCTCGGCCTTACCGCGAACAAGCGGCTCTTTGGCGATGCCGCCCCGGATCCGCATCTCCATGCCGAACTCCTTGCGCCATGCGAAGGGATCGACGCCGGCGGCAACCTCCAGCGGGAACATGATATTGACGCCTTCTTCGAGCCAGTTGGCGACGATATCATGCGGATTGCCGTCGCAATCCACTATCCCTATGCAGCAGCCGCGTTTACGAAGCTCCTGCCCGATGGCGTGGTACGCCGGCTGCAGGAACTCGCGGAACATCTTGGGGCTCACGAAGGGGCCGTTCTTGCTGGCCATGTCCTCCCACCACGAGGAGTGGTCGATGGGGATGTCGGCCGGCAGCTGGCGGAGCTGGTGCAGGCTCATCTCGGTGATGTGCTCGACCATCTCGTGGATCATGTCGGGGTACTCATAGAAGGCCACCGACAGGTTTTCAAACCCGATGTACGCCCGCAGCCAGCCGTACGGCCCCGGGCACCAGGCGGACATCATCAGCCCCGCGGCCGCCGACTTCCGCAGCCGCTCGACCACCTCAGGCTTGATCTGCCGGATCGGGTCATCGATGCGCAGCCGCTCCTTGAGACCCTTCCAGTCGTCGGGCGTCTCGACGGCGAACTTGATGAAGTGCGGAATCGAGCTCTCGTCCTGGTCGCTGAGGAACCGCTCGGCCAGGCAGCCGCTGCCGTCTCGCATGAGGATCGAGTGCTCGCGCCGCTCGATGATCTCCTCGGGAAACGCGGGGTTGAGGCCCATGTTGACGCCCAGGCCGTCGTGCTCGAGGCCGTCGAAGCCCAGGAACTTGTCCAGCTTGCCCAGGAACATCTGGTTCTGCTCCTGCGGCGTCAGCTCGATGGCCATGACCTCCTTGAGCCAGCGGCGGATGGTCTGCGGCCAATAGCCGAACTCGATGTCCAGCACGCGATCTATGGATTGATAAGTATATGTTCTATAGTAGCGGTCGCGGACTTCCTTACGCATGGCGACGATCCTTTCTTTTCAGTGCCCCATGGCGGGGTGGCGCGCATTCTACGTCCTGCGGTGCGGAAAGCAATGGCCCCGGCGAGCCCTTTTGTTATGCTGTTCTCGATGCGACAGATCATCCATCTCGACATGGACGAGTTCTTCGCCGCCGTCGAGAAGCTCGACAATCCCTCACTGCGTGGCAAGTGCATCCTCGTCGGCGGCAGCGTGGCCGACCGGGGCGTCGTGTCCACGGCCAGCTACGAGGCCCGCCAGTTCGGCTGCCGCTCGGCGATGGCGATGGCCAAGGCGGTGCGGCTGTGCCCGCACGCGATCGTCCTGCCCGGCCGCCACCACCGCTACGCCGAGATCAGCGAGCAGCTGCACGGCATCCTGCGGCGGTACTCGCCGCTGATCGAGCCCCTGAGCATCGACGAGGCCTTTCTGGACGTCACCGGCTGCGCCCGCCTGCTGGGATCGGCCCAGACGATGGCGGCGGACATGAAGCGGGCCATCCGCGACGAGCTCCACCTGACCGCCAGCGTGGGCGTTGCGCCCAACAAGTTCCTGGCCAAGCTGGCCAGCGACCTCCGCAAGCCCGACGGGCTGGTAGTCATCACGCCCGAGACGATGCAGGCGACGCTGGACCCGCTGCCCATCCGCCGCATCTGGGGCGTGGGCCCCGCGGGCGAGGCGCAGTTCGCCAAGCTGAACATCCGGACGATCGGTCAGCTCCGCGCGGCCCCGCTGTCGACGCTTCAGCGGGCGTTCGGCCGCGAGGCGGCCGAGCACTTCCACCGGCTCTCGCAGGGGCTGGACGACCGCCCCGTGACGCCCGACGGCGAGGCCAAGAGCATCGGCCAGGAACAGACCTTTGCCGAGGACGTGACCGACCTGGGCCAGCTCCGCGGCGTGCTGCTGGGCCAGGTGGAGCAGGTCGCGCGGCGGCTGCGGCGTCACGGGCTGCGGGCCCGCAGCCTGCACCTCAAACTGCGGTACGGCGACTTCACCACCATCACGCGGGCGGCCACGCTGCCCCGGGCCACCGACGTGACCGACGAGCTGTGGCGGGCGTCGGTGTCGCTGCTGGAGAAGTGGGCCACGGACTTCCGCCCGCTTCGACTGCTGGGCATGACGGCCAACGGGCTGACCGGCCAGGGGGGGCAGTTGCCGCTGTTCGAGGATCCCCGTCATACCAAGCTCCGCCAGCTCGACCGTGCCATCGACGATATCTCCTCCCGCTTCGGCCCCGGCGCCCTCCGCCGCGGCGGCGCCACCCCCCGCGACGGCGAGGAATGACGGCGCACGTGCCGGGGGCCGCCTCCCCGAGCCGCCACCGAGGCCACACATTCAGCGGACGATCAGCATCCAACCCTTTCCAGGCTCGACAGTTAAATCCTGACTTGGCTTGAACCGCGCCTCTTCTTGCAGGCCGGCGATCGCGGGGGCCGTGAGGGTCGCCCGGTCCGGGTTGATCCCCAGGGCCGCCCAGTCGATCGCTAGGTCCACCGCCACCGGGCCGGCGGCCCAGCTGGCCAGGCACACCAGCGTCCGCTCCTTGCGGCGGTAGACGGTGGCCAGCACCTCTTCATGGTCCGTCCGCACCGGGCAGGCGTCGTCCCAGTAGCCGATCATCTCGGCCGCCTCGATGTCGAACTCATCCCACAGCCGCCACAGGCTGCGCGGGTCGCCCGACCATGGCAAACGCTGGCTCATGCCGTAAAGCATTCCACGCCAAGGATTACCGTTGTTCTGCAGCATCTCGCCCATCCGCCCGTACGGGATGCCAGCCATCTCGATCAGCCAGTAGTCGGGCCCCTCGTTGTAGTCGAACGCCTCACCGTACCACAGGCTGTCGAGGTAGGGCATCAGTTCCATGTACAGCAGCGCGCTGTTGATGAAGCCGGCCGCCCCATGCACGTGGTTCCAAGAGTGCATGTCGATCAGCGCCCCCGGCCGGCGGCGGTCGAGGATCCGCCGCACCCGCTGCATCACGGTCCGGTCGTAGCAGACATCATCTATATAGAGGCCGTCGATCTTTACCCGCCGGCACAGCCAGTCGAGCCCCTCGAGGTAGAAGTTGCACCACCGCGACCGGCTCGCCGTCAGCAGCGATGCGTCGGTCTGGCCGCTATACTCGCCGTCGGTGAACACGTGCCGCCAGGCCGGGCGATACCCCGTCCGCAGGTGCGTCGCGCACCACGCCTCCATTGCGCTGGCGTCCTTGACCCAGAAGCCCAGGCCGTCGCCATCCAGCAGCACCTCGCTGCCCAGGCTGCGAAGGGCCCACAGCTCGGGCAGGTGGTTGGTCAGCTCGCGCATCGTGTAGTAAATCTTCACCTTCAGTCCCGCCTCGTGCGCCTGCTGCACATACTCTTTGAGCCGCTCCACGGGCTGGGGGAACAGCGGGTAGTTGATGAACGGGTTGAGGTCGTTGGCGTGGTGAAGATTGATGATATTCGCCCCGCTGGCTTGCACCTCCGCCACCGGCTTGAACGCGTGAAAGTACCGCTGCCGCCAACGTTCCGCCGGTTCGATCGGCCGAGTGGGCGTGATCTGCAGATCGAAGCAGAAGGTCACCTCCTCGCCGGCCTTCAGCTTCCGCCGGCCGCTGAAGGTGTGCAGCGTCGTGGTGCTACCCTCTTCGGTCAGGCGGATGCCGCCGCGTCCGCCGTTGTGCCAGCACGCCGGCAGGTTCAGCTTCCCGTAGCGGTAGTGGGCGTTGATGACCGGGCGGACGTAGTCGTCGCCGTACAGCTTGCACCGCAGGCCGGCGTTCACGTCGCCGATCCAGACGCTGTCCTGGTGCTTTTCACGATCCCACCGCCACTGCAGGCTCGCCGGGCGGCGGCCACCCTTTTGACCCAGGCCCATGAGGTACTTCGCCACGTCGGTGTCAAATGGCAGCTGCAGCACGATGTCATCGACGGTGACCTCGCTCGTGGCCCGCAGCGTGATGCGATATTGCAGCGTGCCGTCGAACTCCATCCGCCCCTGCAGCTTCTGCCGCAGCCCGGGCGTCCAGCAGGTGCCTTCCCAGGTAACCGCCCCCGCCCGCTTGTGCGTGAACCGTATGAGGTCGCCCTGCCACTGGAGGCGGCGGTCGCCTTTCATGACGGCCAGGCGGACGGAGTGCTGCAGGATGTCCCGCCCGCGACCCTCGATGCCGGTGACGGAGCCTGTGAAATAGCTCACGATGCCGGCCGGCAGACCTTCCCAACCCAGCGCCACCTCGCGGCCGAGGCAGGAGATCACCTCGCCGCGGACGCGCAGCGGCGTGTAGGGCCTGGTCAGGGCGTCGCCGCCGGCGAGGGTCGAATCCAGCCAGCGGAGGCGGGCGAGGCGATCCATATCACCCACGCCGCCATCGGTCACCGCCGGGCCAACCACCGTCAGCGCCACCGGCACCTTGGCCGCCGGCAGGCCCCGGGCGCCAACCGTGACCGTGCCGCGGTACTCGCCCGCCGCCAGCGACCGCGGCACATCGACCCCGATCCACAGCGCCTGCACCTTGCCCCTGGGCACCGACACATCCTTGGTGAACGCCCGCCGGGCCCAGTCGATGCCGCCCAGGTTGATGCACCGCATCGCGCTGGCGGGGATCTCCCGCCGTCCGGGACCCACCAGCGACGAGAACGTCAGCGACACATGCTCCACCGCCCGGCGGGCGGCGTAGACCGCCAGCTGGAACGGGTACCACTCGCCCTTGGCGGCCTGGCCGGCGAAGCCGTCCCCGGGCGACCAGTCCGCCCACGGCAGCGGCAGGATATCGTCCCGCCGGATCGTCTGCGTCCGGTCGGCCGCCAGCACGATATAGGGCTTGCCGGCAAAGCGCGCCAGCAGCGCCCGCTTCTGCCCGGCCGTCATCGGCGTCTCCATCGGGGTGATCGCATCGAAGCCAGCCGCCGTCGTCGCCTGCGACATACGCTCTCCTTCAGTCAGTGCGGGGTATGACAAGATGATCTCATCGCATTTCGCCATCGCCGCCCGCACGAAGAATTGACCACAGAGACACAGAGGAATACAGAGCCAGGAAAAGAAGAAGCCGGCATGCCGACTTGCCGCAGGCCGCTACAGGCCCCAGTCGCCTTCGACGATCCACAACCATTGAGGGCTTGCCTACCCTTGGACAGAGCATGGCTTCTTCAATCCGAAATCCGCAATCCGCAATCCACAATTTGGTCTCCCGGGTTATAACTGCGTCCCTGGAAAGGTTAACCATGAAGCCAATCACGTTCGACAACGTCTGCTATCGCATCGAAGGCAAGCCCGTGTACCTCAACTCGGGCGAGTTCCACTATTTCCGCGTCCCGCGCGACGACTGGCGCAGGCGGATGCGTCTTTTCCGCGAGGCCGGCGGCAACTGCCTCGGCACGTACGTCCCCTGGGTCGTCCACGAGCCCACCGAGGGCGACTTCGCCTTCAGCCGCCGCGACTTCGACGACCTCGAGGGCTTCCTGGCGACGGCGGCCGACGAAGGGCTCTACGTCATGGCCCGCCCGGGGCCCTACCAGTATTCCGAACTGCTCTACGCGGGCCTGCCGCACTGGATGTTCAGCAAGTACCCCCAGGTCCTCGCCCGCACCAGCGAAGGCGAGCCGTTCCGCTTCTTCGTGGCCTCGTACACGCACCCGGTGTTCCTGGCCAGGACGCGGGCCTGGTTCGAGCAGGTCTGCCCGATTCTCGCCCGCCACACCGTCTCGCGCGGCGGGCCCATCGCCTTCACGCAGATCGACAACGAGCTCACCGGCATCCACATGTGGTTCGGCGGCCCCGACTGCAACGCCGAGGCCATGGGCATCGGCGTCGAGGGCGGCCGCTTCGTCGAGTACCTCCGCCGGCGGTACGGCACCGTCGCGGCCATGAACGAGGCCACCGGCCAGGCGGCGGCCAGCTTCGTCGACGTCCGCCCGCCGATCTACACCGGCCCCAGCACGCCCGATGAGATCCGCCGGCGCAAGGACTACTTCGAGTTCTACATGTCCGTCGCGGCCGAGTACACCACCACGCTGGCCGACTGGATGAAGGAACTCGGCATCGACACGCCGCTGGTCCACAACGCCATCAACCACGCCTCCAACCGGACGCTCACAGACGCGATGGCGGCCGCGGGCCACCCGTTCGTCGTCGGCGGCGACCACTACTACAGCCTCGACCAGAACTGGCCCCAGAACAACCCCACGCCCCAGTGGACGCGGAAGATCTTCCTGTCGCTGGAATCCATGCGGCTGTGCGGAATGCCGCAGACCGTGTACGAACTGCCCGCCGGCAGCCTCAGCGACTGGCCGCCCCTGACCCCCCAGGACGCCAAGGCCGCCTGGCTGATCAACGTGGCCATGGGCATGAAGGGGCACAACTACTACATCTATACCGGCGGGGCCAACCCGCCCGGCATGGGCGGCACCAGCGACATCTACGACTACGGCGCCGCCATCGGCGCCTTCGGCGAGGTCCGCCCCCTCTACCAGGCGATGAAGGATTTCGGCCTGCTGCTCCGCGACCGCCCCTGGGTGTGCGAGACCCAGCGCGAGTTCGACGTCCGCTTCGCCTGGGACTGGGAGACCGACAAGGCCGACCACTTCTGGCGAGGCCGCGGCGGCCTGCCCCTGGGGCCGCAGGACGCCTGGAACCTGATGACCAAGGGCACGCTGACCAGCGCCTTCTGCGCCGGCCTGTCGCCGGCCTTCTGTGATCTCGATCACGAGGACTGGCACGCCGACACGCAGCGGCCGCTGGTCGTGAACGGCTCGTCGATGATGCCGGCCGGCCACCAGCGGCGGCTGGTCAAGTTCATCCAGGGCGGCGGGCGGGTGCTGATCCTGCCGATTCTTCCGACCGTGGACGAGAACCTCCGCCCGTGCACCATCCTGGGCGAGTTCCTCGGCGGCGCCGACTTCCGCGCGTCGGGCAGCTCGGCCACCCGCCTGACGTTCGCCGGCCTCGAGAACGTCTGGAACAACGGCCAGCTGTACTACCCCCAGCCGCTGCCGGGCGGGGCCAAGGTCGTCGGCACCGACGAGATCAGCGCCCTGCCCGTGGCCTGGCGGCAGGACTTCGCCGGCGGCGGGGCCGCGATCGTGCTGGGCATGACCTACACGCACTCGATGCGCGAGCACGAGCGGATGCTGGTCGCCCTGCTGCAGTCGCTGGGCATGAGGCCGATCATCGAATCGTCCAACCCCAGCGTCTGGTGCAGCCTGGCCACCGCCGGCCGCCGAAGCATGCTGTACCTTATGAATATGTACTCCTCGCCCATGAGCGTCCGCGTCCGCTGCCGCCCCGCCTGGGCCAGCGAACCCATCGACACCGGCAGCCACGACTTGGAGGCCATGTCGGTAAAATGCGTCGAGTTGAACGAATAGACATTCTGGGCACCATGCCGAAGCGTACTCGCGCCGGCATGCGTGCCAAGTCGGTGCCACCCCCAAACTTGTTTGGGGGTGCGAACAACCACCAGCCAGATATGCTCACGGCCCAGCCTTTAGCGTGAACCTCACCGCGGCAGGAGCCGCATCATATATATGATGAACTGGGACAAACTCGACTGGACCGTCCTCGAACGGCTGCGCTCCGCCTACCTCCGCGGCGCCGCCGGGGCCGCGGACTATTGGCACGACGACAACGACCTGGCCACCTACGACTTCACCTTCGCCCAGCGGATCGCCTGGAAGTGGGACTTCGTGCTGGACGAACTGCAGCGGCTGGGCTGGTCGCCGCCGGCCGGCGAGGTCCTCGACTGGGGCTGCGGCAGCGGCGTCGCCGGCAGGAGCCTCATCCGCCGCTTTGGCCGCGAAGACATCACCGGCCTGGCGTTGCTCGACCGCTCCGCCCTGGCCGTCGCCTTCGCCCAGCGCCGCGCCCGCGGCGCGTTCCCCGGCCTGGACGTCCGCCTGGCTGCCCATGAGCCGCTGGCCCCAACGGTCCTGCTCAGCCACGTCATCACCGAACTCACCCCGCAGCAGATCGACCAACTGGTCAAGAAGCTCACCTCCGCCACCGCCATCATCTGGGTCGAGGCCGCCACGCACGAATCCAGCCGAGCCCTGATCGCCATCCGCGAGCGGCTGCTGGCCGCGACGACCGACGGCCCCGGGTGTCAGCCTTCCCAGGCCGCCGCCCCGTTCCGCATCGTCGCCCCCTGCACCCACCAGGGCGCCTGCGGCATGCTGGCCGCCGGCAACGAACGCCACTGGTGCCACTTCTTCGCCAGCCCGCCGCCGGAAGTCTTCACCGACGGCAACTGGGCCCGCGTTGCCCACCAGATGCACATCGACCTCCGCGCGCTGCCCCTGAGCTACCTCGTCCTCGACCGCCGCCCCGCCGCGCCCGCCGCGGCGGAACCCGACGCGGCCGCCCCGCCGGCCGCCGTCCGCGTCATCGGCCGCCCGCGGACGTACAAGGGCTACGCCCTCCTGTTCGGCTGCGACGCCCAGGGCGTCCGCGACCTTCGCCTGGCCAAGAAGCGTTTCGCCGACCATTACCGCCTCGCCCGCAAGGATGAGCTCGACTCGCTGCTCCCCTGCCGCCTCGATGGCGAGGAGATTACGGACATAGGCTAGATTCCTTCACAGTCGAATCTAGGCGTAAGGCTTTGGCGGCGGCTTGCCGTTCGGCGCTGTAGAACCCCATTGGCGTCACCCATACCTGACATCGCCGAACGGCAAGTCGCCGCCAAACGATCACCCAACGGTAGGGCATGCAGGTCCTGGCCCGCAGGGACAGGTTCTGCATGCCGAAAGACGCTGATATCGCCCGAACGGCAAGCCGCCGCCAAACGATCCACTACCCGCCTAAGAACGCATCATCGTCGGCCGTGAACACGTACGGCGTCCTGGCCAGCTTCGACAGGTCGAAGGCGGCCAGCAGTTCATCCATCGTCGCCGCGCGCCGCGCGGGCCACAGCCCGCAGGTGAAGCCGATCAGCCCCAGCACCCGCTCCGCCGTCGCGCCGCGGGCGCGGTAGTACGACAGCCGCGTGTCGCCGTGGCGCTTCGCCAGCCGCCGCCCGTCGGGGCCGATCACCAGCGGCAGGTGCCAGTATCGCACCGGCGCGTCGATCCCCAGCCGCCGCCGCAGGTGCATCTGGCGGGCGGCCGACTCCAGCAGGTCGTCGCCGCGGACGATCGCATCGACGCCCGCGGCGGCATCGTCCAGCACGACGGCCAGCTGGTAGGCGGCCAGGCCGTCGGACTTGAAGATGACGAAGTCGCCGCACATCTGCGGCAGCACGAACGTCGAGGGCCCCGCGAACGCGTCCTCTACCGTGATGGGCTGCTCGTCCACGCGCAGCCGCCACGCCACCGGCCTGCCCGTCGCCGCGGCCTGCGCCGCCGTTGCGAAGCGGCCGCGACAGACGCCGCCGTACGCCGCCTGGGCATCGCCCAGGTTGGGGGCGCTGGCCGCGATCTGCGCATCCTTGCGGCTGCACACGCACGGGTACGCCCAGCCGTCCGCCGCCAGCCGTTCCAGCGCCGCGCGATACGCCCCGCCCCGCTGCGACTGGTACACGACGGGCTCTTCCCACTCCAGCCCCAGCCAGCGAAGCTCCTGCAGCATTGCCTCGGCCGAGCCCGCCTTCACCCGCGGGCCGTCGAGGTCCTCGACGCGCATCAGCACGCGCCACCCCCGCTGGCGGGCCAGAAGGTAGTTAACCACGAAGGTCCTCGCGTTGCCCACGTGCAGCGCCCCCGTCGGCGAGGGCGCCAGCCTTGTCACGCCTTGCGTCATCCCCGCATCATCGCATACCACGCGCGGGGAGATCAACAGCACGCTCAGCCATGCCGCCGTCCCGTAGGGCATGCCCTGCGACGCCACGCCGGATTGACTCGCGCCCGCGCCGCAGGGTACTCTAGAGGGGCGTGAACCGTCCGGCCCCTACCATCACGAGATACCCTATGCGTTATCTGCCCATCGCGTTGATCTCTGCATTGCTGCTGGCCGCCTGCGATCCCGCGCCCCAGCCCGTCCAGCAGGCCCCCGAACCGCAGGCCGCCCCCGCGCCCCCGCCGGCCGAGGGCGGCGCCGTCCTGGCCATCGTCAACGGCAAGCCCGTCGCGATGGCCAAGCTCTACGACCTGCTCATCCGCGGCCAGGGGCTGGTGATGTCCCAGCAGCTCATCATGGCCGAGATCGTCCAGCAGGCCGCCGACGAGAAGGGCATCACCCTCACCGACGCCGACATCCTGGCCGAGAGCGGCAAACTCCTCCAGGGCGTCTTCGCCACCGTCGAAGAGCCCGAGCAGCGCGAGCGTATGCTCGTCCAGTTCCTCAACGAGAAGCAGATCTCCCGCCAGCGCTGGGACCTGTCCGTCCAGATGAACGCCCGCCTGCGGAAGCTCGCCGCCCCGCGCGTGCAGGTAAACGACAAGCTGCTCCGTCAGGCCTTCGAGGACCAGTACGGCCGCAAGGTCCTGGTCCGCCACATCGAGATGGAGTCGATGAACGAGCTGGAGAAGGTCATCCAGCTCGCCCGCCAGCGCGACGCCGACTTCGGCCGCCTGGCCCAGAAGCACTCCAAGAACCCCTCGGCCTCGCAGATGGGCCAGCTGCCGCCCATCAGCAGCCTCTCGCCGGCGGAGATGCCCGACAACTTCCGCGAGGCGGCGCTCAAGCTCAAGACGCCCGGCGAATTGTCGGACCCGATCAAACTGGGCTACGCGTGGCACGTATTAAGACTCGAGAAAGTTATCGATCCGCAGAACGTCCGCTTCGAGGACGTCAAGGACAAGGTCGAGGCCACCCTCCGCGACCGCCTCATCGACCAGGGCAAGCAGCTCGTGCTCAACGATCTCATGAAGGCGGCCAAGTACGAATACATCGACCCGCTGCTCAAGACGCTGGACAACCAGGAACACAGCAAAAAATGACCTTTCGACGATACGGCGCCTTCCCCGGAGGCATCGATCTGCCCGACCAGAAGCACGCAACGCTGGATCGTGAGATCACCGCCTGCCTCCGTCCGCCGCGCCTGCGCCTGCCCCTGGCGCCGTGCGCCGGCTCGCCCGCACGCCTGCTGGTGCAGGAGGGCGCGTTCGTCACCGCCGGCGAGCGATTGGCCGAGGCCGTCGATGACACCGGCGTCGATATCTTCGCCCCCCTCGCCGGCCGCGTCGGCAAGCTCGTCACCGTCCCCGTCGGCTCGCGGCGATGCTTCACCCCCTCGCCGGCCGTCGAGATCCTCTCCGTCGAGGCCCCCGGGCCCATCCGCCCGCTGAACCCGATCTATGAGTGGCGCGAGGCCGCCCCCGACATGCTCCGCCAGCGCCTCTCCCAGGGCGGCCTGGCCGTGACGCGCCCGCGGCCCTGGCCCATGGCCCACTGGCTCGCCGCCGCCCGCAGCGGCCGCTGCCGCATCCTCATCTGCAACGTCGTCGAGCCCCAGCCCTACGTCACCGCCGACCACCGCCTGCTGGCCGAACGCGGCGCCGACGTCATCCGCGGCCTGGCCCTGCTGGCCGCCGCCATCGAGGCCACCGACATCGTCCTGGCCGTCGACCAGCGGCGGACCGACGACTACCGCGAACTGGTCGGCCCCGCCCGCGCCTGCCGCATCCAGACGGTCGCCCTGCCGCCCAAGTACCCCATCGGCACCGACGCCCTGCTGACCAAGGTGCTCGCCCGCCGCGAGCCGCCCCTGGGCGGATCGACCCTCGACGCCGGCGTGGCCGTCACCGACGCCCCCACCTGCTTCGCCGCCTACCGATGGGTGGCCTGCGGCGCGCCCATGACCGCCCGCGTCGTCACCGTCGCCGGCGAACGCGTCGTCGAGGGCGCCAACGTCTGGACGCCCTTCGGCGTCGACTGCGCCTTCCTCGCCGGCAGCGCCGAACCGCCCCTCGTGCACGGCGGGGCCATGTCCGGCCTGCCCATGGACGATGATGCCGTCGCCTGGGCCGCCACCGAGGCCGTGCTCGCCCTGGACGCCGTCGCGCCCCCCGCACCCACTCCCTGCATCCGCTGCTCCTGGTGCACCGACCATTGCCCGGCGCGGCTGAACGTCGCCGCCCTCAACGACCACTTCGAGCTGGGGCACATCGAGGACGCCCACGCCGCCGGCGTCCTGGCCTGCGTCGAGTGCGGCATCTGCTCGTACATCTGTCCCGCCCGCCTGCCGCTGGCCCACCGCGTGCGACAGCTCAAGATCGGCATGGCCGCCCTGCGCCGCCGCATGCCCCTGCTGACGCCCAGCCTGAAGGAAAGCTAGCATCGCCGAAACCACCCCACATCCTCACGCGGTCATCACGCCGGCCCTGACGGCGCCGTACCTGCACGCGCCGGAGAATGTGCGGACCATCTTCTGCGTCACCTTCGCCGCCGCCTGCGGGCCGCTCGTGGGCGGGCTGGTCATGTACGGCTGGCAGGCCGGCATCGTGGCCGCCATCGCCATCTTCTCCTGCGCCGCCATCGAACGCGTCTACTACCGCGTCACCCGCGTGCCGGCCCTGCTGGGCCGCTCGCATGCCTACCTCACCGGCCTGCTGCTGGCCCTGACGCTGCCGCCCTTCGTGCCCTGGTATGTGCCCGTCGTCGCCGCCGCCTTCGCCATCCTCCTGGGCAAGGCCATCTTCGGCGGCGTCGGCCACTTCCTCTGGCAGCCCGCCCTCATCGGCCGACTCGCCGTCGCCGTCATCTTCGCCACCACGTTGGCGCCCGACCACTGGCCGGTGCTGGCCCGCGAGAAGGTCCTCTGGGGCGACGTCCAGCTGGCCGCCAAGGATCTCGAGATGCGACACTGGGAACGCCAGCCCGCCCCCGCCGGCGCCGACGCGTTCCTCACCACGCATCCGGCCAAGCTGCTGCAGGGGCTCACCCGCGGCGAGCCGCGCTACAGCGGCCTGGCCTACCTGCCCGACCCCGAGGTCGTCCCCGCCGCACGCCCCACCGCCTTCAGCGTGCTGCCCGCGATGGAGTGCATGCTCGGCGGCGCCCGCGGAGGCGGCATCGGCGAGGGCTCCGCTGTCCTGATCATCCTGTGCGGCCTGTACCTCATCTACCGCAACTACGTGAAGTGGCAGCTGCCGGTGGCCATGCTGCTGGCCGCCGCCATCGTCGCCGCCATCGCGCCCGTCACCTTCGCCACCGCCGGCGGCGCCCGCACCGCCTGGTTTCCCATCATGATCGAAGAGGCCGACGTCGGCTGCATCTACGTCTGCTACCAACTGCTGGCCGGCGGCCTGGTCCTCGCCGCCTTCTTCTTGGCCACCGAGATGACCTCGCGACCCGTCACCACCGGCGGGCAGATCATCTTCGGCGCCGGCTGCGGCGCCCTGGCCATGGGCATGCAGCTGTACATGGACAACCCCATCCCCGCCTACCTCGCCGTCCTGGCCATGAACACCTTCACGCCCGCCATCGAATCCCTCTGGCGTCCCCGCGTCCTCGGCCGCAAACGCCTCGCCTGGCTCCGCCGCAACAAGCCCCCCCTCGCCGACACCACCACGCACTGACCTTGCCCCGCCTGCGGCGGGAATGACCAATGTCCAAGGACAAATGACCAAGGACAAGACCCAAGCTCAAGGAACAAGCTGAAATGAGCCAACTCGGTGCCACCCCCAGCCCGCCTGCGGCGGGAATGACCAATGACCACTAGTGTCCGGTTAACTTTTGGGCATAACGCATCAAGTGC
>CAZTVF010000024.1:0-53284 GCA_964616985.1 uncultured Planctomycetaceae bacterium
GCGCTACGAAATCGCCCCGCCCGCCCCGCGCCACGGTTTTGCTCCGCCCTTTACAAACCACTCTCTTCGCCCTTGAGTGATGTCGATATTGAGCCCGAAGCGGCAGATCTCGGCCCCTTTAAGAAGCCGCTCATCTTCAGGGTTGTTCGTGATGTACTTGCGATAGATTGTCTGGTTGATCTCTCCTCTTGTGACCCTAAAGTCTGGCATCGCTCCCAAACGCACCACACGTTCATCACGATGGATGCGGAGGCACAAGTCCACTTCCTCAATGCTGGCCATAGGCACCGGCAGGGTCTTTGGGTCGATTCGTTTGAGGTCACTGGCTTTGAGCATACATGCCCGACCGGAACCTTCGATGCGGTCTGCGGGATGCGACCGGATCGCCAGATCTGCATCGACGCTGGCGTTGGTCGCATGTTTGGAAGCGACAAAGACGACAGTGGCAAGCTTCGCGCCGTTGAAGACTCGTCGGGCGGGGTCATCCTTCTGTGGAAAACACTCAAAGATGACGTGGCTTGAAGCCTCGATCATGTATTTCCGTGTAGGTGCGCAGGTCTGATCCCCCAGTAATGCCAGAGGCACAATCATCGAGCATGTACCTCGCTGACGAAGTAAGCCAAGAGATCGTACGATGAACAGGCGGAACAGATTCAACTTCCCCCCAGTGGCTGGCTCAAGCTCATCGCATTTGTCCAGATATGCGCGAAGCCCCGCATGTGGCGTGCCCTCCTCTCGCCGTTCCTTCTCCAGTACATCGTACGGTGGATTGCCAACGATGGCGTCGAAGCCCCCGCCTTCACGAAGGCCGCTGGGGTCGAAAAACGCCTCGGGGAACTCAAGCTGCCAGGCGAAGCAGTTCTCCCGATCGGTGCCGGCGGCCTGGAGGCAAGCGGCCATCCACGGCTCGGCGGCCAGTTTGTCCAGTTTGGCGGGCGTGCCGAGGGCGTCCAGGGCCGACTGGTACAGCCCCGGGGTCGGCCGCTGCTCGATGGGGACGAAGTAGGTGCCGGCCCACAGGTTCGCGAGCGTCAGGAACGGCCGCCGGATCTTCTAGAACTCCTGGCGGTAGAGCTTTTCTTTCTGCTTGACCTGATCGATGGTCTCCGACCGCATGGATGCGATCTGCTTGAGCGGTTCGAGCATGATCGGCAGGCGGCTGGTCACCGTGGCCATGAAGAGATTGCCGCCGCCGGCTGCGGCACCGGGCAACGCGCCCATGGCCTCGATGCTGGCCCCGACGAGGCTGTTGCCGCATCGCAGGTGGTGGTCGAGGAACGTCAGGGGTTGCTTGGTCGAAGCCGTCTCAAGCCACAGGGCCAGCTTGGCCAGTTCCACAGCGACGGGGTTGAGATCGACGCCATAAATCGAACGCTCGACGATGCGGCGTTTCCAGAAGGTCAGGGTTGACTCGTCGCTGCCGGCATGCGCGGCGTCGGGATCGCCGGTGTGCGGACTGGTGGCGATCTCCTCGGCCAGATACTGGCACACGCGGAGGAGGAAGTGCCCGCTGCCCATGGCCGGGTCCAGGACCCGCAGGGCGAGGATGCGGTCGTCGTAGTCGGCCTGGAGGGCCTGGAGCTTGTCCTCGATGGCCTGGCGACGTCCGTTGCGGGTGCCCTTGAGATCGGCCTCGGCCTGGTCAATCTCGGCCTGGAGCTGCGCGGCGATCCGCTGGCAGAGGGGCCCCAGGGCCTTTTCCACAATGTAATCGACGATGTGGTTAGGGGTGTAGTAACTGCCCGAGGCCCGGCGTTCGCCTTTATTGTTGAGCAGGTAGACTTCGCCGGGTTTGTACTCCTTGACGACCTCAAATCCCGGGGGAAGAGGCTCGGCGGAGGGCTGGGTCTTCTCCTCACCGTCCTCGCGGCCGTCGCGGCGGATGACGACCATCTTCTGGGTCGCGTAGTGCGGGTGCAGTTCCAGCAGGCCCTCGTAGATGCTGCCGAGGTGCTGGATGGCCAAGTCGCGGTAGTCAACTCTTGCCAAGCCTATCTGCGGATGCGGGTCCTCCGTTCGACCGAGTTGATCGATCACGTGTGCGAGGTGCCAGTCGGGGATTCCCTTGGTGGCTAAGAACGGATGCGTGTCAGGGTCGAAGAGGCCGCCGTTGTAGGCGGGTACGCCGTATCGTTCGTGGCCACCATCGATCAGGTCGAACAGTTTGCCCAATTCCTTCCAGATGCCGACCTTGTCTTTGGCGAAATCATCGAGACGGCCCAAAGTGATCTTGTCTAGGGCCTGGGCGATTTCGTCGCGGTGTCGGCCGAGGGAGCGGTTGTCGGTGTAGATGTCGTTGATGCGATACGGCAGGAGGCCACGGTCCTCGGCGTACATGATGAACAGCAACCGGTAGAGCAGCGTGAAGCTGTTGGCCCGGCAGGCGGCGAGGTCGGCCTGGGGATCAAGCTGGTTGGGCGCGTGGCTCAGGAAGCCCTCGATGCAGATTCGCAGGGCCTCGAAGACGCGGCCCTTGAGCCCCTCGCCGACGCCGAGGCGATACTCGCTGCTGCCCGCGATTGCCCGCTGGACCAGCGGCTTGCGGCCCTGGACCTCGGCGAAGCCGACGGGGCTAAAGAGCAGAAAGAAGCGGACGAAAACCTCTTGGACCCGCCAAAGCGTCTCCAGAGCCTTCTTACCACCCTTTCGGCAGTCCCTGACCAACTCCAGCAGCTTGGCCAGGTCGCACTCCAGGTACGTCTCGAACCGCGATTGGTCGGGCGTGTGGCCGCGAGGGATCAGCCGCCATTGCCGCCCGTTGGTCAGGATGGCAAACGGGAGCTGGCTTTCGTTTAGGTACCACTCGATCTGTTGGGGCGGGTACTCGCGGGCCTTTCCGCCGCCCGTGGGCCGGTCAAGACTGATGTCCCAGGCCTTGGAGTCGGCGAGGATCGCTGGGTACTGCCAGAAGTCGGGGGATTTCTGGCCAATCTTGATGGCCGCATGAAGGCTTTCTTTGTCCAGGAACAAGGCGTAGTCGGGCTCGCGACCGCGTAGGTTGACTTGGTACAGGAGGTGCCAGCCGAGAATCTGCAAGGCGGGCTGAATGAAAGCCTGTTCCAGGGGCTGCTCTTTGCCGTAGTGCTCGACTAGGTCACGCTGCTGGGCCCACAGGGCCTCTAGTCGCTCCAGGGCTGCCATCGCCGCCGGCTGCAACTCGTTCCAGTCTGGCTCCAGCCGCAGTCGGTTCTCCAGCCAGTGGTTGGAAAACAGGTTGCTATTGCGCAACGGGCCGAAAGGCAAAGTCATCTGTTCATTTGGCATGCAGTGCTCCCTGAGCAGATTATGCCTCGGCGGTGGTGGAGTTACAAGTATTCACGGGTGGCAAGACCCCTACGAGCAGCACAGCAAGCACTTGATGACGCATGGGCGATGCCCCTTTCGAGGGTGATGATACCGCGGAGGTGGCTGGGAAGGAAGGGGTGGCATTCATGCAGATATGCCGAGATTGCCCCTTGACCCTCGCCGCGGGCGGGACTACGATTTTGGACTGACGGGGTCTCCTGATCCGAGAAAGGCATCTGGTCATGCAAACGAGAACTCAGCACGTTGAGGCCATCCAGGCATTTGAATTCCAGGGCATGTCACTCGGCGACCCAGAGGACCAACTGGCGAAACACTTCAACGATCCGATCTATCGCGATGACTGTTCCAACCCAAAGGCCGGGGTAGCCACATATGAGGTCGAGGCACCGGGCACTGATGGGTGCTACATGTACTTCCAGGAAGGGAAGCTCTACATTCTCCTGCTCTTTTACGGGGTAGAGAGGGTTGCTGCCATGGGAGATTGGTCTGCAATACTTGACCGTCTTGTCGCGCGTTTTGGCAAGCCAGATAGGGACTCGCCGGGCGTTTTCCCCGTGAAAGAAGATGGGGAGTTCGCGCTGTACGACTGGGCGTTTGGGGAGGTCGACCGCACCTTACGACTCCGTGTCACCACAGAATTCGCGACTGTAGTATTCACCGACACGAATGCCCAGCTTGCCGTGCATAACAGGAAGAAGCGTCAAGCTGACCTCGGTTTTTGACGGGGCAGCCACATGTCACTCCGGCGGGACGGCAGGTAGCCCAATCCCCTCGCCCTTCCCAGCCCCCTCCGCAGCGACCCTGTGCCTATACACCGTCTGGCGGCTCATGCCCGTCACCCTCATGATCTCTGTGGGGCGGACACCTTCGCGCCAGAGGGCCTGGATCCTCTCGATAGTCTTCCGGGAGATGTTGCTCCCACCCTTCTTGCGGGGCCCCGCGAAGGCATCAGGTGCCGCGGCGAACACCGGGGCCAGCGTCTTGTGGACGTCCATGTTGGCCTGCAGGACGCGGTCAAAGAGGCGTCGCCCATACACGCTGGCGTGCTCGTCGGTGGACAGCCGGCCCCGGGCCTCGAACGTCCCGGCGATCTCCTCGCTCCCGGAGGCCTCCTTCACGAGCTGGTAGGCCGTCTTCCTGAGGAACTTGTACGGTAGCCGGCGTAACGCTGGGTGATCCTTGGTGACCCTCACCATCAACCGGTTCCACGCATTGGTGATGTGCTGCTCACCGGGCCGCTTGCCCGCCTCCGTGAGAAGCACCCAGGGACTGTCTGCGGCCCCCTTGGCCCGGTGCGGGGTCAACCAGTCGATCGCCTGGATTGTCTGGGGCCACAGGGCCGCCTCGAAGTACTTGCCCGTCTTGCGTCGCACCCGCTTGATTCGCGGGGGCTGGTTCTGGAGGTCGATGTCCGCCATGCGGAAGCTGACGACCTCCGACTGGGCGAAACCCAGGTTGATGCCGAACAGGAGCACGACACGCTCGAAGTCGGTGGCGTACTTGTAAAGGGTCGTCAGCTCCTCCACGGTCCACGTCTCGGGGCCCGCCTGGCCGGCGAGGGTCTCGTCCTCGGTACGCAGCTTCTTCTCGCTCGCCTTGAGGGCCTCCTCGAACTCATCGGGCTTCTTCCACTTCCAGGCGTCGGTGCGGTGAAGCCACTTGATGAATCTCCGGGTGGCCTTGAGCCGGTTGATGACCGTGCGGACGGCGATCTTCTTGCCGTTGGCCCCGTGCCGCCTGGCCGCCGGCCTGCTTCTCCAGTAGTCACCGACCCGCTGGACCGCGTCGTAATTGAACTGCTCCAGCATAATGTCGGGGGTGGCATTCTTAATGGCGAGGGCATCCTCGGGTTCCTTCTGCCCTCCGCTACCCGTCGCCTCGCAGTAGGCCACATAGGCGTCGATCGCCTGGTACAGGGTCTGGCCGGCCCCCACGGGCGTCAGGGGCTGGGTGCTGGCAGCCTGGGCGTCCTCACGGGCCCAGCCCGCGTAGAGGTCAGCATAGGCGGCGTGCCGCTGCCGGTCACGATCAAGGGCAGCGGGGTCGGCCGCCGTGAATTCCATCAGGCCCTTGCAGAGAGCGTTGAGTTTGTTCAGGGCGGTCGGGTAGTCGGGGTGCTCTTGTGCCTCGCGATCAAGGCGGGCCATATCTTCGGGCGTGAAGTCCGTCACCGTCCGATACTGATTGTCCATGGCCGGCCCCGGGGGGACGTCCTGGGGCACCAGCAACGGCATCGTGGCGCGGTGCTGCCGGATCGCCTCGGCGATCTTGAGCGGCCAGCCCTCCCAGATGGGGCCGGTGGCGGGGTCAATGGGTTTGAGGTGGAACCCTTCGCGGCCGGCCGGGTCGATCACCATAGTCCAGAGCTGCTCCAGCTTGAGGTTGGCGATCTGGGCCTTGTACTGGTCCTTGCCCAGGAGGAACCGCTTGGGGGCCAGCCTGCCCACGGTGTTGACGAAGGTGCCCAGGGTCCGCTGGTACACGTCACCCACCAGACACAGCCCCTTGTTGGCCTTCTTGTGGACCCTCATTTTCAATAGCCTCATCGCTGGTTGGAGGTTGGTGCAGATTAAGAAACAAGGTACTCTTATTTTGCACCCCCTGCAAGCCTAATTTGCACCTTATTTTGCACCTTAATCTGCAGTTTCGCCCTTTTTGCTCCCCAAAGCGTACCAGCTATGCGCATAAAAGAGAGGATAAGTGCCTGTATCTACAAGCTCTTATCCTCTTGGTGCCTTATTTGGCACCATGGAGGCGGCGGGAATCGAACCCGCGTCCCGTGACGTTTCAGCGGCGGCCTCTACGTGCGTAGTCGCTGTTTTAATCTCACGCGTCCGGCCCGCATGCGACACGGTCCGGCCGAGCCAGCCCAACTAGTTCTCCCAGCCGAGTAACCGGGCGACTCCCGGCTGGTAAGCCCGCTGTCTTCGTCCATTCCAGCCTCGCAGGCTAGACCAGAGGGACGGGCTGCTTGTTTAGGCAGCCATTGCCATCTGAGGATTGGCAAGTAAACTTTTTCCCAAGGTGTTTAGCCAGGCCTCCTTGGAACCTGGGCACGCCACCGACACCTCATGCCGTCCGGTCGAATCCAATTCGCCCCCGGGGGTGAGGATCAGCAAGCACTCTCATTATACGGATTGTCGGCGGAATTGCTCGCCGAATCTCCCCCGCCCCGCCGACGATGGCGCGGCCCGCACGATCGGCGGCGCGGAAGCCGCCGATGGAAACGTTCGATCATCGGCCGGCCAAGTAGTATCATGGCTCGGCGGTTCCGTAAGGCAACGGCCGCCGCCGGCCGCGACGAGAAACAGCGCCGAACGGACTAGCCGACTCCCGACATCAGTTGTATGCTCGGCCTTGACACAATCTAGCCTGTGAGAGGTTTGACGATGACACCCCGTGAACGAATCATGGCGACGCTGCAGCTCCGCGAGGCCGACCGCGTGGCGATCGACTGCGCGGGAACGGATTGCTCGAGCATTCATCTCATCGCCTACGACAGGCTGCGGAAGCACCTGCGGATCCAGCCGCGGCAGATCCGCCTTGCGTGCCGGGTGCAACTGGTGGCCGACTGCGACACGGAGATTCAGGACCACTTCCACGGCGACGCCAAGGGCCTGTACTTCGGCCCGCGAAAATGGCGGTCGTGGGCCAGCGGCTACGGCTTCAACGTCGACGCGCCCGAGCTTTGGCAGCCGCAGTCGATGCCCGACGGCAAGAGCGTCATCCGCGACGCCGCCGGCGTGGTCCGATACGAGCGGCCGACGGGCGGGTACTACTTCGACCCCGTGTCATTCGTCTTCGCCGACGTGCAATCGGCCGGCGAGTTCGACAAGTATGCCGCCGTCTTCGATCGCTGGGACTGGCCGGCGGCCGACGACGAGACCGTGCCGGAGTATGCGGCCCGCGCGAAGCAGTTGTACGCCGCCACGGACCGCGCGGTGGTGGCCTCGTGGCGAATGCACTACCTCCAGGCCGGGCAGATCATGCGCGGGTACGAGCAGTTCATGGTCGACCTGCTCACCGACGAGCCCCTCGTCCGCGGCATGCTCGATCGCCTGCACGCGGTGTACCTCCGGCGTGCGCGGGCCTTCCTCGACGCGATGGCCGACTACACCGACATCGTCTTCTTCACCGACGATCTGGGCACACAGAACGGCCCGCTGGTGAGCCCCGCGATCTACCGCAAGCTGATCAAGCCCTACTGGGCCGAGCTGATCGCGCTGGTCAAGAAGTACAACAAGAAGGTGCTGATGCACGCGTGCGGCGCGATCGCCGACTTCCTGCCCGACCTCATCGAGATGGGCGTGGACGCGGTGAACCCGGTGCAGATCACGGCGCGCGGAATGGAGCCCGCCCGCCTGAAGCGGGACTTCGGCAAGGACATCACGTTCTGGGGCGGCGGCGTGAGCACCCAGGGCGTGCTCGATCGCGGCACGGTGAGCGAGGTCCGCGATGAGGCGAGGAAGAACATCGACATCTTCGCCCCCGGCGGCGGCTTCGTCTTCACGCCCGTTCATAACCTCCAGCACGACGTGCCGGCAGAGAACATCATCGCCGCGTACGAAACCGCCGCCGAGGCATAGGGCGCGGCCGTGACACACGACCTGTCACACATTGACGACCTGGGCCCCGAAGTGGCCGACCTGTCGCCGCTGGGGGTGGGGCCCCAGTCGCTGGAGGCGACGGTGCGACAGACGCTGCGCCGGCCGGCGCCGGTTGGCTGGCGGCCCAGCGGCATCGGCAGGAGCTTCTACCTCGACCTGATGGAGCGCATCGTCCGCCAGGCCGTGACGTGGGTCGACGCCGATGGCCGGGTCATCGATCCGGCCCTGCAGAAGGAGGCGGGACAAGGCAGCCCCCGCCTGGCGTCTTCGGGGGCGGTGTTGATGCACTTCGGGCGGGCAATGGACCTGCGCGACACGCTGCTGTGCAACATGGCCTACTGCTGCCGTGCGCTGGCCAGCGGGCAGGCCCGCGGCAATAGCCCCGATTTCTGGATGAGAGAGCTGGCCACGGCGTACATGGCGTTGCAGGGCGTCGTCGACGCCGCCACGCTGCGCCGCCTTGCCGCCGACCTGTCGGCCGTCGAGCCGGAGGCAATCTACACCTGCGTCCGCCCCGACGGCGTGGGCCTCGACAAGCTGCATAATTGGGCCGTCTACGCCTCGGCCGGCGAGATGATGCGCCAGGCGGCGGGCCTGGAGCCTGCAGGCAGCTTCCTGTGGGGGCAGGCGTTCTTCGATCGTTACGTGGGGGCGCAACTGGGACATTTCACCGTTAACGGAATGTACCGCGACCCCGGCGACCCCATCACGTATGACATCACCACTCGTCTTCAGATCGCGTGCGGTCTGACGTTCGGCTATCGCGGCCGGCACCGGCGAGTGCTGGAGGAACTGCTGCGGCGCGGCGGCCTGACGACGTTGCTGTTCATGTCGCCCGAAGGCTTCTGCCCCTTCGGCGGCCGGTCCGATGCGCTGCATTTCCGCGAAGCCATCGTAACGGCGCTTTGTGAGCTAGAGGCCCGCCGCTACGCCAAGAGCGACGCGTGGCTGGCGGGGGCATTCAAGCGCCAGGCACGGCTCGCGGCCGCTTCCATGGGACGCTGGCTGGCGATGCAGCCGTGGCGATTCGCCAAGAACGGCTTCGATCCGCAGACGCGTCACGGCTGCGATGCCTACGGCAACATATCCAGCTACGGCCAACTGATTGCATCGTTCCTGGGCCTGGCGGCGATCTTCGCCGACGAGAGCATCGCAGAGGCGCCCGCGCCGGCGGAGGTCGGCGGTTTCGTATTCGAACTGGCCCCCGCGTTTCACAAGGTCTTCGCCAACTGCAGCGGCAGCTATGTCGAGATCGATACCCAAGCCGACCCCCACTACGATGCGACGGGGCTGGGGCGATTCATCGCCGCGGGCGTGCCGCCCGAGCTGGCATTGGCGATGCCGCTGCCGGTCGCGATGACCAAGTGGGGAGGACCGGCGACGACAATGGCTGCCGGTTGTCGTCAACCGGACCAGCCGCAGGCGATCGGACCAAGTTGGCAGCAGGCGGGCCAGTGGGTCTCGCTGGCGGGCCTCGGCGAGGGGCTGACGCATCGCCTGGTGGTGCGGTCGCAGGCGGAGGGCAATGTCGATTTTGCCGTGATCTACGCGCACGGCCAGGCCACAGTGAGCGAGGACTATCGGCTGACGGCGGGGTCGCTGGATATCCACTGCCGCGTGGCGGTCGATGGGGCGCCGGTCCCTGCCGTGCGGTTCATTGTGCCGCTGCTGGTTAGTGACGGCAACGATCGAAGCGAGACCTCCCTGCCATCGGCCGGGGCGGTCGTGGTGAACTACCGCGGGCATGCCTACACCGTGAGCTTCGACGAGGGTATCGAGGCGAGCATCGAGACGGCACAATGCGCCAACCGCAACGGTATCTACCGCATGCTCGTCCTATCGGCCGAGGGTGGCGAGGTCTCGCTCCGGCTGGCCCTGCGATAGGTGCGGCGGCCGGGCCATCGGTCACGGCCGAGAGTCGATCTGCTCAATCCGGTCGCGGATAGCGGCAGCCTCTGCGGCCTTGCCGGATTGGTCGAGCCAGGCGGCCTCGTTGGCGAGGCACTGGCACAGGTCGCCGAGGAGGCCGTCGCGTTCGAAGGCGGCCTGCGCCTCGTGCAGGAGCTGCAGGCCTTCGCTTTCCTTGCCGGCCGAGAGCAGCGCCAGCGCCAGGTCGGCCTGGGCGCGGGTGTAGCCCGGCCAGCGATTGGCGGCGCCGTCGTTCACTGCCCGCTGAAGCTTCGCCAGCCCGTCGGCCGTCTGGCCCTGCTGCAGGGCGATGGCGCCCAGCAGCGCCAACGCATGCAGCGAGACCGATGGCTCGGCGTGCTGCACCGTCGCAGCCAGGATGGCCATGGCGGGCGGCTCCTGCCCCATCACCAGCAGCGCCGCCGCCTGGCCGATGCGGGCCTCGCCGCGGGCCGCGTCAGAGGAAGATTGGTCCTGCGCTTGCGCGTACGCCAGCAGCGCCGCCGGCGCCTCGCCCCGCTCCAGCCGCCAGGCGGCAATGCGTCGCCACAGTCCGCCCACGTTGAATGCCTCGGCCGCGAGCGCGGTCGTCGTCGCCGGCGCAGCGTCCCCCGCCACTGCCGCCGGCCAGGAGGCGTTGCCGGGCTTGAGATCGATCAGCCGCTCCCAGAAGATCGGGTCGTTGAAGGCCGCCGCCTGCTGTGCCGCGCGCGACCACTCCTGGGAATCGCCGCCGCTGCCGCCGGTGCCGCGCGGCAGCCTTCGCTGCGCCTGCACGATCAGCAGGCTCAGTTCGGCCTCGACGCAACGGTCGCCGGCGATGATCTCTCTCGCCTGGCGCCAGGCCTCCACCGCCTGGGCCGGCTGGTCGGCCAGCATCAGCGCAATGCCTCGCAGACGCATCGCCTCTGCCGACAGCGGCGGCGAGTTCTCTTCCACCGCCGGCAGGGCCGCGACGCGAGCGAAGCGGCCCTGCTCGATCAGCGCCTTCATCTGCACTCGCTGATCGAACGCTGCCTGGTGCGCCGCCGGCCGCGAGGCCAGGTCCACCATCGCCGCCTCCCACCCGTTGGCCTGCGAGGCGGGCAGGAAGCAGCGGTCATAGGCGGCCGCCAGCGCGCGCCGCTCGGCCGCCCCCGCCTGCGCAGGGCCGGTGCTGCGGAGCGTCTCCAGCGCCACATCCGGATACCGCCGCACCAGCCGCTGGAGGCGCCCCCACTTCTCCTGTCGCGTCAGTTCGGCCGCCTCCACCGCCAACTGCTCCACGCTGACCGAACTAGGGTTGACCGCTGCGGTCCGCGTGGTGAGGTTCACCATCTCCACGCGCCGGGCCGATGTTTGGAGCGGTTCGTTGGTGGCGGCCGGCTCGGTGCACCCGCACGCCAGAGCGCCCAGCAGAAGCATGAGCCGCGATGCGACCTTCATTGTTGAAGTTGAATCCATTAATAGTCCGCCGGTTTTACGTTGTGGAAGCGAAAGATCGACTCGCCCTTCGACTTGGGCAGGTTCGGCCGCAGCACCTCGTCGGGCTTGAACGTCTTGAGCGTGCCGGTGGGCTGGTTGGCGGCGGGGTGGAGCGAGAGCGACCGCACCAGGTCGCGGCTGATGGCCTCGGATTCCGCGGGGGTGTTCAGCACGTGCGGGCGGATCATGATGATCATCTCATTGCGGGAGCGGCCGGTCGCCTGGCGGCGGAAGAAGAAGCCCAGGCCCGGGATGCTGCCGAGGATCGGCACCTCGTCGCGTGCGTCGTTGAGGTTCTCTTCGATCAGCCCGCCGACGGCCAGCATCAGTCCGTCCTTGGCCACGATCGTGCCGCTGAGCGTTCGCGTGGCCACCACATCGACCGGCTGGGAGACGATGCCGCCGTTGGAGGTGACGACGGGGATCTTCGCCCCGTTGGCCACGATGCGTGAATTCTCCTGGAGGATGCGGAAGGTCACCGTGCGGTCGGCGTTGATGTTGGGGGTGATCAGCAGCGTCGTGCCGACCGGCCGGAACTCGATGGACGTGTTCGGCGAGACGGTCGTGTTGTTGTTGTTCACGACGAGCTGGCTGGAGATGTTTCGCACGATGGGCCTTTCCTCGCCGACGAAGAGGCGGGAGACCTCGTTGTTCGCCGTCAGCAACAGCGGCGTGGCCAGTTCCGTCACGCGGTTCTTGCCCTCCAGCAGCTGCATCCGCAGGCGGAAGCTGTTGCTGACGAACTGGAACACCAGGTCCTTCGACTGCAGCCCGGTGCCGCCGGGCGTCATGGCCGCGAACTTGCGGGCGTCGCCGCTGAGCCGGTCGGAGGCCGAGGGTTGGATCTCCCCCCCGGAGAACGTGCCGCCCAGCGTGCTGCCGTCGCTGAACTGGTAATCGAAGACGGAGGTGAAGTCGTCGCCGAGGGCGATAGACAGCACCTTCACCTCCAGCAGCACGGTGGGCGTGGGCACGTCGAGGCGCTGCACGAGCTTGCCGATCTCCTCAATGGCGCTCTGATCGCTGCTGCGGACAACGATGAGGTTGTTGCGGCGGATGACGCGGACGTAGATGTTGGCCGGACTGCGGCGGAGGGAGTCCATCACGGCCAGGCCCTCGGGCGTGGTCTGCTGGTCCTTGAGCGCTTTGGCCAGGGACTGGGCCTGCTGCGGGGTGAGGGGGCCCAGGTCGCTGCCGGTGTCGGCCATTCCCGCCGAGCCCCCCCGCCGCGTGGTATGCGAGCCGCCGGACGAACTGGACACGGAACTGCCGGTGTTGCCCACGATGCTGGCGCCGCTGGCGCTGTACGTGCCCGTGCCCTGGCTTCGCTGATCGATAATGTCAAACCGGCCAAAGCGGTCGGTCAGCTCGCGACTCTCCTCGGCGGCCTCGGCGTCGCCCAGCGACAGCTGCACCCGGTCGCCGTAGAGATCGGCGATGGCGGTGGCCGTGCTGACGGCGTTGGGGTACAGCACGGCGAAGACCTGCGTGCGCTCCTCGCGGAACGAGGTAAGGTCGCGCTGGAACTCGGCCAGGGTCATGATGCGGACGATGCCGGAGCTGTCGTCCTGGCGGAACCAGAGGTTGTTCGCGCGGCAGAGTTCCTCGATCACCGCCTGGGGGGTGACGTCCTGCAGGAACAGCGTCACCTTGAGCTTGCCCGCCTCCTGGGAGGCGACGAGGTTGAGGCCGGTCTGGCGGCCCAGCATGCGCACCGCCTCGCCCAGCGGCAGGTCCTGAAACTCGACCTGCTGCACGCGCGGCGCGGGCTGGGATGCAGGCGTCTGGGCGCCCGCCAGCGCCGGCAGGCACAGGACGCAGAGGCACGCCGCACGCCACAGTAGTTCTCTCACGATCATGGTCCAACCTTTCTGGGAACGTTGCACTACCGAAGGGTGATCTTCTGTCCCGTCGCGGCCACCTGGAATTCAATTTCGTCGGCCGACAAGCGGGTGATTTCGGCGGTGATCGCCTCGCCGGTGCGCGTGGCGATCGTGATGGTGCTGCCGGCGCGGATGGTCATCGTGCCGGCGCCGTCGACGTCGATGATGGCCTCGGGCGGCTGCGAGCCCACTTGCACGAAGGCCCGCTTGGTGATGAGGGGCCAGGCGGCGCGGTCCACCGCGGCGCGCGGCGCGCCGGGGCTGCCCAGGTACGTCTTGAGGCGGGCGGGCGCTTCCGTCGGGTCGCGCGCCAGCGCGCTGGACGATGCCGCCAATCGCGACGTCGCGGCCGCCGGCGACGACGCCGGCGACGCGGGCGGACTCTGCGGCTGCTGGGCCGCGGCCCACGTTGCCGCCGCCATCGCCGCCAAGATCACGTAGATGCCCCGGGTCGTCATCAATTGCCTCCTGCCACGGAAAACAAAGCCAGGAAAAATGCGATGTACACAAAGCCGACGATGCCGCCGACAATGACGATGGTCACCGGCTCGATCAGTGCGCTGAACCGCCGCACCGTCGCCGCCAGCTGCGATTCGTGAAACTCCGCCACCTCCTGAAGCACCGTGCCCAGCGTGCCGGTCGACTCGCCCACGGCCGTCATGCGGCCCAGCATCGGCATGAACTCCGAACTGCGGAGGAAGCCGTCCGCCAGGGCCCCGCCCTCCATGACCGACGCCCGGGCGGCCGCGACGCCCTTTCGCAGGGAGCCGTTGCCCAGCAGGGCTTCGACGGTCTGAAGCGCCATCGACAGCGTGATGCCGCTCTCCAGCAGGATGGCCAGGCCCCGCGCCACCGTGGCCGTGCCCGCCAGGCGAAACAGGCTGCCGATGATGGGCACCCGCAGCAGGCCCCAATCGAGCTTCGCCCGCCCCTGCCGCCAGCGCAGCAGAAGGAAGATGCCCGCCACGCCCGCCAGCACGCACAGCAGCAAGGTCGTGCCGTTGGCGTTGATCCAGCCCGAGAGGTCCAGCAGCATCTGCGACATCGGCGGCAGGCGGCGCCCGCGCCCGGTGAGGAACTTCTGCAGCTTGGGGATGAGGCTGACGACCATGAAGACGGAGACGCCGATGGCGGCCATCAGCACGAAGGCCGGGTACATCAGCGACGTCAGCAGCATGCCGCGAAGCATTCGGCTGCCTTCAAGGTGCGAGGCCGCCCGCTTGAGCACCACGTCGAGCGTGCCCGACTGCTCGCCCACCTTCACCAGTTGCACCACCATGGTCGGGAACAGCCTGCCGTGGACGGCCAGGGCCTCGGCGAAGGTGGAGCCTTCCTCGATCCGGCGGGCCACGTCGTGCCACACCACGCCCATGGCCGCCCGGCGGGCCTGGTCGGCGGCGGTGCGAAGCGACAACAGCAGCGACAGGCCGCTCCGCAGCATCGTCGCCAGTTGCTGAAGGCCCAGTTCCACGTCCAATCGCGAGGGCGGCAGGCGGTGCAGCAGGTTCAGCCGCCTGATGCCAGCGCCCGCGCCGACGGGACGACTGGCGGCAACGCTCACGCCCACGACCACCCACCCGCGGCCGCGAAGCTGGGAGACGACCTGGCTGACGGAGTCGGCCGTTATGGTGCCCTTCTGCGGTCGGCCGGCGCGGTCGCGTGCGGTGTAGGTAAACTCGGGCATTATTCGGCGGCCTCCATGGCGTCGGCGAAGGAGATCTGCCCCGCCAGCAGCTTGGCAACCGCATCTTGACGCAGCGACGCATGCCCCTGTGACAGCCGCGTCGCCTCCAATTCGTCTTCCTTCGCCCCGGCGCTGATCTGGCCGGCCAGCACCGTCTCCACCGGCATCAGTTCAAATAGGCCCAAGCGGCCGCTGTACCCGCGCCGGTCGCAATACACGCAACCGCCGGTATCGTGCACGGTCATCCCGGCCTTGGCGGGCGGGCCCAGGGCGATGGCCTCGGCCTCGGTCAGCGCGCGAGGCCGCCGGCACGAGGCGTGCTGGCAAAGCCGCCTCACCAGCCGCTGCGCCACGCACAGCCGCATCGTCGCCCCCAGCAGGTAGCGCTGCGCCCCCATGTCGGTGAGCCGCGTGACAACGCCGGCGGCGCTGTTCGTGTGCAGCGTCGAGAGCACCAGGTGCTCGGTCAGCGAGGCCTTGATCGCCACGTCCAACGTCTGCGCGTCGCGGATCTCGCCGATCATCAGCACGTCCGGGTCATGCCGCAGGATGCTGCGAAGCGCCTTGGCGAAGTTCACCTTGTCGGCCGCCTCCACCTCCACCTGCGAGACGCCCGCGATCTCATACTCCACGGGGTCCTCGACGGTAATGATGTTCAACGCCGACGAGGCCACCAGCTGGCGAATGATCGCGTACAGCGTCGTCGTCTTGCCGCTGCCGGTGGGGCCGGTGATCAGCACCAGGCCGTGAGGCTTGCGCAGCAGTTGCCGCACAATCACGTGGTCGGCGGGCGCCATCCCCAGGTTCTCCAGCGTCAGCGACTCCGCCCCCAGCGCCAGCAACCGCAGCGTCATCCGCTCGCCGTGGCGTGTGGGCAGCGTGGCCGTGCGGACATCGACGACTCGGTGCTGGCCGGCGACGCCGTAGCGATGCGAGAATCCGCCGTCCTGCGGCGAACGTTTCTCGGCGATGTCCATACCCGAAAGCACCTTGAGGCGGCTGACCAGGCTGGCCAGGCGCGAGGCCGGCAGCGTGGCGTAGTTCAGCAGTTCCCCGTCGACGCGAAAGCGGATTCGCACGCCCTCCTTCTCGGGCTCGATGTGAATGTCCGATGCCTGGCGCATGACGGCCGCGTGCAGCAGGTCGTTGCCCAGTTCCACCGCGTCATCGAGGTCCATGTCGATGGACCGCTGCATGTCGATCGACTGGCCACGCAGGCCGCCGCGTCCCCCCCGCCCCTGCCCTGAGCCGGCGTACACGCGGGAGATCGCCCGCTTGAGCGACTCGGGCTCGGCCAGCTGCGCCAGGGCCTTCTTTCCCGTCAGTTTCTGCACGGCCTCCAGGCCCGCCACGTCGGACAGGTCGGCGCAGGCGACGTACACGAGATCATCTTTGCACGAGAACGGAAGGATCTGACGGCGCAACGCCACCGCCGCCGGCAGCGACAGCGCCACGGCCGGATCGACCTTGATCTGGTCCATATTCAGAGGCGACTGGGGCGACTGCGTCATGGCCGCGCCCCCTCATGGCCGCTGGCCGCGGGACCGCGCCGCTTCAGTGTGGCCGCCCGCTCGCGCAGCAGCGCCGGGTTGCGGGTGCACAGGATGGCAGTGGTCTCGCTGATGCGGCCGCTTGCCCACAGCCTTGCCAGGTCCTGCTCCAGCGTCTGCATGCCGAACGATTGGCCGGACTCCATCGAGGAGTAAATCATAGAGCTCTTGCCCATCGCGATGAGGTTGGCGACGGCAGGGTTCACCATCAGCACCTCGCTGGCGGCGACGCGGGCCTGCCCGCTCTCCGTTGTCGGCAGCAGGTGCTGAGTGACCACCGCACGCAGCACCAGCGCCAGCAGGCGGCGCACGCCATCCTGCTCGCCCTCGGGAAAGACCGAGACCATGCGATCGACCGTGCCCGCGCAGTCGCCCGCGTGCAACGTGGTGAAGACCAGGTGGCCGGTCTGTGCGGCCGTGATGGCGGTCCGGATGGTGGCCTGGTCGCGGATCTCGCCGACGAGGATCACGTCGGGGTCCTGACGCATCGATGCGACGAGGGCATCGTTGAACGAGGGCGCGTCGAGGCCCACCTGCCGCTGGTGCACGAGGCTCATCGACGACTTGTGTACGTACTCGACGGGGTCCTCAATCGTAACGATGTGGCATGCCCGCGTGCGGTTGATGCGGTCCAGCAGCGTCGCCAGCGTCGTGCTCTTGCCCGCCCCGGTGGGGCCGCTGATGATCACCAGGCCGTCGCGAAGCTCGCCCAGCGAGTACAGCGACTCCGGCAGGCCCAGCTCGCTCAACGGGCGAAAGCGGCTCTCCAGCAGGCGAACCGCCGCAGCCAACTCACCGCCGCGCCGAAAGACGTTGAAGCGGAAGCGTGCCTCCCGGGGACCGCTGCATGCGCCGTCCACCGATCCCTTGGCCCAGTCCGCCGTCGCCGGGCCCAGCAGTTCGCCGACCATCGCCTGCATCTGCGACTCGCTCAGCGGCTCGCGCGAAGGGGCCCGCTGCAATTGCCCATGCACGCGCACCATCGGCGGCTGGCCGGTCGAAAGGTGCAGGTCGGAGGCCTCGCTTTCGACGCACCAGGCGAGCAGCTCTGCCAGCAGCGTCGGGGCGCGACGGACCGTTGTCGCGGCGTCATTCATCGGAGTCCTCAAGGTCTCACATCCATATCCAGATCGACCAGCGATGCTGCGGGCCGCCGTCGGCGGGTTCCATCGAAATGCCCAGCGGTACGACCAGCCCTTCCTGCCCGGCAATGGCGTGGAGCGAATCGCACAGATCGCTGAAGGCCGCCAATGTTTCCAGCCGCCACACGCCCCCCGATGCGGGATTGGGCATCCGCTTGATCGCCTCGCCCATGCCCGCGGGGAGGATGTAGCCCGCCTCGTCCTCGCCCAGGCGGGCGGAGGAGATGACCACTACGTCGCGGCCTGCGAGAATCGCCGTGATCCGCGCCATGGTCTGGGCTTCGGCCGGCGGCGCGGCGGCAACAGTGACTGCACTCGCGGTGCCCGCACGCGACAGAATGTCGATCCGATCCTCCAGTTCGCGGAGGGCCTGACGCTTGGCGGCCACCTGGGCATTGGTGACGGGTGCGGCCACCGCAGCGTTCAGTTTCGCGATCGCCTCCGTCTCCAGCTTCGCCTGCGGCCGATAGACACCAAACAGGTACACGGCAAATATCGCCAGGGCCGGCGTGACCGTCAGCAGCCATCGCTCGCGCGGGGAGAATGAACGCTTCACTTGACGCCTCCTGCAGCCACGGCCGCGGCCGATGGCGAGGGCGACGGCGACGCCGACGCCGTCTGCGGCGTGAGCGTCACGCGGAAGTCCCAGGGCCCGCCGTCGGCAGCGGCCAGGCGGGCGCGCTTTTGTGCCCCGCCGACCAGCCAGCACCGTCCGCCGAGTTCCTGCCCCAGGCCGACGGCCAGCAGGTCGGCCAGTTCAGGACGCAGGCACACGCCCTCACCCGTCACGCCGCCACGGCTTTCGGCGCTCAGCCGCGTCACGACACGATCTTCGTCGGTCAGCCTCGCCAGGGCCGACAGCAGCGATGGGATCCTCTCCTTCTGCCGCGCCAGTTCGACAAGCGGATCGACGACCGTGACGTTGGCGTTCGGATCGAGCTGCTTGAGCTTCGCCTCCAGCGGGGAAGACTTGCGGACGACGTCGGCCATCTCGCGGCGAGGGCGGTCGGCCTGCTCGGCCTGCACCTGCAGTGAGCTCACGTGGTGCGTGAACCACCCGTGGTGCACAAGGCACCCGACGAGGACGGCGGCCGCAATCGCCGCCGACAAGGCCACGCGCCTCCGCGGCGTCATCGGCTGGGCGGGCGGGCGAATCATCGGAACCTCCGCCGTTCGCCCCGCCAGCGCCGCCGCCCACAAGGCCAGCCACCTGTCCAGCGTCTCGCCCTCCAGTTGGCCGACGGGGGCCATCTCCGGCAGGCCCTCGCACAGGTCGTCGGCGGGAAGGCGCCACCGATAGAGCACTTCCACGGGCCCGCCGCCGCTGGTGCTGCCCAGCCACTGCGTCACCTCCTGCCGCCACTTGGCGGCCGTGACGCCCGGACTGACGAAGTGGACGCTCGCGCCGTTGCCGTTGCCGGCAAGGCAGAGCGTTACGTCACCCCACGCCTCCAGGCGCCGCCACGAGGCCCTGGCGGCCTGGCCGAGGCCCGCCGGCAGCCCGGCTGGATGGCACAGCCCGCGCAGGCGCCCGCCGGCCAGGCGAATCATCCGCTCGATCTGGCTGCAATCCTCCGCCGCCACCTGCGTCACCCAGTAGCTCTGCCGCCCCGCCTCCAGCCCGCAGGCAAGAAAGCCCACCTGCGAGTCCATCGCCCCCAGGCCTGACAGCGATTCGAGTTCGAACGCCAGCACCTGCGAGACGTGTTGCGGACTGAGCCCGGCCACCGCCGCCGACGACACGCTCAGCGACTGCGTCCACAGGTCCTCGCACAGGACCCAGACGTTGCGGCCGCAGCCTTCGAGCGAGGCGATGGCGAACTCGACCGATTCGGCGATCGGCTGCCCCGCGGGCCTAAGGGCCTGCCAGTGGCGGATCGCCTTTTTCGCGGCGGAATCGGTGAAGTCCATCCGGGCGACGCGGTTGGAGCATATGAGAATGATGGTGTTGACGGACTTGGCCATGAATTACCTCAGAACCAGATCCCTCGCCTGGCCGCCGGGCTGAAGCACCAGCCTGACCGGCACGCTGCGAAGGGTCACGGGACTGCCCTGGTAGGCACGAACCACCCGCGGGCCGGCGGTGGCTGCAAACGTGAACGACACGCTCGTGAACGGGGCCGCCACGGTGACAGCCTGTTCGGCCGGCAGCCCGGTGGAGGAGTCGGGCGCGAAGTAGCGGATCACTACGTCGCCGTTGGCCGGATCGGGGTCGCGAAGCTGCCCGCTGTTGGCATCGAGTTGGAGGACGCGCCCGGACAAGGTGGCGATGCCGCCCTGGGCGGTCGAGGCCATGTTGCCGCCCAGCGTGAGCGCGATGTCGGTGTCGTAGCCGGTGGCGACGCCGGCGTCGATGCTGCCATCGGCCCCGCGGCTGCGGATCGCGGCGACGGGGTCGCCATCGGCGGCGGCCGTGCCATCGGCCTTGAGAAGATCCATCGCGGCGCCCCAGGCGTCATGCAAGCCCGACTGCCCCACGCCCAGCTGCAGGTAATTGCCTCGCCAGCCGCAGGGGACCAGCACCTCGGGGTCCGACGGCGCCGCCCGCACCGCGAAAGGCTGCAGACCACGCGGGTTCGCCCAAAGCTCCTGCAACTGCGTATTCGCCTCGGTCCCGAATGCCCGCGGCAGACGGCCCATGTCGGCCACGAAGCCCGAGATCAGGAACGATCCATCGCCCTGCTGGCCGCAGGAGAGCACGGCATCGTTCACATTTCGCATCGTCTGCTGGGTGCCCTCGAATCGCGCCTGCTGGTCGACGCCCTCCATGCTGCGCAACGCGACGGTGGCCAGGATCGTCAGGATGGCCACGACCAGGACCATCTCGAGCAGGGTGAAACCCGGGGCGTCGATTCGCGTCTGGGATTTCGCCCGCGCCCCGTTCTCACGCGACGAGAAGGCTGGCCGCCTTGGCGCGTTGGGCAGGCGACGGGTTGGTGGCTGCATCTTCATGGTGCGATGTCCGGACGTTTGAGGAACAGGACCAGGTCATCGCCGCGCAGCGAGGTCTCGGGGTACAGGACGTCTGCGGGCGTCTGCACGATGCCGTCGGGCCCGGCGGAGACGAGGCGGGTGAACAGGTCGCGCTGGGCCGCGGTCGCGGCCACGGTCGGCGCCTGCAAGATGATCGCGCGTCCCCACGGGTCGGCGGCGGCGGGGTCGCCCTCGTTGCCGTAGGCGGCGGTGAAGCCATTGGTCACGCTCACGTGATACGCCGTGATGGCGTCCTGAAGATAAGGACCGCGCCATCCCCTGCCGGTACTTGCTTCGTACGCGGTGGCGCCGGCGGGCATGGCGAACAGGTCTCGCATCGTCAGGGGCAGGCGGCCGAGATCGCCGAGATAACCCGCCCCGCGGTCGCTGCCCATGATCGCGTCGCGGATCGCCTGCAGGCTGGCCACGCCGCCGACGGCAGCGGAATTCTCCTGCACGCCGTGCATCTGGGGCAGCACGAGCCCGGCCAGGATCACCAGCACAGCGACCACCAGCAGCAGCTCGACCAGCGTGAAGCCTTTAGTTTTGCGACTGCTTCTCAACGGACTCCTCCGACCAAAGGGCAAGTCATGGATCATCAGCACCCGGACACACTATAGGCAGCATCCCGATGCTTCGTTGGGTCTGCAGACAATCAAATCTTCATGGTCCACACGCGTTCATTCAAGGCGTCGCGACGCGATGCCCATCAGGCACCGCGCCGCGACTTTGCATCCAGGCAACCTCTATTCAGAGGGGTGGAACTCCTCCGACATCACCCTCTTCAGGAGTATCACCACATCTCGCCGGGTTTGAGGAAGTAGCTGGCCACATCGGTATCGAGGCGATCACCGGTGGCGCCGAGGACGCCCACCAGGCGGGCCCTGCAGCCGCCGCTGCACAGCTCGAACACGGCCAACAAGCGGTTGTAGTACTGCACGCTGTCCGTGTTGGAGTAGAAGGGAGCTTCCTGCATAGTCTTGCCGATCATTCCGTTGGTGGGGCCCAAGCCCACGACGATGAGTTTCTTGTTGGCGGGGGGCACTGGGTTATTTGCGTCCGCCTGGTTCGGATAGATGTGCGCGATGATCGCCCGACCTGTCGCGTCACCACTGTTGATCGTGGCAACTGTCATGCCATCGGTGATTGCATGCGGCACGGCGAACCGGTTGCCCGGAAGGCCTTTTCCAGCCGGGTTCACGTCCATCAGAGTCAAGACGCCTACGCGACTGAGCGAGTAGACCTCTTTGCCTACGATCGTCGTGGTTGCCAGCCGCGTCGGAGAGCCAGTCGGAGGCCCGCCAGTCAGTTGCGGATCCAAGCCCGCCATGTTCGGATCGCTGGAGCCGGGCTGGCCGGGCACCCACAGCTCGCCGGTGGTCGTCAGCAGCGAGTCCCACCGATCGGGCAGCGTGCTCCACTGTGCGTAATACTGCTGGATGGAGCGGGAAACATCGGCCATGTTCGTGGCACCGACGCCTTGATTGGCCCTGAGCTTGAAGATGTCCAGCCCCGGCAGCACCAAGCCGGCCAGGATCACCAGGATGCCCACCACGATCAACAACTCGACCAAGGTGAAGCCACCACGACGCCCATTCGCGTACCTCTTACTTTTCATGACTCATCCTTCTTGCGTAGACGGCCGGCCCGGCGGCACCGAGTCGTCGAACCCAACCGTGAATCGCAGGCACTCGCCCGCATTACGTCACAGCTGAAACGACGGACACCGCCTGCCACCTGCGGACAAATCGCAGTCGAATGTCCTGTTTGCGCCATCGTATGCCTCCCCTAGTGGCCGGGGTCCCATCACCTATGCCCTTATCAGAACCCGACCGAAGATCCCCCGCGATTCCCCCGTACCGTCGTGCCAAGACTGCACCGATGACGTCGTGCCTCGATCCCGGACGCGGCCCGGGGCTTTCACCCGTAGCACGTGTGCCTGCCCCGCGAAACGCTCAACTTGGCAGGCCGATTGGCCGACGATTCAGAGAGAAAGGGATATCTATGAAATCGTTTCCCCTGGCCTTAGTTGGGCTTCTTGCGACCGCCTTAGTCGGCTGTCAGCCGCAGGCCCTGCCTGGGCCCAGCGAGATCACCGTTGACCTCAAGGCCGAGGTGCATGCCGATCGCGTGGTGGCCTCGTGGATCGTGACGAACACGCTCACGCAACCAATCTGGATCCCCGACGGCTACCGCCTGCGGGGCCCAACGCCCTATCCCATGCCCTTCGTGACCATCACCCCGCCGGCAGACCTGCTGCTGGCCTATGCCATGGCCGACGTCAACGGCAACGACCGCCACTGCATCGTCGAGAATGAGGACAACCAGTTCCTCTTCCGCCGCCTGCTGCCAGGGGAGAAGATCGCCGGCCAGTTGGAGATCTTCCTGCCGTACCACCCTCACCAGCCCCGCTGCGACCCGCAGGTGCTCAACCTGTTCCCGCCCTTCACCTCTCATGCGGATGAGCCACCCCAGGGACGCGCTCCGCAGGGCGCCGTTGTTTCGGCCTTGTCGGGGCTCAGCCTGGCCGTCGAGTACTACTTCTCTGACCCCTCCAAGGGAGGCTCGCATCAGGAGCGGCCGTACCGGCTGCTGATCGCTCGCGAAGCCATCAGCGGCGTGCTCGCCGACCCCTACTTCGTGGAAGCCCAGGCCGCGCGCCTGGCGCTGAGCCAGAAGCTCGCCGTGAACATCCCGCTCCAAGAGGCCATCCACCTCGAGCACCGCACCGCCTATATGCTCTGGCCGAACTCGCTGGGCTGGAAGGCCGATGACGGCCTCAAGGACACGCCCGAGACAGAGCCCGCCGCCGAACCCCACGCACCGGCGCAGACGCCGAAGTAAGCCTACCGATCCACCGGCCGTCGCCCGCATCGCTCCAGGCGGATATGATTCCGCGGAAGGAGACGCATATGAACGCAATGCTCATGGGCGCGATGGCACTGGTCGTCGTGGGCGCCTTCACGGCCGCCGGCCAGGCGGCAGTGAAGACGAAGGCCGTCGAATACAAGGACGGCGAAACCGTTCTGGAAGGCTTCGTTGCCTATGACGATGCCCTCAAGGGCCCCCGGCCCCTGGTGCTGGTGGTGCATGAATGGTGGGGCCTGAATGACTACGTCAAGTCGCGGGCGAAGCAGCTGGCCGAGATGGGCTACCTCGCCTTCGCCGTCGACATGTACGGCAAGGGCGTGCTCGCCAAGGACCCCAAGGAGGCGGGCGAACTGGCCACGAAGTATCGCTCCGATCGAAAGCTGATGCGTCAGCGGGTGACGGCGGCGCTCAACACGGCCAAGGCCAACCCGCTGGCCGACGCGAAGAAGATCGCCGTGATCGGCTACTGTTTTGGCGGCACGGTGGCGCTGGAGCTGGCCCGTAGCGGGGCCGACATCGTCGGCGCAGTCAGCTTCCACGGCGGGCTGGACACCCCCGATGCCAACGACGCCGGGAACATCAAGGCCAAGGTGCTCGTGCTGACGGGGGCGGATGACAAGTCGGTGCCGATGGCGCAGATCGCCGCCTTTGAAGACGAGATGCGGCAGGCGAAGGTGGATTACCAGGTGGTGATCTACGGCGCCGCCGTACACGCCTTCACCAATCCCGCCTCCGGCAGCGACCCCTCAAAGAACGTCGCCTACAACGCCAAGGCCGACCAGCGTTCCTGGCAGGCGATGAAGGACTTCTTCGCCGAGATCTTCAAGTAGACCAAGGCGAGCCGCCCGCAGCGCAGCAAAAAGGCCGGTCATGAAGACCGGCCTTTTTGAACGAATGGATTGGAGATTTACTTCGTTTCGGCCTTGTCGGTGGCCGGCTTCCTGCGCTCAAGCTTCTTGGTGGAGGCCACGATCTTGGTGGCCGTGCCCTGGGCGGGCGTGACCATGACGAACATGTCCGCCTTGAGGTCAGCGACCTTGGCTTCCTTCTCGTCGATGGTGACGACGGTCTTGTCGTCCGTGGCGACAACCACTTCCTTGGCCTCGCCGCCGCGGCCGGCCCACGTCTTGATCGTCACGTTCGCGCCGTCAACCTTGACGATCTGGCCGCGAACGCCGTCGAACTTCGGCTTGGGGCTGGCGTCTTCGGCGATGACCAACGCGCCTACGATGCCCAGAACGCACGTAACAGCCAACAGGTTCATCAACTTCATACCGAACTCCTTGCGAGTCGCACTTGGCCAGGCAAAGACGTCGCGACAGCCGCTCGTGTTTCTCGTCCCGGCTCAATCGTCCTCTAAACCTACAACGCAACGCAGAACGGTTTGTTGCAACTGATTCCGCAAAAACTGCAGCGACGCACAAAGGAACAATCTTCCCTTTGCCCTGCTATAGTGAAATAGCCGTAGTCATTGAAGGAGGAAGGCCATGAGAGAACGAGACCTGACAGGCCGGCTGTATGCGGCTTTCATTCTGGCGTACCTGCTGCTGGCGGCGATGCTGGCATGGGTCTATCCTGCCACCGATGCATCCCGAAACGTGGCCATCGCCTTGGCTGCACTGGCGGTCATAGCACTGGCCGCACGCGTCATCCTGGGCTTTGCGTTGCGGAAGACGGCGCTACCGGGATACTCCTGCCCCACGTGCCAATACGTGGCCACGCTTCGCGACATCGAGCGAGGCCAGCCCCTGCCGTGCAACAAGTGCGGCCGGACCGTCTATATCGACCGCTGATGTGGCGATCGGCGAGGGGGCGCAAGCACTTTGTACCTGAGGGTGGCGGCCTTCCCAGGCCGCCGCCCCCATCACGGGCTGACGCAGCCTGGTAGTTCATTCACCATCGAACATGTGAGTGCATCCGGCAGCGGCTTGCCGTTCGGCGCTGTAGAAGCCCGGGGCGCCACCCACATCTGACAGCGCCGAACGGCAAGCCGCCGCCAAGGCCTTACTCCCAGAATCAAGTATGAAGGACTGCTAGTGCTAATGCGCTTCAGGAGTGCTCGCTATAATCTCCCACCGCCACCGGCCCCCGCCGCGGTGCAAGGAGTACCCCGATGGAGAAGCGCCCGACCGTCTATATCTTCCACTTCAACCACTTCGACCTCACCTGGCGGCGTTGCTGAGACCGCGCCTACACCTTCAAGGGCGAAACGCACCCGTCGTACGCGCACGTCAGCAATCATGTCCGCATCTCGGCGTTCGTCTTGCGTTGGGCGGCCGCTTGCATGATGATGCTTGCGGATATCATTCACCTGCAGTCATGTCGAGGATTCCTCATGGCCAGAGAACGTTGGGGCAGCAAGCTGGGCATCATCCTGGCGGTCGCGGGCAGCGCGATCGGGCTGGGCAACTTCCTGCGGTTTCCTGGCGTGGCCGCCCAGAACGGCGGCGGCGGCGCGTTCATGATTCCCTACTTCGTGGCGCTGCTCCTGCTGGGGCTGCCGCTGATGTGGATCGAGTGGACGATCGGGCGGTTCGGCGGCGGCTTCGGCCACAGCACCGCCCCGGGCATGTTCCACACGATGTGCAACAAGAACCGCTTCATCAAGTACTTTGGGGTGATCGGCATCTTCGGGCCCGTCGTCATCTTCGTCTACTACACGTACATCGAGAGCTGGCTGCTGGGATACAGCTGGTTCGCACTCACCGGGGCGTACAGCGACTGCAAGACGGCCGCCGACATGGGCGACTTCCTCGGCGGCTACCTGGGCGGCCCCAACACGCACGGCTTCAACGGCGTGGGCATGGCGTACGGCTTCTTCATTGCCACCTTCGCCGCCAACATCCTGGTGGTGATGTTCGGCATCAAGCGCGGCATCGAGGCCGTCTGCAAGTATGCCCTGCCGCTGCTGCTGGTGCTTGCGGTGGTGCTGATGGTGCGAGTCTTCACGCTCGGCACGCCCAACCCCGACCAGCCGCAGAACAGCGTCATGAACGGCCTGGGCTTCCTGTGGAACCCCGACTGGTCGCGCCTGAGCGACCCGGGCATCTGGCTGGCGGCGGCCGGGCAGATCTTCTTCACGCTCAGCGTGGGCATCGGCGTGATCCTCACCTATGCCAGCTACCTCACCCGGAAGGATGACGTGGCCCTGTCGGGCCTGACGGCGGCGTCGGCGAATGAGTTCGCCGAGGTGGTGCTGGGCGGCAGCATCGTAATCCCCGCCGCCGTCGCCTTCTTCGGCGTCGCCGTTGCCAGCGGGGCCGCCGGCAGCGTGTTCGGCCTGGGCTTCAAGACCATGCCCCTGGTGCTGGAGAAGATGGCCTTCGGCAACATCTTCGGGTTCATGTGGTTCTTCCTGCTGTTCCTGGCCGGCATCACGTCGTCGATCTCGCTCGCCCAGCCGGCCATCGCCTTCCTGGAAGACGAATTCAAGCTCACCAAGCGCGAGGGCACGCTCATCTTCGCCGTGGTCACCTTCCTGCTCTGCCAGACGTGCATCTTCGGCAAGGGCGACGCGGTCATCGATGAGTTCGACTTCTGGGGCTGCAACATCGGCCTGGTCGTCTTCGGCACGGTGGAGGTGATCTTGTTCGGCTGGGTGTTCGGCATCGACAAATCCTGGACGGAACTGCACACGGGGTCGGACATCACCATCCCCCGCGTCTACCGGTTCATCATCAAGTATGTCACGCCCCTGGTGCTGCTGGTGATCCTGGAGGAGTGGCTGCGTCAGAAGTGGCTGGACACGATCCTGTTCCGCGACCTGCCCGCGGGAGACCCTTCGATCCAGACGCGGATCTTCGCCCGCCTGCTGCTGGTGATCATGTTCGGCCTGCTGTGTGTGCTGGTATATGTGGCCTGGAGACGCCGCGACAGGAACGCGGCTTCCCTGCCCCTGGAGGACGCGCCATGACCCCCGCCGGATGGATCTTCATGCTCACCAGCTTCGCGCTGATCTCGCTGCTGGCGGGCTACTGCCTCTTCCGCACGCTAGGCAACGGGCAGGACGATGGGCAGCTATAGCCTAGCCCCGACTTCCTGCTGGCCCGGAGTGGCAGCTATTTCCCAGCCCCAGGGTTGCCGGCGCGGCGGGCTAAGGGGAGAACATCACGATCGCCTTTTGCGCCTCGCGACAGTACTTCTGGGGATCCCGGCCGAGTGAATGTCTTGCTGCCCCGGAGGGGCAGCTATATCCTAGCCCCGGGTTGGCGAGCGCAGCGAGCTACCCGGGGACAAGCATGCGACATCCTTTCAACCCCGGAGGGGTTGACTAAACTCGCCAAGAACCGATGGAAATCGAAACATGACCCACACCTACTACCAGTCCTATGAGCACATCGTCTTCAGCACCAAGAACCGGCTGAGGTATCTGCATGATGAGGTCCAGCTTGAAGTCTTCCCCTACTTGGCAACGGCAATCCGCAATCAAGGCTGCATGTGCCTCATCGTGGGCGGTGCGGAGGACCACATACATCTGCTGGTCCGCCGGAGCGGGCATCTGCTGACCTGCGACCTCGTGAAAGAGATCAAGCGCACGTCCACGCTATGGCTCAAACAGAAGGGTGGCAGCACAGCCGATTTCGGATGGCAGAGCGGCTACGGTGGATTCTCGGTAAGCTACTCGAACCTCGACAAGGTGATGCATTACATCCAGACGCAGAAGAAACACCACGCGAAGATGTCGTGGGAGGAAGAGTACCGGTTGCTGCTGGAGAAGAACGGGGTGGAGTACGATCCGAGGTACTACCTTGATTAGCGATTAGCCAACCCCCTCCGGGGTTGGCCCGTCGGGCAAACTCCATCCCCGGGTAGCTCGCTTCGCTCGCAACCCGGGGCTACCCTATTGCTGCCCCTGCCGGGGCAGGATGAAACACGTACCCTAACGTGGCAGCAAGTGCCGGGGCAGCAAGAAGCACGTGCCATAGCGGAAATGAGCGGATGGCAGGCTCAATCCCGGCCGCGGCGGCGCATGGCGCGGTCGATCTCGCGCTGGTGGTCCTTGGCCTTGAGGTCCTGACGCTTGTCGAACATCTTCTTGCCGACGGCCAGCCCCAGTTCGCACTTGGCCCAGCCCTTCTTGAAGTAGATCGCCAGCGGCACGATGGTCTGACCCTTCTGGCGGACGTGCTCGCCCAGGGCGAGGATCTGCCGCTTGCGGAGCAGCAGCTTCTTCTCGCGTCCGGGATCATGCTGCATTCCCGGGGCCGCCTGCGGGTACACCGCGATGCTGAGGCCCACGAGGAACGCCTCGCCGCCGCGCAGGCGGGCGTACGCGTCCTCGATCATCGCCTGGCCCGCGCGAAGGCTCTTGACCTCGGTGCCTTCCAGCGCCAGCCCGGCCTCGACCACCTCCAGAATGTGGTAGTCGTGCCGCGCCCTGCGGTTGAGGATTCGCGGCGCGTTGGGAGCGGATTGTTCCTTCTTCTTCGCCATCACCTGCACCGGAATATAGCGTAATACCCGCCGTCGTGCCACTGGGCGGGGTCTTCGGCCCCGCCGGGCAGCGTGAGCTTCTCATCCACGAGCTCCAGGTGCCGGAACTTCCCGGCCAGGTGCCGCGAGATCGCCCCGCATTCCTCGGGCTCGATGCTGCAGGTGCTGTACACCAGCCGCCCGCCCCGCCGCACGAACTGGCTGGCCAGGCCCGCGAGGATCTTCTGATCGCGCGTCACCTCGCCCATCGCCCGCTCGTCGAACCGCCAACGCGACTCCGCCCGCCGCGCCAGCACGCCCGTGTTGCTGCACGGCACGTCGGCCAGCACCAGGTCGAAGCTCTGCGGCTCGGCCGAGCCGATCTCGGCCGACAGACGCGTCTTGACGATGCCGATGTCCATCCGTCGGCAGCTGTCTTCGATGTTCTTGAGCTTCTCGGCCGAGACGTCCAACGCGAGGATCTCGCCCTTGTTCTGCATCAGTTCAGCCATCTGCGTGGTCTTGGTGCCGGGGGCGGCGCAGAAGTCGAGCACCTTCGTGCCCGGCTGCGGGTCTGCCGCCAGCACCACCGCGGTGGCCGTGGGGTCCTGCGGCTGGACGAGGCCGGCCTTGAATACGTCCAGTTCTGCGACGTTCATATGCTCGGCCAGGGCGATGCTGACGCCGTTGGCGTGGGCGGCGGCGTCGATGCCCTGGGCCTTCAGCTTGGCCAGCACCGTGGTCACATCCGTCTTGAACCGGTTGACGCGGAGGATGAACGGGGCCCGCGAGTTGGCGTGGTAGCCCAGTTGGACGGCCTTGGTCAGCGAGCCCAGGCGGAACAGCCATCGCTCGGCCAGCGGCAGCGGCAGCGAGAAGGCCTGGGAGAAATACCCCGCCGGGTTGGCCGCCGGGTCGGGGAAGATCGGCATGTTGTAGGTGCGGTAGGTGCTGGGCGTGATGGGCACGACGTTGGCGGCCAGCGGCGGCGTGCCCTCGGTGGGCGGCGAGACCTCGCGCGTGGCGCTGCGGAGGATGGCGTTGACCACGCCCTGTTGGCGCTGCTGGCCCAGGCGGGCCGCCTGCTCGACGGCCTCGTTGACGGCCGCGAAGTCCGGAATCCGCGTCAGCACCAGCACCTGGTACAGGGCCACCAGGAGGATTTCATCCAACGGCGGCAGCATGGGGCGGCCGGGATACTTCTGGAACGCCTTGAGCACCGCCTGCAGCGTGCCCTTGCGACGCACGACGCCCAGTGCCAGCTCACGCGCCAGCGCGCGGTCCGCCGGCGACAGCCGCTCCTGCTCCAGCAGCCGCTCCAGGTGCGCCGACACATTCCCCGCGCGATCCCGCAGGGCACTTACCGCGATGTCTCTTGCATTGATCATTAAAGAATACAGCTCCTGAAAGTCATGTCTTGAAACTCCCCCGCAATACGTTCTGAATCGCGGCCGTGGGTGGCGGCCTTCCCATGCGGCCGTCCTGGCGTCATTGGCGGCGGCCTGGGAAAGCCGCCACCCCTCTCACTGGGCCGGCTGGAAGAAACGGTCTCCAGGATTGATACGATACCCGTTGATGAAATCGCGCCAGGCCATCATGCGTTTTCCGGCCGGCTGAAGCTCAAGGATCCGCAGGCGGCCCTCGCCAGTGGCGACGCAGAGATCCTTGTCCAGCACGCCCGCGGCGGCGCCCGCGGGGCCGGGCTCGGCGGCGGCGCGGCCGAGCGTCAACTGGATCGGCGCATCACCGTTCCGCTGGAACATCGTGTGCCCGCCCGGCCACGGCCAGGTGCCGTGAACCCGGTTGCGGATGGAGACGGCGGAGGCGGACCAGTCGATCACGCCGTCGGCCTTCTTGAGCACCGGGGCCTTGGTCACCTTGGTCTCGTCCTGCGGCACGCCTTGGGCGCCTGCGGCCAGCATCTCCAGTGTCCGCACCACCACGCCCGCGCCGATCTGCGAGAGTCGCACGCGGAGTTCCTCGGCCGTCTCTGCCGGGCAGATCGGCGTCGATTCCTGCAGGTACACCACGCCGGCATCCATCCGGTCCACCAGCGAGAACGTGGTCACGCCCGTCGTCGGGTGGCCGCGGATGATGGCCCAGTTGATCGGGGCCGCCCCGCGTAGCTCCGGCAGGATCGAACCGTGCAGGTTGATCGAGTCGATGCGGGCCGTCGCGCGGAAGCCCACGCGGACGAACTGGCCGAAGTCGGCCACCGCGATGACGTCGGCCGCCTTGGCCGCCGCGGCGGCGATCACCGGCCCGGCGTTGATGTCGTCGGTGGCCAGCGTCTCCAGCGACAACGCGGCAGCCGCTTCCGAAACGGGCGTCGCGCGCAGCTTTCCACCGCGCCCGGCCGGGCGCGGCGGCTGGGTGACGACCAGCGGCACCTCGTGACCCGCCGCCACGATCGCCGCCAGCGTGGGCACCGCAAACGACCCGCTTCCACAGAATATCACTCGCATAGCATCGTAACCGGCGGCGGCCTCGGCGGGCCGTCCGCTCTCGATCCTTTCGCTGCGAAATGATATTCGCACCCGACGCCGCCTGCCATAGAAATGACCCCGGCGATGGGATCAGGGCGAGAATTCACACCCGCAGCGGCAGGATCACGAAGGGAATGCCCTCACGATACAGCCGCTTTTGCACGCCCAGGACGATGTTGTTGTCCAGCAGCCGCGTCAGGGCCGAGTCCTGGGGGAAGATCAGCTGCCCGGCGAAGAAGACACAGTTGGGGAAGCGTTTGACGATCTGGGGCGCCACCCGCGCGACCTCGTCGGCCACGTCGGTGCCAACGATGCAGATCTCCTCGGCGTAGTAGCCCTCGCGCCGCATGACCTCCAGGTAGTGGGCGGTGTCCTTGCGGATGTGATCCTCGAGACGTTTGACCTCGTTGATGCCCTTGAACCGCCCGGCATCGATCACGCCCACGCGGAGGAACACGAAGTTCTTGAACGAGTTGCCGAAGTACCGGATGACGTTCATCACCGTGTGCAGCCCCACGCCGTTGTAGCCGCTCACCAGCAGCACCGCCGTCTGCGCCAGCGTGTCGCACTGCATCTCCGCCGGCTCGGTGGGCCCCTGCCCGGCCGCCTTCTGGATCGACAGGGCCAAGGCGCTCTTGGCGATGCGGTTGAGCTTGTTCACCCGCTTGAGCGTCTGGTCGAAGTACCGCCGCACCAGGCTGACGCCCGCCACCAGCACCGCCGTCACCGCCAGCGTCACCCAGCCGCCCTCGAAGAATTTCGCCGCCGTCACCCACACCAGAATGAGCGAGGTGAGCAGCAGGCCCGAGCCGTTGATGATCAGCCCGTGACGCCAGCGGCCGCTCTTGCCCGACGCCCGCACCTGCCACCAGTGCCGCACCATGCCCGACTGCGACAGCACGAACGTGATGAACACGTTGATGCTGTACAGCACCACCAGCACCCGCACCTGCCCGCCGGTGGCCAGCATGGTGACGATGGCCGCGCTGGACATCAGCAGCACGCCATTCTGCGTGACCAGGCGGTCGGACAGCAGCGACAGCCGCTTGGGCAGCCAGTTGTCCAGGGCCATGTTGGCCAGCACGCGCGGCCCGCCCAGAAAACCCGTCTGCGCGGCGATGCACAGGATCACCGCCTCCGACACCAGTGTGACGATCACGAACGTCCGACCGTGGCTGGTCCACCCCGCGGTCATCCGCTCCAGCAGCACCGCGTTGACCGTCTTGCCCTCCTGCGGCTGCACCGCCAGCAGCAGGTAGGACACCATCAGGCCCACGGCGAGCACCGCCAGCGAGACCCACATGTAGGTCATCGTTCTCTTGGCCGTCTGCACGCGGGGCTGCCGCAGCATGCCCATGCCGTTGGAGACGGCCTCGATGCCCGTGTACGTGCCCGCGCCCATGCTGTAGGAGTGCATGATCAGCAGAAGCATGGCCCACCAGCCGAGTTGGCTGCTGCTCTGGCGAGCCTCGGCGACGGTCGAGCTCGCCAGCTGGCCGAGGTCGGTCGCGTGCGTCGCCACAGAATAGCCCACGGTGAACACGTGCGTCAGGACGAACACCAGGAAGATCGGCACCAGGGGCGCCACCGACTCGCGGACGCCGCGGATGTTCAGCAGCGTCAACAGCAGCACGACGCCGATGGCGAAGGTGAGCTTCCACGGCGCCCACGCCGGCGGAATGAAACTGAACAAGGCATCGGCGCCGGAGGAGATCGAGATCGCGATCGTCAGGACGTAGTCCACCAGCAGCGCGCAGCCCGCCACCGCCCCCGCCCTCGGCGAGAGCAGCTTGCTGGCCACCAGGTACCCGCCGCCGCCGGTGGGGAACAGCTCGATGATCTGCGAGTAACTCGTGCTGATGACGAAGATCGTCAGCGCCGTCGCCAGCGCCACGAACACGCCCAGGTAATGATGCCCCTGCAGCGCCAGGAACGCCTCGGCCGGGCCGTAACAGGACGACGACAGGCCGTCGGAGCCCAAGCCCACCCAGGCCATGAACGCCGCCAGCGTGAGCTTGTGGAAGACGGCGCGGTCGTATACGCTCCTCGCCCGCCCCACCAGCGCCTTGCGCAGCCGCCGCAGGCCCAGATGTTTCGTCGCCGCCATCGTCCTCTTTCCCCCGATATGCATACCGGGTGCAGGTCATTCTATGGCGGTCGTCAGGACGATATGACACCCCGGATTCGCAGGCCCGAGGTACCTCTTGCATGTCTTCGAATCCCCCGGCAGCGCTTCATCGTTCCCCCGGCAAGTCCCTTCACCCGGCGGCCGCGCGCCGGCGGCACCGACATCGCTTGCCTTTCAGCGCTGTAGAAGGTGACTTGCGTTCACGTCCGCCCCTGCAGTCACGCGTCCCCGCCGCCTGGCGTCCCCGGCAGCACGCTCCCTCGCACCGTGCCCTTGCGGATGAGCGTGTGGAAGTAGCGGTACGCCTCGAGCTGCCTGGCCAGCACGGCCTTGAGCGAGAAGTGCTCCAGGGCCCGCAGCCTAGCGGCCGAGCCGATGCGACGGGCGAGGTCGCGGTCGCCCAGGAGTTCCCCCAGCCGCCGGGCCAGGGGCTCGACCTGGCGCGGCGGGACGAGGTACCCGCTGACACCGTCGACGATTTCCTCTCGGCAGCCGGAGATGTCGGTGGCCACGCACGGCAGCGACATGGCCATTGCCTCCAGCAGCGCCACGGGCATCCCCTCGCGGTACGACGGCAGCGTGAATACGTCGCACGCCGAGAGCACCTCGCGGACGTCCTGCCGGTAGCCGGCGAAGATCACCGCGGCGGCTGTGCCGTCTGCGGCGAGTTGCTCGTCGATCCGGCGGCGGCAATCGCCGTCGCGCTCGCTGCTGCCCGTGGTGCCCACCAGCAGCAGGCGGGTCTTGGGGCGAGCCCGGTGGATCGCCCCGAAGGCCTTTACCAGTTCGATCAGGCCCTTCTCAGCCACGATGCGTCCGACGAAGCCGATCACCTGTTCATCCGGGGCGATGCCCAGCCCCGCGCGAATGCCTTCTCGCACATCGGGGGCCAAGGCGGCGGCGTCGTACTTGTCGCAGTCCACGCCCACGCCCATCGTGGTGACGAGCCTGCCCTCGCGAAGGATGCCATCGGCCAGGCCGCGCTGCAGTTCGTCCTGGCTGATGATGAAGAAGTAGTCGGTGAACAGCTTGGCGAAGAGGCGTTCGATCCTCACGATCAGCCAGCGGGCGAAAGGCCGCGTGCGGTCGGTGTGCAGCCAGCCGTGGCCGGTGTAGACGACCAGCGGGGTGCCCGCCAGCCAGCCGGCCAGGCGGCCGATGATGCCGCCGGCGAAGGTGTGCGCCTGGAGGATGTCAATGTTCCGCTGCCGCAGGAGGCGGACCGTCGCCTTGACCGCCTTGAGGATGGCCAGCGGGCGAAGCTGTCGCGTGATCGGCAGGTTGTGGTACGGCACGCCGCCGGCGGCCGGGTCGATGGCATATTCCGACCGCCGTGCCGCGGTGGCCACGTCGAAACCCTCCGCCTGCAGCGCCCGCGCCAAGGGAAGGATGAACTGCAGCGTCTCGTCGACGGCCGCAAATTGAAGGACACGGACCGGGCGGTCGTGGGGCGCGGCGGGGATTGGGCCATCGAGCGTCATCGGGGCGAAGTCCTTCTTTGTTTACACGGCAAGGGCGGCGCGGGAGCCTTCTTCTGGTATCATTGTGGCAGAGCGCCGCGCGTCGAATCAAGATGATTGTACGTCTCGGAGCGAATTCTTGTGACCGATCGTCAGAACTACGTCCAGCCACTGGCCCCCCGCCACGCCGCCGCGGTGGCCGAGCTTCACCGGGCGGGCATTTCCACCGGCTTTCTGTCCAGCCTGGGAGGCAAGTTCCTCACCCGGATGTACCGCGCGATCGCCAAGGTCCGCGGGGCCTTCGGGTACGTGTGGGAAACCCCCGGGGGCGAGGTGCTGGGCTTCATCGCCTGCTCCGAAAGCACCGGGGCCGTCTACAAGCGGGCCCTCCTGCGCGGGGGGCTGGGGATGGCACTGTCGGTGGCCGGCCACCTGCTTCGGCCGTCGGTCCTCAAGCGGATCTTCCAGACGCTTCGATACCCGTCGCAGTCGCCGGCCGACCTGCCGCCGGCGGAGGTGCTGAGCATCGCCGTCTCCGACCGCACGCGCGGGCAGGGCGTGGGCAAGGCCCTGATGGATGCCGCCCTGGCCGAGTTCGCCCGCCGCAACATCCCCCGCGCCCGCGTCGCCGTCTGGGCGGGAAATGAGACGGCCAACCGTTTCTACCAGCGGTGCGGCTTCACCCTCGCCCACACCCGCCCCCACCACGGGCTGGACATGAACATCTACGTCATCGACGTCCAGCGCATCGGCTGAACGGTCGCCGCGGCCTACTAGCACCCGCAGGGACACCCTCGCCCTCATCCCACGACGCGTTCCCATTCGCAGGGGCCGGCGATGCTCTCGCGCATGTCCTTGAAGCGGACGTGCACGCTCATGCCCGCGGGCACGGCCAGGCGGAGCCGATGGCCATTGCCCTGACGCATCCAGAACGCCCGCAGAAGACCGAGGGGCGTTTTGAACTCGCCGCCGGCACGTGTCTCCTCGCCGCAGCGCGGCGCGAAGATCGCCTCGCGCCAACCGCCCTGGTGAGGCTGCACGCCCAGCACGTAGGCCGGCAGCAGGAACGCAGGGCCCGCCGCCCAGCCGTGGCAGAAGCCCGTGTTGCCCGCCTGGATGCGGGTCTCGGGGAAGGTGGGCAGATCGTCGTACGCGCCCCAAAGCTGCCGCAGCTGGGAAATCGCCTCGACCTCCAGGCCCGCCTCGAACAGCGCCTGGCAGAGCCAGTGCCCAAACCACAGCGTGCCGACAGGCACGATCCTGTCGCTCTTGCCGCGGTCCTCGGCCTTGAGGCTGGCCTCGCCCACGGGCACCGGGGCGAGCCTCGCGGGGTCGATGATCCGCCGCAGCAGCGCCGCCCGCTGGGCCGGCGGGCACACGCCGGCCAGTACTGCCATCGCGTTGGCGTCCTGGCTGACAACCGGGCTGGACGTGCCATCGGGCAGCACCCCGTCGCTGTACGCCCCCAGCTCGGGCAGGTAGAACCGCTCATGGCAGGCGGCCGCGATCGCATCGGCCTGCCGGATCAGGTCGCGGCCGAGGGCGTCGGTGAAGATCTCATGCTGCCCCAGCCGCCGCAGCGCGACGGCGTACGCGGCATTGGTCAGCAGCAGGCAGCCCGCCTGCTCGATGGGCGACCAGTCCCAGAACTGCCCTGCCGGCCAGCTGGCCACCAGGCCCGCGGCGTCGCGGCAGGAGTTGATCATGGCCAGCAGCCGCTCCGCCGCCGGCATCAGGCACTCCACGTCCTGTCGCCGGCCCGTGTGCAGCCAGTAGTCCGCCAGGATGTGCAGCCACATCACGCTGCTGGAGGCGAAGGCGCAGTTCGTGCGTTCGGAAGGGAAGAAGCCGTTGATCCTGCCGTCGGGCAGCTGGCATTGCGCCGAGGCGAACAAGGCCCGGCGGGTCATGTCGCTGTCGCCGAAGGCGAACGCGGCGGCCTTGGCGTGCATGTACATGTCTTCCATCCACTGCACGCGTTCACGCGTGGGGCAGTCGGTGTAGGCGTCGGACGTGCACACGCGGACGGTCAGGGCCGCCTTGGCAAAGAACACCTCCAGGTCGGCCGAGGGGCTGGCGAAGGCGGGCTTGAGCTCGAACGGATACACCTCCTCGTGCGCCTCGACGGCCGCCAGCGTGGCCGCACCCGCCACGTCAACCGTGACGTAACGGAAGCCGCGCGGGTGAGCGGTCTGGAACTCCTGCGCCCCGTCGCCCAGGCGGTAGCGGTCGGTCATGTGCGCGTACGATCGCTCCGGGTTCACCGCCCCCTCGGCCGCGAGCATCTCGTCGTAGCTCAGATCGACCACCGCGCCGGCCTGTGCGGCGGCAAAGGTCACGGTCACGTAACCCGAGACGGTCCTGCCGAAATCGAAGGTCACGTAACGCCCCCCGCCGGCGGGCACGTCCAGCGGCAAGGCGGCAGCGACGGCCCGTGTGCGGGCGCGCGCGGCGACTTCCTTCGAAGGCATGTCGGCCGTGGGGCCGGCGAGCCAACTGCCCCCGGCAACGACGGCGACCGGCGCGATGCGGTCGTACGTCAGCGGCAGGATCTCCCGCCGCACGAGCCGCGGCCACGGCGGGCACGGCACGGCGCCGATCTCAACCGCCGGCGTCCAGGCGGCGGCATCGAAGTCGGCCTCGCGCCAGCCGCGCGGCAGGCGGGCAAGGTCCAGATCCTCCCAGAAGCCGTGGTGCGACATCATCGCCGGCAGGTCCGCCCGCCACGCGTCGGCCGCCGTGCACCGCCACGCCGGGCCGGTGGACAGGTCCGTCTCGCCCTGCGCGATGAGCTTCACGTCGGCCAGCAGCCCGGGGCGGCCCTTCATCATCGTCGCGTTCACCTCGCCCACGTGGTGCACCAGCACGGCCAGGCAATGGCGGCCGGCGGGCAGGTCGAGGTGCAGCGGGTCGTAGGAGTAGTAATCCAGGTGCGAGCGGCTGGGCCCGCGGGTGACCCGCCGCCCATCGAGGTAGAGCGTGTAGAAGCTGTCGGCGGTGATGTCGATGTCCAGCCGCCCGGGGCGATCGGTCTCGAACGTGCGACGAAAGAGAGCGTAGGCGTTGCGGGCGGCGGCGGCATCGCCGGTCCAGATCCACCGGCCCGACCAGTCGGCCTTGACCTTCTCCTGCGCGAGCGACTCGGGGGACTTTTCCATCGACGAGCTCCTTCGGCGGAATGGTAGTGTGGCCGCGGCGGAGGGGCAAAAAGAAAAATGGCATGCGAAGGCGGCGGTGAAACTATAAAATGGCTTCGATGAACATTCGACCGGCCAAAGTCTCGGATGCCGCGGCCATCTGCGGCATAATCAACTACTACGCCGAACGCGGGCGCATGCTGCACCGCAGCCTCGAGAGCGTCTACGACAGCCTGCGAGAATTCCAGGTAGCCGAGGACGAGAGCGGCACGATCATCGGCTGCGTGGCCCTGGACATCTTCTGGGCGGACCTGGCCGAGATCAAGTCGCTGGCCGTGTCGCCCCAGCAACGCGGCGCCGGCATCGGTTCACAGCTGATCCAGTCGGCCGTCGCCGATGCCCGCAAGCTCGGCGTGAAGAAGCTGTTCGCCCTGACCTACGAGAAGAGCTTCTTCGCCAAGCAGGGGTTTGACCTCATCGCCCGCGACCGCCTGCCCGAAAAGGTGTGGCGCGAATGCATTGCCTGTCCCAAGGCCGACGCCTGCGATGAAATCGCCATGATGCTCAATCTGCACGAAGAGGCGCCGCCCAAGCGCAAGGCCAAGACCCCGCGCGCCGCCAAGGGCACTCGCTAAGAGCCTATGATAGGCTCTAAGACCATGCCCGAAACATCACCCATCATCCGCCTGGCGGGTGTGCACAAGTCCTTCAACGGCACGGCCGTGCTGAGGGACCTGAGCCTGGACATCATGCCGGGCTCCAACACCGTCATCATCGGCCCCTCCGGCTGCGGCAAGAGCGTGCTGCTGAAGCACATCGTGGGCCTGCTCAAGCCTGACCGCGGGCAGGTATTCTACGGCGGCCAGGACCTCACCGGCATGAGCGAGCGGGAACTGGTGCCGCTGCGGCGGAAGATCGGCTTCCTCTTTCAGGGAGCGGCGTTGTTCGACTCGATGACGGTGGAAGAGAACATCGTCTTCCCGCTGGACGAGCACGGGGAGGGCACGCCCGCCGAGCGCCGCCGCCGCTGCCAGGACGTGCTGCTGATGGTGGGGCTCGACGGCATGCAGCGACGCTATCCCGAGGAGCTTTCGGGCGGACAGAAGAAACGCGTCGCCCTCGCGCGGGCGATCGCGCTGAAGCCCGAGGTGATCCTCTACGATGAACCTACGACGGGCCTGGACCCGATCCGCGCGGACCTGATCAACGAGCTGATCATCCGCCTGCATAAGATGCTGGGCACCACGTCGGTGGTGGTGACGCACGACATGACCTCGGCGGCCAAGGTGGGCCACCGCATCGTGATGCTGCATCACGGGCGCATGATCGCCGACACGACGCCGGCGACGCTGGCCCAGGTGAAGGACCCGACCTTCACCCGCTTCGTGCAGGGGCGGGCGAGCGATGAGGAGCTCGCCGAGCTCGAGACCGGGCACCTCCAGCCGAACGCCGAAGACTGAAAACGAAAAGAAGGACGCAGATTCATGGGCGAACGAGCACGAAACGTCGCGGTGGGCCTCACGGTAATGGTGGCCATCGGCATCCTGATCGGCATGGTGATGCTGTTTACCGTCGTGCCGGCGATGTTCCAGAGCGGCTACACGATCAAGATCAAGGCCCCCGCCACGATGGACGTTCAATCCGGCATGGCCGTGAATTTCGCGGGCCTCCGCGTGGGCTATATCTCCGACGTCCGCTTCGTCGATGAGACCGACCCCACCCGCGGCGTGGCCATCACCGCGATCATCGAGAAGAAGATCCGCCTGCCGGGCAATACCCGCGTGGCTGTTTCCAACAAGGGTCTCGTGGGCTCGGCCTACATCAATCTCCTCGCCGACGGACCCGCGCGGATCGACCCGCGGACGGGCAAGCCGCTGGCGGAGTTGCCGCGTGACGGTTCTGTGGAGCTGGAGGCCGTGGCCACCGGCAGCGACGTGATCCCGCCCGACCTGAAGCTCGCGCTGGAGGATATCCGCGGCGGCTTCCACGAACTGGGCAAACTGGCCAGGACGCTCAATGAAGTCATCGCCGAGCCCGCCCCCTCGGGCGCCGCCGCCACCCAGCCCAGCCGCGACATCCGCAGCATGCTCGCCCGCGTGAGCATCCTCACCGACGGGCTGGCCAACATCTTCGGCGACCCCAACACGCAGGCGGACATCAAGGGCACGATGGCCAACCTGGCCAAGGCCTCGGCCGACGCCCCGGAGCTGGTGAAGTCCATCAAGAGCTTCGTCGACGACGCCCGCAAGACCCTCGCCACCGTCAACACCATCGCCGAGAAGGCCGGGCCGGACCTGGAGCAGTTGACCAAGAAGCTGCTCGACGACGCCGACCGGCTGGCGGTGCTGATGACCTCGCTGAACAGGATCACCGCCAAGCTCGAGGGCTCCGACGGCACGGCTGGACTGATGCTCAACGACCCCAAGCTCTACAATAACCTGCTCGAGATCACCACGCAGGTGAACGGCCTGATGAAGGAATTCCGCGTCCTGGTCGAGACCTGGGAGAAGAGCGGCGTGGGCATCAAGCTGAAGTGACCTCGGGTGCCATGCTCCCCATCCGGGTGCCATGCTCCGCATTGGGTGCCATGCTTTTAGGCCCGAAGGGCCAAAAGCATGTTTACGCCCCACTGATCCCGCCTTGGTCCAAACATGCTTCTGCAAACGACGCAGAAGCATGGCACCCCGCAGGGCATTTGATTGGCCCACCTGCGTGCCTGTTTCCAGACAGCACGACGCTCCGGCGCCTGTCTCCCCCGCATAAAAAGCAAAGCGGTGCGGCAGCCACACCGGCCACCACACCGCTTTGATGTTCTCTGCGATACGCTCTACTTCTTCTCGATCACGATCTGGCGGTAGTCGTGACGCTCGACGGGCAGCGTGATGGTGCCATCGGCGGCCATCTCCATCGCGGTGTCGGTCTCGGCGTCGTAGACCTTGCACTCGGCCGCGGCGGGCAGGCCGAGCTTCTTGAGATCCACCTTCACCTGGGCGGCCGCCTGCTCGCCCCAGTTCACCACGGCGACCAGCACCTTGCCCGGGCGCTGCCAGGCGGCGGTGTAGACATCCTTGGTCGCACAAGACAGGCCGCTGTCCTTTTCCCAGTAGGCGATGAACTTGACGTCGTTCTCGCCCACGCCGAACTTGTCGCGGCAGCCCAGCATGGTCCGCTGGGCCCCATCGGTGAAGCTGTTGCCCGTGGGCAGCGCGTCGAACATCAGCACCGCGCCCGTATAGGCCCGCATGACCTTGAGCTTGCGGGCGGGCTCCCACGTGCCCTGGTACTCGTTCATGAAGTTGACCACGACGCCCCAGGTGCCGGAGTGGTCGATCCGCATCCGCTCCAGCGACCAGAAGTCCATGAAGTCCTTGTCCATCTCGGGGTAGATGACGTTGTGCTCGCCGTCGTAGGCCACGTCCACCGCGCCGTTCCAGGGCAGGATCATGTTGTTGGTCATGTGGTTGACGATCTTGCTGGTGCGGCCGCCCTCGGTGAACACGCTGCGCAGACGCAGGAAGAAGTCGCGGTGGGCGAACATCTCGTACGTCGGCTGCACGCGGCCATCCGGCAGGCGGTAGCCGCGGCCGGCGTCCATGTTATCGCACTGCACGGGGCGGACGTTGTCGAGGTACCAGCCGTCGACGCCGCACTCATCGCGCCACTTCGCCAGGTTGTACATGACGAAGTCCTGCAGGCTGCCGCCGTAGTACAGCGGCCCGGCCGACGTCTTCCACGCCTCGCCGAAGTAGGCCACTTCCTTGGCCGCCATCGTGTTGTATTCGATATAGGGGACGGCGTAGGTGTCGTACTTCTTGCCTTCCTTGTAATAGGTCATGCCGCGGTGCTTGCCGTCGACGAGCTTCTTGCAGGCGTTGGAGTCGGTGGTGAACGGCGCCGACTGCCAGATCAGGCTGCCCTTGTTGTCGGGGTACACGTAGTTCGTGAACGTGTCGCCGCACCACCAGGTGTCCATGCGCCAGCCCGCGTGCATGGGCTTGGCGGGGCTGGCCTGGAAGGCGAAGACGATCTTGCGGGGCTTGTCCAGCTTGGTCGATTCGGAGATGAAGTTGAAGACCATGTCCACGCTGGCCCCGTCGCGGCGGACCTCGACGGCGGGCGTGGTCGATGACGGGTTCCAGCCTTCGTCGCTGTCGGCGAACCAGCACAGGCCCGCCTTGGTGTTGCCCAGCCACACGTACGGGATGAACGAGCCCACGACCATGGGCTGGCTGTCAACGGAGAGGCAGTCCCAGACGCGGCCCTTCTTGTCCTTGGCCAGGAAGCCCATCTGGAAGCCCGAGCGGATGCCCTCGCCCTTGCCGTAGATGTACTCGGCGAACTCTTCCTTGAACGGCACGACCAGCTTGAGGGTCTGCAGGTCGACGGGCTTCTTGGGCGTCAGCGTCATCTCGACCTTGTACATGCCGTCATACTCGACGGTGACGCGGCTGGTGACGTCGATGTCCTCGCCGAGCTTGCCGGCGACATCGTTGACGACCTGCCAGTCGGCGGTCTTGACGTTCTTGATGGCGGCGCCCTGGGCGGCCACCACGGCCCCGCCCTGCTCGGCCCGCAGCTGCACCGGGCCGGCCAGCAGCGGAGATTCCTGCGAGGTGATCTGCGCGGGCAGGCCGGCGGCGCCGACGGTCATGTTGCGGCCCCAGACGGCGAGTTCAGCGCCCGACGCCTTCACCGGCGTCCACGGCGGCAGGACCTTGTCCTTCGAGCCCGCCTGCGTCTTCCACCACGGGAAATCCGCCGGGTTCTTCTTCTCGATCGTGCTCTTGTACGGCTCGCCCAACGCCTTGCCGTCCTTGCCGATCATCTGCAGCTGGACGAGGTACTTGCCAGGCTTGAGGTCCTTCAGGAAGATCGTTTCGCGGACATAGGCGAGTCCATCGATCTTGGTGTCCTTGGCCGCGATCTCCGCGCCGGGCGTGCCGGGGGCGTTGGGCTCTGCCGCGGGCGTCAGCACGTTGACCGTCACCTTGCAGTGATCGATCTTGGCCCGCTCGTCGAAATCGATGAAGTCGCCGCGGACGCGGACGTAATCCTTCTCGGGGTTGAGCATCTGCGACAGCACGACGCGGTCGCCCTTGTCGGGGGCGTCGAGCTTGAGATTCTTGAGGTCGCCGAACTTCCGCAGTGCCGCCCAGTCCAGGTACGTCGTCTTGCCGTCGACGCTGGTGACCTTGATGCGGTAGCTGCCCTTGGAGGGCACGTTGGCCTCGAGCGTCTCCAGGGCCAGGCCCGTGCCTGTCGCCTTGGTCAGCTGGCCCTTCTTGACGTCCAGCTTGCCCGACTGCTTCACGCCGCCGTCGGATTCGTACGACCAGGCCAGCTGCCCATCCTCGACGCCGAAGGCGGCCAACTCAACGCCCAGCGTGCGGGCGACGGGGTCGGCCACGCCCAGCAGGTGGATGGCCGGGGCGGTCTTGGACAGGACGAACTTGGAATAGGTCTCGCGGGCGACGAAGCTGCCCGTGCCTTCGAAGGAATTCTGCTCCCAGGGCTTCTTGAAGTTGCGGGCGACGAGGCAGTCGAAGCTGCCGCCCTCGGCGAAGGGCTTCTCGACGAAGACGCTCTTACGCGGGATGGCCAGCTCCATCTCCCATGCCCTGCCGTCGGGCGTGACGCGGTTCTTGGGCTCCCAGCCCGAGGTGTAGCCCATGCGCGAGTTGCCCACGGCCGGCTCGTGCATGACGTCCAGGTGGGCGCCGGCGTAGTTGCACAGGAACTGGAAGAAGACGGGCTGGCCGTCCTTGGAGTGCGAGGCGACGTCCAGCCAGATCTCGTAGCTGTCGTCGAAGACGACGTTGATGTCCTTGTCCTTCTCGCGGAAGCCCTGCACCAGCCGCTCGCCCTCGCGCAGGGGCGAACGCATGGCGACGTAGAGATTGTCTTCATCCCACATCATCCAGTAACGCGTCTGACGCGGGCTGATCTGGTGGCTGGTGGTCTGCATGGCATTGGTGCTCTCGGCGCCCTGCCATTCATCCTCATTGATCGTGCCGTCCATCGTCGGCTTCTTGAACGCGTAAGGCACCGTCACGGTCGGCCGCTTGTAGCCATCGGCCACCGAGGGCTCCTTGACGGCCGGGGTCGCCGCAGGCTTGGCGGCGGCAGGCTTGGCCGCCGCGGCCGGCTTGCTCGCGGGCTTGGTGGCCGCCTTGGGCGGGGCCGACTGGCAGAGGGCGACGGAGGCCGACAACATCACCACGATCAGGACAGACAGGTTCCGCATCATGCTAAGTTTCCTTCTTCGCTGGGTTCACTTGGAAGCGACGATCTGTAGATCGTCCTCTTCCTTCAATCACAAGTCAATCGCAAGGTGTCGCGAAATGCCCGCGAAGCACCGTCAGTTCCCACCCGGCGAGTTCGAGGACGGGCGAGTCGATCGTCTCGTCGGCGGTGATGGGCATCTCGTCGGCGGTGGGCAGCACGGCCTGGTGCACGCGGAGGCGGCGCAACGGGCCACCGATTCCCTGCACGTCCACCCGCCGGCTGTGCGCGCCGGTGTTCACAACGGCCACGACCACATCATCGCCGTCGCGCGCGGCCAGCGTCAGCAGCCCCTCGGCCGCCGTCGTGCGCAGCAGCGTCATCCCCGGCCGCAGGGCGTTGCACAGCGCGGCGAAGTAGTAATACACCGGCCGCGGGGCCCAGTGCTCCCACTTGTACCGCCACAGGCCGAACCGCATCGGGCCGCAGCCTTCCCACAAGTAGTACATGTCGCCCGCGCACCACAGGGCCGCGCCATCGACGCCGTTGTTCAGGGCGTCGAACACCTTCTGGCAGACGACCGTGGCGCTCTTGTACGTGCCCAGCAGGTCTTCGCCGTGCTCGTCGGTGCCGGGGAAGAAGGCCCCGAACCGGGTGCCCGCGTTGTTGAATTCCCAGATCACCAGCTCCGCGCTTTCTCCCAGAAGCTGACGGTACATCACCGCCTCGGGGGCCGTGCCGGGGAACTGGTAGTCGGCCGTCATCTTCAGCGAAGGCCATTCGGCGTTGTAGGTGTGGTACCCCCACGCCAGGTCCAGGCCCGCGAAATCGCGGGCGGCCATGTTCATCCGCTCCACGCGCATGGGGTGGCCCCAGACGGTGTCGGGGACGATGAGCTTCACCTGCGGGTAGAGGCCCAGTTCCTTCATGCGATCCAGCGTGCGGCGGTGCTTGGCCACGTACTCGGCCCACAGGGGGCGCAGCGAGCCGGGCTTGCGCTCGCGGCCGCCGAAGATGCGGTGGTATAGCGGCGTGTCGTGGAAGTAGATGCCATCGGGCTCGTTGAACAGCGTCAGCCAGCCGATGTTGTCCATGCCCTCGACCTCGCGAAGGCGCTTGACCAGGGCGAGGGCGGCTTCCTCCATGCCCTCGCGGACCATCTCGTCGTTGGTCCACGGGGCGGAGCAGATGTTGACGCGGGCTCCTGCCTTCTGCAGCAGGCGCAGCTGCCGCAGCTGCATGGCGAAATCCGGGCCGTCCCAGACAAACGTCTTGGCGTCCAGCGACGGATTGTAGTCCCCGATCGAGATGAAGATCCTCGCGATCGACGGCCGCAGCGCCATCGTGCGGGCCTCGAAGAGGGCGATGTCCTTCTCGTTGACGCCCATCTTCTTGTTCATGTCGTTATGAATGCACGCATCCGCCTGAACGCCAAGCCCCACGAAGGGACGGGCGCTGACGGGCTGATCGGTCACGCGAATCCTTGTCTGTTCGGGCAACATCACGGTCTCCTGAAGTGGTCTTGGTCAAACAACTGCCGGGTCGGCTGCTGAAAGCGCATCGATCACTCGATGATCGCGATCTGCGCCAAACGAAAATTGGTGCCCTGGGCCTCGGGTTTCGCCGAGAGCAGCACCTCGATCTCGACGCGGTGCGGGCCCTTGCGGAGATCGTCGGCGAGGATGTGGAACAGGTGCCAGCCGCACGGGCCGCACCAGCTGGCCCGCAGCGGGCTGATGACGGTCCACTCGCCGCCGTCGATGCGATAACGGAAGTCGGCGCCGGCCGTGCCGTGATCGGTGCCGATCGCGACGCCGCGCCCGGTGAATTCGAACGCGGCCGTGGAGCCCGGGGCAGGCGTGGACAGGACGCGGTCGATCCAGCAGTTCATCGGCCAGCGGCGGATGGACCAGGGCCCGCGCGTGGCCACCGATTCCAGCGGCAGTTCACGCGTCTGCTGCCAGTGCCTGGCATGCATGGGCTTTGGCAGGCGGTCGCCGCACGCGATCGCCCCGCCGCTGGGCGCGGCGATCAACTCGCGATGGAGGAACTGGCACGCGGCCTGGGCGTAGCTGTAGCTGCCGCGGAACTGCGGGTGGATGCCGTCGGGCAGCCATTCCTCCCACCGCATGCCGCCGGCGAGCACCTCGCGCAGCGCGTGCAGGCCGATGAAGACCGAGCCTAGGTTGTAGTGCCGGCCGAGCGCCTCGAACTCCTCAACGCTCTTGGGAAGGCGGCCGGCGACGAGGTCGGCGTGGTAGTCCTTGGCGAAGGTGTAGGCCAGCACCACGTCGCGCCGGCCATCGGCCAGCAGCTTGCGGAGCAGGCCCTCGCGGGTGCGGGTGCGCCGATCGGTGGGCACGCCGCTGTCGTTGACGGCGTATTCGACGAAGACCAGGTCGCACGAGCGATCGAGGATGTCGCGCTGGACGCGGAAGACGGCCGAGTCGCTGCCGGTGGCGCCCTGGGCGGCGTTCTCGATGATGAAACACACGTCGGGGAAGGTGGCCACCAGCCAGGCCGTCACGGCCTCGGGCCAATTCCAGCCGTTGCGCGGGTCGGTGATCGAGCCACCCAGAAAGCCCACGCGGACCTCGCCCGCCTTCACCGCCGCGAGCGTCCGCTGCAGCCCGCCGCGGTGCGCAAAGACCGGCACGTCGTCGATCGATCCGCTCGCCGCTCTATGTTTGGCCATGTTGCCTCCGAATGGAAGCGACACAATACACGCTGCGGTGCGGATGGCAAGCGATTTCGACTCGAAGAGCCAGCCCGCCCCCGCCGCTTTTGCTGTTTACTGTTTGCCGCTGACTGTTTACCGTCTTCAGCGGCGGCGGTACGATCCATGTCCCAGCATTGAGCGTGTAAATAAAGATGGCCAAGACACTGTACCTGATCGATGGGCACTCGATGATCTACCGGGCGTATTATGCGCCCTTTCGCCAGCTGACCAGCCCGACGGGCGAGCCCACGCGGGCGACGTATGTCTTCAGCCAGCAGCTCATCACGTTCATCGCCAAGCGCAAGCCCGAGTACCTGGCGATGGCGGTGGACGGGCCCACGACCAAGCTGCACCGCAAGGCCGTCTATGCGGACTATAAGCTCACGCGCAAGCCGATGCCGTCGGACCTGCCGCCGCAGGTGGAGCGGATCCGCGAGATCGTCGCCGCCGCGGGCATTCCCATCCTCGAATGCGAGGGCACCGAGGCCGACGACATCCTGGCCACCGCGGTGGAGAAGTTCGCCTCGGCCGACCTCAACGTCGTGCTCATCAGCCGCGACAAGGACCTCGACCAGGTCATCGGCCCGCACACGGTGCTCTACGACCCCATGGACGACCGCACGCTCGATGCCGACGGCCTGGTCGCGGCCAAGGGCTACCCGCCCCAGAAGGCGGTGGAGATCCAGACGCTGTGCGGCGACGACACCGACAACATCCCCGGCATCCCCGGCGTGGGCGCCAAGACCGCGGCCAAGCTCATCGAGAAGTACGGCTCGGCCGATGCGGTGGTCGCGCACGCCGATGAACTCACGCCCAAGCTCAAGGAAGCGGTGCTGGCCCACGCGGCGATGATCCCCATCGCGCGCCAACTGGTCACGCTCGACCGCCACGCGGCGATCCAGCTGGACCTGGGCGCGATGGAGTTCGCGGGCATTCGCGGCCCGGCCGTCCGCGCGCTGTTCTCGCAGTTGGGATTCAACCGCCTGCTGGACCAGCTGGACAAGATGGACATCGAGATCGGCGGCCGCCCCGCCGCCGAGGCCAAGGCCCCCGCGGCGGCCGGCGGCGAGAAGAGCGCCCCGGCCAAGCCCGCCGCGCCGCGCCCCGCGGGCGGGCAGGGAATGCTGTTTGAGTCGCCGCTGGCGCCCACGACCAAGGCCAACGTCCCCGTCCCCCCGCCGCCGGAGTCGTGCGAGACGATGACGACGGCGAAGGATTTCGAATATCGCTGCATCGATACTTCGGCGAAGCTCGACGAGGTCATTGCCTCCCTGCGCGACGTGAAGCGTCTGGCCATCGATACCGAGACCACCGCGATCCACCCGATGTGGGCGGACCTGGTGGGCATCTCGCTGGCGTGGCAGGCGGGCAAGGCCGTGTACCTGCCCGTCCGCGGGCCGATGGGCTGCAGGCCGCTGGACCTCGATGAGATCCGCGCCAAGCTGGGGCCCATCCTGGCCGACCCCTCGGTGGAGAAGATCGGCCAGCACGTCAAGTACGACCTGATCGTGCTGCAGAACGCGGGCTTCACCATCGCCGGGCCGCTGTGCGACACCATGATCGCCGCGCACGTGCTGGACAGCACGCGGGCCTCCTTCGGCCTCGATGCCCTGGCCGCGGAGTACCTGGGCCACCGATCGATCCCCATCGTCGATCTCATCGGCCGCGGCAAGAAGCAGACTACCATGGACGCCGTGCCGCTGGAGGACATCACCGCGTACGCATGCGAGGACGCCGACCTGACGCTGCGCCTGGCGTGCGTGCTGGAGAAGGACCTGGCGGCCGAGGGAATGTCCGAACTGCTCTACCGCCTGGAGATGCCGCTGTGCCGCGTGCTGGCCGAGATGGAGCGGACGGGCGTGACGGTTCATCCGCAGGCCCTGCGCGGGCTGGAGACGGAGATGTCCAAGCAGGCCGACGTGCTGCGCGACAAGGTGATCGCGCGCTGCGGCGGCAACATCAACCCCGACTCGCCACGCCAACTGGCCGAAGTGCTCTTCGAACGCCTCAAGCTGCCGGTGCTCAAGACCACCCCCACCGGCCCCAGCACGGACATGTCGGTGCTCGAGGACCTCGCGCCCCTGCACGAACTGCCGGCGATGGTGCTGGAATACCGCAAGCTCACCAAGTTGCTGGGCACGTATCTCGTCGCGCTGCGCCAGTGCATGCACCCCCGCACCGGCCGCGTACACACGAGCTTCCACCAGGCCGCCACCGTCACCGGGCGCCTCTCCAGCAGCGACCCCAACCTCCAGAACATCCCCATCCGCACCGAGCAGGGACGGCAGATCCGTTCGGCCTTCGTGGCCGCCGACGGGTTCAAGCTGATCTCGGCCGACTATTCGCAGGTGGAGCTGCGCGTGCTGGCGCACTTCTGCCAGGACCCCGTGCTGATCCGCGCGTTCGAGCAGGACCATGACATTCACCGGATCGTGGCGGCCGAGGTGTTCGGCGTGCCGCTCGACCAGGTCACGCCCCAGCAGCGTTCGCGGGCCAAGACGGTGAACTTCGGCATCATCTACGGGCAGACGGCGTTCGGCCTGGCCCGGACGCTGCGGATTCCGCGCGGCGAGGCGGGCGAGTTCATCAAGGCCTACCGCCAGCGGTTCCCGCGGATCGACGAGTTCCTCCGCGCATGCATCGAGCAGGCCAAGACGCACGGCTACGTGCAGACGATCTTCGGGCGCCGGCGGCGAATCAGCGGCCTGCACTCGGGCAACCCCGGGGAACGATCCGCCGCCGAACGCCTGGCGATCAACTCGGTCGTGCAGGGCTCGGCGGCCGACCTGATCAAGCAGGCGATGATCAACATCGCCGCCCGCATCGAGACCCAGAAGCGCCCCAGCCGCATGCTGCTGCAGATCCACGACGAACTGGTCTTCGAGACGCCCGAGGCGGACGTGGAGGCCGAGAAGGAGATGATCGTCGCGGAGATGTCCAGTGCGATCAAGCTGTCGGTGCCGCTGAAGGTCGAGGTCGGCGTCGGCAGCAACTGGATGGATGCGAAATAGCGCCTGGGTGCCATGCTTTGGGGCTTGAAGGCCCAGAAGCATGCCTGGCTTGTCGGGGGCGCGGTCCGGCTCGCCGCAAGACCTGCACCCTCACCCGGCCGATCGCCTTACTGCCAGCGTTTCCGAATGTCGTTGATGGTGCGGTCGAGCTCGTCGTACTCGTTCTTCAGGGCGAAATACTCGTCTTCGGACATCTGCAGTGCGACCGGCAGGCGGCCGGTGATCTGCGCCAGGAGCAAGTAGGCCAGCTGCCTGCGCAGTTCCGTCAGTTCAAACGCCACGTGCGGATCGGTCGTCTCTTTCGCCAGCGGCGCCAGGCGGTTGTACTCCTTGCGGTAGAAATCCGCCACCCAGACCAACGGGACCTCCCCCGCGTTGGCCATGTCCATGAAGGAGGAATAGGCTAGGAGGTTGGGCATCTTCAGGCATGCCGCGGCCAGCGCGTCGCGACGCTTCTCGGGCGAGAGGGTGGTGCGCCGACTCATGCACAAGGCCTGGCTGAGGGCGGCGATCCCGGGGTCAGGGTACCACAGTTGCCCGGCGATGACCTTGTCGGCCAGCGCGGCGACGTTGGGGTCGGACGTGTCGCCCAGGACGATGTTGAGGTCGTTGTCGGCGTACAGCACCGTCCACGGCGAGCTCTTGCTCATCAGCGTGCCGACGAAATTATTGTTATCGCCCATGGGCATGACCACGAACCGGATGTTCAGCGCCCGCAGGCCCTGGATGCGGTCGAGCGGCTTGCCCGTGATGTGATCGACGCCGCTGAGGAGGTCCTGGCGGTGCAGGTAGGTGTCCTCGTCGTACGCCTGCTGCGCCCGGCCGCCCACGTAGAGCTTCAGCTGCGGGCACTTCCAGTGCAGGAAGCCCTCCCACCGCCACTCCTGGATGACGTTGCCGGCGATGTGATTCTGATTGATGAACTCAGCCGCCCCGTGCCCGTAGGCGTTGTTGAAGATCATGCGGTCGTAGACGGAGGAGAATTCCTTCGAGTACAGCGGGTTGGCCGCCTGGTAGTGCTTGTAGTTCCTCGCCGTCAGCATCGAAACGGGGATGACCAGCGCGCCGGCCGCCAGCACCACCGGCAGCGGCCGCAGGGCGTGCAGTTGCATGAACAGCCAGTCCAGGTGCATCGCCAGCAACGGCGCCATCATGATGATGGCCAGCGGGACGAATCGGCGGGCGCCGAACCCCATGTAAACGACGATGCCGCCCAGCGTCAGCGCGAACAGCAGCGTCGCCATGTCGAGGCCGAAGGCCGGCGGGCCGGTCGTGTCGCGATCGGAGACGCCGGACAGCAGCTTCGCCAGCACCATCACCACGGCGCATACGCCGCCCACGCACAGCAGCGAAAATATGACCAGCGGCCAGATCGTCCCGGAAATGAGGCGTTCGACCGAGCCGAGCTCCCGCTGCATCCACCGCTTGTACGACTCGCGCTGCGAGAGGCGCTCTTCCATCGACATGTTCGGCTGTCGGCTGAGGCTCTCGACGAAGGCGTCGTAGCCGCTTTGGAGCTTGCTGGCCCTGGACTGCAGTTCCTGGTGCGCCGGGATGCCCAGGGCGATCACCAGCCCGCACAGGGCCAGGCCGAACCCCGAGAGGATTGCGTCGCCGACGGACACCTTGCCGAAGACGCGCGGCACGATCGTCTTGAGCAGCGGGCGGATGAACGCCAGGACCGCAATAATGCTCACGGCGAGGAAGAATTCAAAGCGGCTGCCGTAGCCGATCTCCTCGGTGTTGAAGACCGGGAACCATTCCGCCACCTGTCGCCAGGCCTTCGAGCCGCCGACGACAAAGGGATGGGTGATGTTCTCAAAGCCGAACGGGTTGGCGAACGCGATCAGCGCGAAGCCCACCACCGGCGCGACCACGTACGGCCAGGCCTTCTTGATCCAGCCTTCCTTCTTCACCAGCGCCTGCACCAGCCGCAGCGGAACGGCAATGGGGAAGAACAGGTACGCCAGCAGCTTCACGCCCGCCGGAATCTGCGGCGTCATGCTGGCCTCCACCAGCCGCAGCGCGCACCAAAGCCCCATCAGTGCATAGCCGAAGATGAAGCCGCCGTGCATGTTCGCCCACAGCCACAGGAACGCCACCGCCAGCCAGATGCGGTGAGGTTGTGGCCGCGTGCGCAAGAGCAGCCAGTAGAAGATCGGGCAGAACGTCAGGCTGATGAGATTGGGGCGCAGGTCCAGGTACGCGTTGCCGGCGATCATCACGCTGCCGGAGATCAGGATCGCCACCGGCAGGCTGACCTTGTGCTGGCGGATGGCCAGGAACACGCCGATGCCCATCAGCAGCAGGATGGCCGCCTTGAGTACGAGGATCCCCGTGGGCCCCCCGGCCGCATACGCCCCGTAGTACAGCAGGTGCGTGCCCCAGTTCTGGTTCACCCAGATCTGGTTATTGGCGAAGGACCAGTCATCGAGCTTGCCCAGCTTGCCGTTGAGAATATCCTGCGCGCCGGCGAAGGCGACGTACAGGTCGCCGATCGGCCGGGGCACCATGTAGATGCTGACGAACATGATGGCGGCGACGATCGCGCACATGATCAGTTCGATCGTGCTGATCGGCTGATCCGCGCCCACTTGCTCCCGCAGCGCGACGGCTGCGGCAGGCTTGGCGTTGGGAATCGGCGGCCCTTGCCGCCGGGAATCGACTTTGGCATTTTCGCTCATATGCACCTAAATTACCGCTAGGGCAGGAACTTGTCTACCTGCTTGAGCTTCCGCGGGAGGTATTCGCTGGCGACGAAGGCCAGGCCGTGCTTGGCCAGCGCCTGTTGTTCCACGCGGACGCCCATCTTGAGCATGTGGTTCATCGCATCCTGCCAGCCCTTGTGGTGGCGGATGAACGGATCATTTTTCATCGCGTCGGCCGCGCGTTTCTTGTCCACGTCCTTCAGCAGGTGCGTGGGCAGCTTGTACTCGATGATGTCGTCGGGCGTCACGCCCAGGAAGCGGGCCTGCGGCACGCAGAAGAACTCGTTGAGGTGCGCCGCGTTGCCCGACCCCACCTTCAGCGTGCGATAGATGTTGAAGTAGCCGTACGGGTCGCCGTCGGTGAAGACGTAGACGGGCATCTTGCGATCATCGGCCAGGCGACGCACGAACCGGCGGCACGCCCGGCTGGGCACGCCGCCCATGGACACCAGGATGCAGTGATGCGTCGAGTAGAAGTCCTCCTCCACCAGGCGCTCGAACATGCCCTTGGTCTCGATGCACAGGATGAACTTCGCCTGCGTGCGGAACTGCAGTTCCTCCACGACGGTCGGCACGCTGTACGCCCCGCTGCCGAAACGCGTGCAGTCGATCT
>CAZTVF010000025.1:0-27920 GCA_964616985.1 uncultured Planctomycetaceae bacterium
GATGATCTGCATCCGCCGCCGCAGGCTTCGCAGTTCCGACGGGGGCATCTGGAAAACGTCCTTGCCGTCGAACAGCACGCTGCCGGCCATCGCCGGTACGAGGCGCAGGATGGTCCTGCCGACGGTGGTCTTTCCCGAGCCGCTCTCGCCGACGAGGCCCACGGTCTTGCCGCGTCTCACGGCCAGGTCCACGCCATCGACCGCGCGGACATATTTCTTCTGCCCCAGCAGCCCTCCCCGCACGGGGAAGTAGGTCTTGAGGCCTTTGACGATGAGCAATGGGATGTCCGGTGTCTGCGTCATGTCGGTTGTTTCTCGAAAAGAAAGAGAGCGGGATTAGAGGGATTCATTGGATTCACTGGATTTCTATTTAGAGGGGCGCAGCTCGAGAGACCTGTCGGCATCTCGAAAAGAAAGAGAGCGGGATTGAAGGGGTTAATTGGATTCACTGGATTTCTGTTCAAACCGGCGTAGTTCGAGAGACTTGGCGCCGAAGTTCATCAACAACGCCTTGGGAAGCCCCGAAGCCTTCAGATAGCTCAGCGTCTGCTGCCGATGCTCGGGACAAAGCTGGCTTACCGCTTTGAGTTCAACGATCACGCTCCTCATCACGACAATGTCGGGCTTGAACGTTCCACATAGGGTTTCCTCATAGTGGACCTCAAACTGCGGCTGGCTCTCAAACGCCACGCCGCGAAGCGTGAGCTCCCTGCACATGGCGTTGTGATACACCGCTTCCGTAAATCCCATTCCCAGTTTCGTATGAACCTTCTGCGCCGCACCAATGATCACGTAAGTCAGCGGATCCTGCATGGCCCGCTGGGGCGCCTGTATTTCCGGATCTCTCGCAAGATCCACGTACTCTTCTCTCTCGGCCATCTTCGCCCCTTTCCTCGCCCACCGCGATCTCTCATGCCTGACTCAATCTCTCTTCTTCATCCTCCTAATCCTTCAAATCCTCCAATCCCGCTCTCTTTCTGTTTCCTCTTCTTCTTCTTCGCCCACCTCAGACCGCGTCCCCCTCGCTTGGATCGGTCACCGGGGCGGATTCGTAGCCGGCGGCGTCCCAGCAGGCGACCCAGTGCCCTTTGCGGACCTCGCGGAGCGCGGGCTCCTGCGTGCGGCAGGGCGAGTTGGGCCGACACGAGGTGCAGCGGGGGTGGAACTTGCAGCCGATGGGGAAGTGCAGCGGGTTGGGCACGCTGCCGCCGAGAGTCTGCAGGCGGTTCTGCTTCTGGCCCAGGCGCGGGACGGATCGGAACAGCCCCTGCGTGTACGGGTGCAGCGGCTGGGAGAACAGCGTCTTGACGTCGGTGAGCTCGACGATCTTGGAGGCGTACATCACGGCCACCATGTCGGCCACCTCGGCCACCACGGCCAGGTCGTGCGTGATGAGCATGATGCTGAGGTTCTCGCGGGCCTGGATCTGCTTGAGCAGGTCGAGGATCTGCGCCTGGATCGTCACGTCCAGGGCCGTGGTGGGCTCGTCGGCGATCAGCAACCGCGGATTGCACGACAGGGCCATCGCGATCATGACGCGCTGCCGCATGCCGCCCGAAAGCTGGTGGGGGTACTCGTCGAAACGCTGGGCGGGCTCAGGGATGCCCACCTTGCGGAGCAGGTCGACGCCCAGTTCGCGGGCCTCGCGCTGCGAGACGCGGCGGTGCAGGCAGATGGCCTCGGTGATCTGGCTGCCGCAGGTGAACACGGGGTTCAGCGAGCTCATTGGCTCCTGGAAGATCATGCTGATCCTGCCGCCGCGGACCTCTCGCATCTGCGAATCGCTGAGCTCCAGCAGGTCGCGGCCTTCAAACTCGATCGTCGAGGGCGCCTGCCGCACGTCGGGGGCAAGGGCCATCCGCTGGCCGCGGGGGCTGGCGAGGAAGGATCTCGACGTGATCAGGGCCGGCGGCATCGACAGCAGTTGCAGGATCGAGAAGGCCGTGACGCTCTTGCCGCAGCCGCTCTCGCCGACGATGGCGTACGTCTTGCCGCGGGGCACGCGGAAACTGACGCCGTCGACGGCCTTGACCAGGCCGTCCTCGGTATTGAACCAGGTCCTCAGGTTGCGGACCCTCAGCAGCGTGTCGCCGTTGGTCATACGTTCTTGAGCCTCGGGTCCAGGGCGTCGCGGAGGCGGTCGCCGAAAATGTTGAGGGCCAGCACCAGGATGAACATCGCCCCGACGGCCGAGGTGAGCTCCCACCACCGCCCGGCGAACAGGTCCATGCGGGCGCCGTTGATCATGTCGCCCCAGCTGGCCGTGCCGACCGAAACGCCCAGGCCCAGGTAGCTCAGGATGACCTCGGCGCTGACGGCGCCGACGAAGCCCAGCGAGAAGTTGATGATGCCGATGTGCACGACGTTGGGCAGCACGTGGCGCAGCAGGATCGTGAAGCCCGGGCGCCCGATGGCGCGGGCGGCGGTGACGTAGTCGAGCTCGCGGATCTTCATCGTCTCGGCCCGGATGAGGCGGCAGGTGCCGATCCACCCAGTGATGCCCAGGGCCACATACACCCCGTGGATGCCCGAGAGATCCAGCCCCAGGAACGTCACGCCCTTGAAGGCGTACTTCAACGCGATCAGCAGGATGATGCCCGGGATGCACGACAGCGTGGAGAACAGGAAGACGATGACGTGGTCGGCCCAGCGGCCATAGTAGCCCGCGATGGCGCCCAGGAGCAGGCCCAGCGGGATGGCGATGATGTTGGCCATCAGCCCGACGGTCATGGAGACGCGGACGCCGAAGAGGGTCTTCATCAGGACGCTCTTGCCGGCCCAGTCGGTGCCCAGGATGTCGGTCCAGGCGCGGTTGGGGACGTTGGGGTTCCAGTAGTCCGCCGGCGAACGTTCTGTCTTGGAGTAGTCGGCCATCTCGGTGAAGGTGGGGTACTTGCCGTGGCTGTAGGCGGCGACGGTTTCATAGACGCCCACACCGATGGCGACCAGCGTGTAGAGGAGGATGATGGCCAGGCAGGCCAGGGCGGCGCGGTCGTGGAAGATCCGCCGCCAGGCATCGGACCAGAGGCTTCGGCCTTCGTCCTGGATGGGGGCCTGCCCCGCGGGCCTGCCGGTCAGGCCGTCGCCGGTGATCGTCGCTTCATCGGAGGGTAGAGGTTCCATAATCACTTGAGCCGGATTCGGGGGTCAAAGATCGCGTAACTGATGTCGGTCAGCAGAATGCCCACCGTGTAGATCAGCGAGGTCAGGAAGACCAGGCCGTTCAGCACGGGCTCGTTGCGGTTGGTGATACTGGTCAGCAGCAGGTCGCCCAGGCCCGGCACGCCATAGTAGCTCTCCACCAGCAGGTTGCCCATGATCATGAACGGGATGGCCAGGATCAGGCTGGTCAGCATGGGCAGCATGCAGTTGCGGAGCACGTGCTTGAACAGGATCGCCGGCAGGGGCAGGCCCTTGGCCTTGGCCGTGCGGACGTAGTCGCGCCCGACCTCGTCCAGGATGATCGTGCGGTAGAAGCGGACCATGCCCCCCAGCCCCGCGATGACCATGATGGCAATGGGGACGTAAATGTTTGCCCGGTAGAACGTGCCGTACGCATACTTCGGGGCGATGACGAACATCGCCCACTGGCCGTAGATCATGAACGCCAGGAACGGGATGCACATGCCCAGCACGCTGAGGAATACGCCCATCTTGTCCCAGATCGTGCCGCGGTAGTACGCCACGAAGCACGCGACGGACAGGCCGATGATGAACTCAAACGCCAACGCGGGGATCTGGATGGCCAGGCTCGCGGGGGCGCGTTCCTTGATGATGGAGGTGAGCTTTTTCTCGTCCTTGAGGCTGGTGGCGTCGAACGTCACCGAGACCTTCATGTGACGGAAGAACTGCGAGTTGAAGAACTCCCAGGGCGTGTACTCGGTGAAGTCGGCCGTGACGCGGCCGTCGTTGCCGGGGAGGTTGTTGATGCGGTCGATGAGATCGCCCGCCGTCGCGACGTCCCGCAGGTCGACGGCGAGGTTGCTGCCATCGGCGAGATGAAGGAGCATCTGCGGGGCGGCCGGCGCGGGGGCGGAGGTCGTGGTCGGCCTGGAGGCAGGCTCGGTGGCCGGGGCCTCGACGGGCGCCGCCTGCGTGGCCGCAGCGGTGGCGGGCTGCGAGGCGGACTCATCGGGGCGCGTCTGGGCGGCGCCGGCCTGCGCCCTCTTGGGCCGGGGCGGCGAGATCAAGGGCAGGCCCTTCGTGAGATCGGCGACGGGCGTGTCGCGGCTGGGCCAGAAGACGTAGCGACCGGTGAGAACCTGGTGGGTTCGCAGCACGGGCATCTCTTCCTCGGACGCGTCGGCGGGTTGGGTGGACGCTTCCGTCGTCGCCTCTGTGGCGGGTTGACTGGCAGGCGCCGAGGCCGGCTGCGGTCCGGCGGCGGGGCGCTCGATCGTGGTGGCAGCCTGTTCCTCGATCACCAGGGCCAGCGCCTCCCTGGCATTGCCGCCGCCGGCGTCCTTGGCGGCAAAGGCGCCGGCGCCGACGGTGTGGTCCGTCAGACGAAGGCGACGGTGCACGTTGCCCAGCAGGGGCATGTCATAGCCGTGGCGGTGGCGCCACTCGGCCTTCTTGCTCTCGGTGGCTCGCTCGCCCAGGTTGGCCGCCGCGATGTCGCCGGCGACCACGCGGAACAGCACGAACGTGATCAGCATCACGCCCACGATCGTCAGCACCATCAGACCCAGCCGCCGGAGGATATAAAGGAGCATCAGCGTCCTCCGGCTTTCTTGCGGGCCTCGACATCGACGCGCGTGAACTTGCCGAAGCCGTACCCGATCGGGTGAGGCTTGACGTTATGCACCCACGGCTGGACCAGCACGAACGAGATCGGCTCGGTCAGCAGCAGCACGGGGCAGTCCTCGCTGAGCATCCGGATCATCTTGACATAGAGGGCCGTTCGCTCGGGTGATGGCTGCATGACCACGACCTGCTCGTAGAGCTTGTCGAACTCGGGGTTGGAGTAGTTGCAGTTGTTCGTGCCGCGCTTGATGTTGGGTGAATAGTACAACTGCAGGAAGTTCTGCGGATCGGGGTAGTCCGCGTGCCAGCCCATGGCATAGATCTGGCACTGCTTGTTGTGCACTTTCTGCTGCAGCGTCGGCCAATCATTGAGTTCGATCTTAAGATCGACGCCGATCTGCTTGAACTGCCCCTGGACGAATTCGCCCTGCCGGCGGGCGTCCTCTTCCAGGCCGCCCAGGTCCAGCGTCAGCGCGGGGATCGCCTCGCCCTCGGCGAGGACGCCCGCGGCAACGAGTTCCTTCCTGGCGTCGATGATCTTCTTCTTCGCCAGTGCCAGGTCCAGCCTGGCGTAAGGGCCCGTGCCGGCCTCATCGTGGGCCTCGAAGCTGTGGGGCACCACGTTGGTGGCGCGGATGCCGCGGCCGTTGTAGAGGATGTCGATCTCTTTCTCGACATCGAAGGACAGGCACAGGGCCTGCCGCAGGCTCTTGGACGCGCCCAGCACGCGGTCGTCGTTGTTGAATGCGAACCAGTAGACGGCCGGCTGGGAGTACTTCTCCAGGCGGATGCCATCCTTGGCCAGACGGTCGGTGAGCTCTTTGCCGGGGGTGATGACCTGGCTGTACATCTTCATGGGGATGCCGGTGGTGTCGGCCTGCTTGGTCATGAACAGCATCCAGCTGGGATTGCTCTCGGGGACGTACGTCTGGAACCGCACGTCGATGAAGGGCACCTTCTTGCCGGCGTCGGCCAGCAGGCCTGCGGCCTTGTCGGCGGGCTCGCCCTCGGCGGGGTAGAACTCATCACGGAAGTCGGGATTGCGTTCCAGGACGATGTCGCCGCCGTCCTCGTATGCGCGGAGGTAGTAGGCGCCCGTGCCGACGGCGGCGCGGAAATCCTGCACGACGGCGGAACGCTCCTTCATCGCCAGCGGCACGCGCTTGCCGCCGGGCCCGGCCTTGGTGGTGAGGTGGTAGTCGATCACCTCGCGCGGGAAGGGGGCGTAGTTGTTGATCGCCAGCACGTAGATCAGCTGCGGGAAGGGCACCTTGAGCTTGATCTGCAGCGTGAACTCGTCCAGGGCCTGCACGCCCTCGAAGGGCAGGTCATAGCGTGAGAAGTCGCCCTTGTTGTAGCTCTTGGTCTTGTCGTGGTATTCCGAAGCGCCGGCCACCGTGTCCTCGATGAAGGCGAAGGACATCTCGGTGTCGATGTGGTAATCGGCGATGCGCTTGAAGGCCAGGACGAAGTCGTCGGCCTTGACGGTGCGGGTCCTGGGCTGGCCATTGGCGTCGATGCCGAAGCAGGCGTTGCGGCAGTACTTGACGCCCTTGCGGAGGCGGATGGTGTAGGTGAGCTTGTCCTCGGAGACCTGGGGCATGCCGTCGGCGAGCTGGGGGACGACCTCGACCGGCCGCTTGAGGTATTGGTAGGCGTAGAGGCCCTCGTAGAAGTTGCCCTGGAGGTTGGCCGAGGTGGTGTCGCCGCAGGTGGCGGGGTCCAGCGACTTGATCTTGGTGCCGTAGCTGTCGTACGAGACGATCTTGCCTTCGAAGGGGGCCATGTCGCGGGCGCGCAGCAGCCAGAACGGCGATGCCGCCATCAGCAGTGCTACCGTTACGACGCCGATATAAAACAGTTTCATATCGAACCTTTGATCTGTGCAACTGCTTGGCGACAGGGACTTGCATATGACTGGTGGCGGCCTTCGCGGGCCGCCACCTATCTGTCGGATCATCAAGGCGGCGGCTTGGGAAAGACGCCACCCCGCTCAAACGGATGTTAATCCGTCAGCGACGAAAAATCACTTCGCGGGCTCTTCCTTCGCCGGTTCGACGGCGGCGGCGGGCTCGGCCGCCGGGGCCGGGGCCGACGTGGGCTTTTCAATCTTAGGCTGCACGACGCCCTTGGGCTTGAGTTCGTCCACCCAGGCCTGCACGCCGTAGTTGCCCTCGTTCACCCACCAGATCACCATGTCCGGCGACGACTTGGGGTCGTTCAGAGGCCGCTCGATGAACGTCCGCGTCGACTGCGTCACCTTGTTCAGTGCCGCCTCGATGTCCTTCAGCAGGCTGCTCATGCTGTCGGCGGGGGTGGAGGCCTTGCGGGCGTCGACGTAGGCGTTGCCGGCAGCCCAGGCCATGTCCACCAGCATCTGCAGCAGTTCGGCGCGGGCCTTGTCCTGCCCGATCCAGGCGGAGTGTACGGGCAGCGAGGAGACGGCCACGCGGGCGGCGTCGGCCATCTCCATCTCGCCGTTGCGGACGCGGAGGCACCACGCGCGCCAGTTCTTCTGCAGGACCGAGAAGGACTGCTTCTGGGCATTGGCCCACACGTCTTCCATGACCGCACCGGGGCGCGTCTCTTCGAGCGTCAGCATGCGGAACATCTGCTTCATGACCTGGTAGGAGGGTTTGTCCTGGGAGACTTCAAACTTCACGGCCTTGTCGACCGATGCCAGCGTCTTGTCGGCCGAGTTCTTGCCATAGGCGAAGATGCGGGTGCGGGCCTCGGCATAGCCCTTCCAGGCGATGTAGCGGGCGCCGGGGTTGCCGGGCAGGACGATCAATGCGTCCAGCGCGGCCTGGCTGGTGACCTGGGGCATCTGCGAGACGACCAGGGCGATGTTCACTTCCTTGGCGCGGATCATCGGGTCCTTGTTCATCTTGCCGATGAGGGCCAGCAACTTGGCCGAGGCCTTTTCGGCGAAGACGTAGCCGGCTTCCTTCTGATCGAAGGCGGCATAGTCGGCGGCCAGGCCCTTGGAGGCCTTGGTGAGGGTGGCATCGTCCTTGGCGTCACGGATTCCGTTGACCCAGAAGTCGATGCGTTCCTGCATGTTGGCCACGTTGGGGTTGCCCTTGACGATCTCGGCCAGGGGCGGGGGGCCATCAGCGGCAGCGGGGGACACGAGCATCAGCAGGGCCAAACAGGCGGACATCAGCACGAGGACACTTGTCTTACGCATGTAACGTGTTCCTTAGTTTACGCCCGGCGGGCAGTAGTTTGATGGTAGGTCAGGCTGGGGCGTCATGTCAAGGATGAACGAGCCCGCCATCGGACGATTTGTACGCCGCCGACCCCGCAAAAGTTGTTCCCGCCCGCAACCGCGTGGCGTCCCTTGCGGGGAAGACAGAGCGGGGTCGGGGGGATTAACCTCGGAGCGGCGCGTGAGGGGAAGACCGAGCAGAACAACCGCGGAGCGGTTGAAATAGCATAGCCTCGGGTTGCGAGCGCAGCGAGGTACCCGTGGTCACGGCCAGCGTGGCGCACGTCGCAACCGCGGAGCGGTTGGTTAACATCGAGCCCTTGTCACCACAAACGGTTAACCAACCGCTCCGCGGTTGAACATCATCGACCTGCTGTTTCCCCGGGTAGGTCGCTGCGCGACCAACCCGAGGCTAGAGCTATTGAGCCGCTCCGCGGCTTCCGACGAGGTGTACGGCGAGGGATTGCCCCTCGAACTTGGCCAATGCGCGGCCATGTGTCGCCGTTAATTTCCGCTCTCTCCATCGAATCCCCCAGTCCCGCCTCTTTCCATTTCTTCGCTTCTTCTTCTTCTTCTTCTTCTTCCATGTAATCTTTTAATCCCGCCAATCCCGCTCTCTTTCTGTTTCTTCTTCTCCCCCTCGCCCACGTCCGCGCCTTGGTCCCGGCCGCATCTTGCGGTTCTCGGCCGGCTCGGCTATTATCCCCGTGCAAGTCGAGGGCGTCGTTGCGCTGGCACCCATCTATGACAACGAGACTGATCCGCGTGAAAAACCAAACACCTCCCAAGTCAGCCGTCCTGCGTCTCAGCGCCTACCTGAGGCTGCTGGAGACATTGGCCGCCGAAGGCTCGCGCAGCGTCGCCAGCAGCCAGCTTGCGCGGCGGCTGGGAAGCACCGCCGCCCAGGTTCGCAAGGACCTGGCGTGCTTCGGGCAGTTTGGGCGCCGGGGCGTGGGCTACGATGTCAGTGGGCTCGCCGGCGCCCTGCGACACGTGCTGGGCACCGACCAGGTGTGGAACGTCGTGCTCGTCGGGGCCGGAGACCTCGGCAGCGCGCTCATGCGGTACCGGGGCTTTGGACGAAGGGGCTTCAAGTTCGTCGCCGCCTTCGATGTCTCGCCCGGCCGCCTGGGCACCGAGATCGAGGGTGTGCCCGTGATGCACATTGACCGGCTGGCCGAGATCGTCCGAAAACATCGCGTCAAGCTGGCCGTCGTGGCCGTGCCCAACTGGGCTGCCCAGCAGGTGGTCGATCAACTGTGCGAGGCCGGCGTGACGGGCATCCTCAATTTCGCCCCCGCCGCGCTGGACACGCCCGCCACCGTCTCCGTCGGGCTGGTCGACCTGGCCGCCTCGCTGGAGCAACTGAGCTTCCGCGTGGGCGCAAGCGGGCGTCAGGACCCCGCCGCGCGGCGCCGCAAGAGCAGGACGAATGAATGAATATGACCCAACCTAATAATAATGTACTCCAGACCCGCCGTCGCCGCGTGCTGGCCGCTGCCAAGGCCCAGGGCGCCGCGGCCATCCTCATCACCAAGCCCCAGGACGTCCGCTACGTCACGGGCTTCACCGGCGACGACAGCTATGCACTGCTTGCCCCGGCGGCGGCCACGCTGATCACCGATGGCCGCTTCACCGAGCAGGCCGCCAACGAATGCCCCGACATCGAACGGCTGGTCCGCACGGGCCCGATCTTCCCGACCGTCGCCCAGGCGGCGAAGACGCTGCGCCTGCGGACGCTGGCGGTGCAGGGGGGGCACATGACGATCCAAGGCCGCGAGCTGCTGCAGAAGGCCCTGGGGCGGGTGAAGATCGTCCCGCTGACGGACATCCTGGGCCCGCTGCGGTCGGTCAAGGACGAAGGCGAGGTCGCCGTCATCCGCCTCGCCGTGCGGGCCGCCCAGGAAGGCTTCAAGGCCCTGGTCGCCCAGGGCAAACGCGGCTGGGTCGGGCGCACCGAGCGGCAGATCGCGGCCGAACTGGAGTACCGCATGCGGCTGGCGGGGGCCGACGAGGCGTCGTTCGAGACGATCGTGGCCGTGGGCCCGCACAGTTCGCTGCCGCATTACCGGCCGGGCGGCGCGCGGGTGCAGAAGGACAGCTTCGTCCTGGTGGACTGGGGGGCCCGGGTGGCGGGGTATTGCAGCGACTTGACCCGCGTGGTGTTCGCCGGTAGAATCCCGCCCCAAATGGCCGAGGTCTATGAGGTCGTGTTCCGCTCCCAGAATGCCGGGCGGCGGGCGTGCCGAAGCGGCGTTTCGGCGGCGGCGGTGGACAAGGCCGCCCGCGGCGTGATCGATGCGGCAGGCTACGGCAAGGAATTCGTGCACGGCCTGGGCCACGGCGTGGGGCTAGAGATTCACGAGGCCCCGGGGCTGAGCAGGCTCAACCCCGGGCGCCTCCGCAGCGGCATGGTTGTGACCGTCGAGCCCGGGATTTACCTCCCCGGCGTCGGCGGGGTCCGGATCGAAGACGACGTCCTGATCACCCCCGGCGGCTGCCAGCCGCTGACGTCGCTGCCGCGGGACCTGCGTGCGATGGTCCTTCGGTGAATGTGTTGGGTGCCATGCCGAAGCGTACCCGCGCCGGCATGCCCCGCACGGCAATTGGGAATGTTTGGCAAGATGGTGTTCCGGCGCGGTCTACGCGAGGCATGCCGGCGCGTCACAAACAGCGTGACGCTTCGGCATGGCACCCGGTGCAGCGCTGGACAAATGGAAAAGGAAGCGAATGGACATCAAGGATATCAAGCAGCTTGTGCGGCTGATGGTCGAGAATGACCTGGGCGAGCTCGAGATCGCCGATGGCGAAAGCAAGGTCCACCTCAAGCGAGGCACGGGCGTTGCCCCCGTCGTCACGGTGGCCCCGGCGGTGCAGCATGCCGTCGCCGCCGCTCCCGCCGCCGCGGCCGCCGCGGCCGCCGCAGCGGCCCCCGAGCCCCCGGCCGAGAACCTCATCGAGATCAAGAGCCCCATGGTCGGCACCTTCTACTCCGCCCCCAGCCCCGACAGCGAGACATTCGTGACCGTGGGCTCGGCCGTGACGGACAACTCGGCCGTCTGCATCATCGAGGCGATGAAGGTGATGAACGAGATCAAGGCGGAGTGCTCCGGCACGATCCGCGAAATCTGCGTCAAGAACGCCCAGCCCGTCGAATATGGGCAGGTGCTCTTCCGCGTCAAACCCAATTAAGGCGAGGAGCCCCTCATGTTCTCACGCGTCCTCGTCGCCAACCGCGGCGAAATCGCCCTGCGGATCATCCGGGCCTGCAAAGAGCTCGGCATCGAAACGGTCGCCGTCTTCTCCGAGGCCGACCGCAACGCCAGCTATCTTCACCTGGCCGATGACCGCATCTGCATCGGCCCGGGCCCCTCGGCCGAAAGCTACCTGAACATCCCGCGAATCATTGCCGCCGCCGAGATCGCCGACGTCCAGGCGATCCATCCCGGCTACGGATTCCTGGCCGAGAACGCCCACTTCGCCGAGGTCTGCCGCGACTGCAAGATCGAGTTCATCGGTCCCAGCGTCGACAGCATGCGCAAGCTGGGCGACAAGATCTCGGCCAAGGCCCTGGCCAAGGCCGCCCGCGTGCCCACCACGCCCGACAGCAACGGCGCGATCGAGACCGTTGATGCCGCCGCTGCCATGGCTGACAAGATCGGCTACCCGGTGGCGCTCAAGGCGGCCGCCGGCGGCGGGGGACGCGGCATCCGCTTCGCCCACAACGAGGCCACCCTCCGCAGCATGTTCAAGCAGGCCCAGGCCGAGGCGCAGATCGCCTTCGGCGACGGCCGCCTGTACATGGAAAAGTGCATCGAGAACTTCCGCCACATCGAGGTGCAGATCCTCGGCGACGGGCGGGGCAACGTCGTGCACCTCTTCGAGCGCGAGTGCTCCGTGCAGCGCCGCCGCCAGAAGGTCATCGAAGAGACCCCCGCCCCGGGCCTGCGCCCCGAGCTGCGCAAGGAGATCTGCGAGTCGGCCGTCCGCCTGGCCAAGGAAGTGAACTACTGCTCGGCCGGCACGGTGGAGTTCATGCTGGACGCGCAGGAGAAGTTTTACTTCCTCGAGGTCAACACCCGCATCCAGGTCGAGCACCCGATCACCGAGATGGTGGTGGGGGAGGACCTGGTGAAGTGGCAGCTTCGCATCGCCGCCGGCGAGCCTCTGACGCTTCGCCAGGAGGACCTGGTGCAGCGGGGCGTGGCGCTGGAATGCCGCATCAACGCCGAGGACCCCTCGCATAACTTCCGCCCCTCGCCGGGCAAGGTCGATGCGTTCGTCTCCCCCGGCGGGCTGGGCGTGCGGTGGGATTCGCACGTGTACCAGGGCTACGAGATCCCGCCGACCTACGACAGCCTCGTCGGCAAGCTCATCACGCATCGGCCCACGCGGGCCGAGGCCATCGCCACGATGAAGCGGGCCCTGGACGAATTCGTCATCTACCCCACCAAGACCACCATCCCCCTGTGCCGCGAGATCCTCTCGCACAAGAAGTTCATCGAGGGGGACTGGAACACGACGTTCATCGAACGCGAGATGTTGGGCAACAATCCGTAATGCAGGGTGTGCAGGTTCCTGCCCCCAGGGCAGGTTCTGCACACGGAAATGGCCCCGGCCGCTGCCCGGAGATCGCCCCGGGAACGCCCGGCATTGAATTGAGTCCAGGGCATGCGACGCATGCCGCAGTTATACCAACGCAAGGAGAACGTTCAGATGTCTGCAGTCATAAAAGGCAACGCGGTAGTGGGCCAGTCGGGCGGACCGACGGCGGTGATTAACCAGTCGCTGGTGGGCGTGATCGAGGCGATCTCGAAGGTGGACGGCATCGGCCGCCTGCTGGGCGCGCGCCATGGCGTGCGGGGCATCATCGAGGAGAAGTTCGTCGACCTCAAGGGCCTTGACCAGGACCTGCTCGAACGCGTCGCGGCCACGCCGTGCGCGGCCCTGGGCTCGTCGCGCGACAAGCCCGACCAGGAATACTGCGCCAAGATCACCAAGATCTTCCAGAAGAACGACGTCCGCTACTTCTTCTACATCGGCGGCAACGACTCGGCCGACGCCGCCCGCATCGTCAATGAGATGGCCGCGGCCGACAACTACGAACTCAAGGTCTTCCACATTCCCAAGACGATCGACAACGACCTTCGCCTCACCGACCACTGCCCGGGTTACGGCTCGGCCGCCCGTTTCGTGGCCTCGGCCATCCAGGGCGACGACCGCGACAACGCGTCGCTGCCGGGCGTGAAGATCGACATCATCATGGGCCGCCACGCCGGCTGGCTGACCGCGGCCAGCTGCCTCGCCCGCCAGGACGAGGCCGACGGCCCGCACTTGGTCTACGTGCCCGAGGCCCGCATGAGCGAGGAGAAGTTCATCAACGACGTGGCCGAGGCGTACGGCAAGTTCGGCCGCTGCGTGGTGGCGGTCTCCGAAGGCGTCGAGGACGAGAACGGCAAGGCCTGGGGCGAGAAGATCGTCGCCTCGGCGGAACGCGACAGCCACGGCAACGTGCAGCTGTCGGGCTCGGGCGCCTTGGGCGACTTCCTCGCCGAGATCGTCAAGACGAAGGTCTCGGCCAAGCTGGGCGGCAAGAAGCTCCGCGTGCGTGCCGACACGTTCGGCTACCTGCAGCGCAGCTTCGCCGGCTACGCCTCGCCGATCGATCAGAAGGAAGCCCGCGCGGTCGGCCGCAAGGCCGTCGAGTTCGTCACCCGCGGCTCCAAGAGCGGCACGGTGGCGATGAAGCGCAAGGAAGGCGGCACGTACGGCGTGACGTATTTCCGCGGCGAACTGTCCGACGTGGCCCGCGCCACCAAGGACTTGCCCAAGGAATACATCAACGCCACCGGCAACGGCATCACCGAGGCGTTCCGCGCCTACGCCCTGCCGCTGGTGGGCAAGCTGCCCGTGATCGGCAAGCTGTTCTAACAAACCGGGTGGCGGCCTTCCCATGCCGCCGCCTTCAGAGCGAGTCTCCTCAAAGCCCCGGCACTGCGTTGCCGGGGTTTTGCTTTTGGCACGGCAGCGCGGGGAGTGAGCGGCTGCTTTCATGCCTACGATGGGGGCGCGCGCGAAGGCATCGGGGAAAACCTGATTCTGCTTTCGCACTGAAATCGATCCCCGGTGTTACCGATGTAAAGCCAAGCAGGAGTCTGAAATGACCCAGGTACAGTCCAGTTTTGCGCCGCCGCAACGGCTGGAGGCCGGTGAGGTGGCCGCCCAGTCGCGAGGGGTGATGAGCCTCACGCAGTTGACGCAGGCGTTCGAGGCGGTGAACGACCTCGTCGTCGTGCTCAACTCGCATCGCCAGATACTCTACGCCAACGGCAACGTGCTGGCCCTGCTCGGTGCGGGCGGCCTCGACGCCATTCTGGGCCGTCGCCCGGGCGAGGCCCTGGGCTGCCAGCGATCGCATGAATGCGCGGGCGGCTGCGGCACGACGAAGTTCTGCGCCGCCTGCGGCGCGGTCAAGGCCATCCTCACCGCCCAGGCCGGCCGCCCCGACTGCCGCGAGTGCAGCATCACGCGCGAGGAATCGGGGGACGCCCTGGACCTGCTGGTCCGCACCACGCCGCTGGTGATCGACTGCCAGGCATGCACCATCTGCGCCATCCGCGACATCGGCCACGAGAAGCGCCGCCGCGCCCTGGAGCGGATCTTCTTCCACGACGTGCTGAACACCGCCAGCGGGCTGCTGATGTTCTCGCAGCGCGTCGCCGACGGCCACGACGCCCCCGCCGACCGCCAGCGCCTGCACGACCTCGTCACGCGAATGGTCGACGAGATCGTCGCCCAGCGCGACCTGATGGCGGCGGAGACGTCGGAGCTGGCCGTCCGCAAGGAGAGCTTCAGCGTCTGCGAATTCCTCGAGAGCGTGGTGCAGCTGTATTCGAACGCCCCCGTGTGCCGCAACCGCTGGCTGCTGATCGAGCAGTGCACCGCCGCCACCATCGAGACCGACCGCCACCTGCTGTCCCGCGTGCTGGGGAACCTGGTCAAGAACGCACTGGAGGCGGCGCCCGAGAACTCCACCGTCGATGTCTGGGCCGTGGACCTCGACGGCGGCATCGAGTTCGCCGTTCACAACGACGGCGTGATCCCGCCGGCGGTGCAGCTGCAGCTGTTCCAGCGATCGTTCAGCACCAAGGGCGCGGGCCGCGGCCTAGGCACCTACAGCATCAAGCTGCTCGCCGAGCGATACCTCGGCGGCCGCGTGTCCCTGTCCTCCAACGCCGACGACGGCACGACCTTCCGCGTCTGGCTCCCGCGAACGCTGGGGTAGACGCCCCGCGCAAGCCCCGGCCACGCGGGCCCGCTCCCGCCGCGCCGCCAAATCGCCATGACGCCCGCGGGCCGCCGGCGGTATCATGGCCGTCATGGACAACCCCCTTGTTGAGCTGCGAAACGTCTCGATGCAGTACGAAGCCCCGCGCGGGCCGCGCGTGCTGGCGGGCCTGACGCTGCAGGTCGCCGCGGGGCAGTCGCTGGCCATCGTCGGGCCCTCCGGCTGCGGCAAGAGCACGCTGCTGAACCTCATCGGCGCCCTCGACAGGCCCACCGGCGGCTCGGTGCTCATCGACGGCGAGGACCTTGCCGCGATGGACGACTCGCAGCTGGCGTCGCTCCGCGCCCGCAAGATCGGGCTGGTATTCCAGCTCCATCACCTGCTGCCCCAGCTGACCGTGCTGCAGAACGTGCTTGCCCCGGTGCTGGCGGTGAAAAGGGCCTCGATGACCGAGGCCGCCGCCCGCGCGGCCGAACTCCTGCACCGCGTTGGCCTGGCCGCGCGGATGCACTACCTCCCGGGGCAGCTCTCGGGGGGCGAACGCCAGCGGGCCGCCGTCGTGCGGGCCCTGATCAATCGCCCCAGGCTCCTGCTGGCCGACGAACCCACCGGCTCGCTCGACCGCGCGGCGGCCGAGTCCCTCGCCGACCTCCTGGCTGAACTCCACGGCGAAGGCCTGGCCATCATCGTCGCGACGCACTCGCCCGCCTTGGCGCGGCGGATGCAGGCGGTAATGGAGCTCTCTGCCGGGACGCTGAATCCGCAATGAACTACCGCACGTTCACATTTCGCAGCCTGCGATATCACTGGCGGGCGAACCTCGCCGTCGCCGTCGGCGTCGCGGTGAGCTCCTCCGTCCTCGCCGGCGCGCTGGCCGTGGGCGACTCGCTCCGCGAGAGCCTCCGCCAGACCGCCCTGCGGCAACTGGGCCGCGCCGACGCCGCCGTCGTCAGCCAAGGTCGGCCGATGAATGCGGCCATCGCCGAACGCCTGGCGAGGCAGTTCAACGTCAGCACATCGCCCATCCTTCAAGTGCCTGCCACCGCCTCGCGCGCCGACGATGGCCGTTGGGCCAAGGCGGTTGTCCTTGGCGTCGATGCCCACGGCGGCGCGGGAGATTTCTGGGCCTTCGCCCCGTCGCGCCCCGCGCGCGCCCCGGGGGCCGGCGAGGCGCTGATCAGCGAGACGCTCGCGCGGAAGCTTGGCGTTGGCATCGGCGATGCGGTCGCGCTCACCCTCCGCCAGGCCGGCACGCTGCCACTGGACGCGCCGCTGGCGCTGGATGCCCAGCCGGTGGCCGCGGAGGTGGTCGTCATCGGCATCGCCGGCCCCGAGGAGTTGGGCGAGTTCTCCCTGCGCTTCTCCCAGACGCCGCCGCCCAACCTCATCGTGCCGCTCGATTGGCTGCAGAAGAAGCTGGGCAGCAGGCAGGGGGCGACGGCCATCCTGCTGGCGTCGAACGTCGATGTCGGCAAGGCCGGCCTCGCGCAGAGCGTTGATGATCTGCCGGCCGACCTGCACAGGGTCGGCGAGGCTTGGGAACTCACCAGCGACGCGGTCTTCATCGAGCCCGCGCTGGCGGCGGCTGCGGCGGCCGACCGCGACGCCGTGGGCATCCTCACGTATTTCGCCAACGACCTTGCCGCAGGCGACGGGCACACGCCCTATTCCATGATCACCGCCATCGGCATGCTCAACGCCGCCGGCGACGCCAATGCCCTGCCGCCGCACATCCGGGACCTCAAGGACGATGAGATCCTCGTGAGCCCCTGGCTGGCCGACGATCTGAATCTTCGTGGCGGCGAACCGCTGGGGGTGAAGTATTTCGTCATCGGCCCCGGCCGCGACCTGGACGAGGCCGCGGCCGAGTTCGGCGCCCTGCCGGGCGATGCGGCCCTGTGGGCCGACTCCAACACAGGCGACCACTCGACCCCCCTCGCAATCGACCGCAGCCTCATGCCCGCGTTTCCCGGCCTGGCCGAGTCCAACGATTGCCGCCAGTGGCGGCCCGGCGTGCCAATCGACCTCAAGCGTGTCCGCGAGAAGGACGAGCAATACTGGGAGCGCTACCGCGGCACGCCCAAGGCCGTTGTGACGCTCAGCGCGGGGCGGCAGCTGTGGGGCAACCGCTTCGGCAACCTCACGGCCGTGCGCTTTAGCGGGCAGTGGGGCCGCGATGAACTCTCCCGCGCGATCGCGCGGGCGGTCGATGCGCGGGCCCTCGGGCTTTCGGTGGAACCGGTCAAGTCGCAGGCCCTTGCCGCGTGCGAAAAGGGGGCCAGCTTCGGCGGCCTGTTCGTGGGCTTCAGTTTCTTCCTGGTGGCCGCGGCGCTGCTGCTGGCGGCGATGCTGCTGGCGCTGACGATGGAGCAGCGGGGCGGGGAGATCGGCACGCTGCTGGCCGCGGGCATGAGGCCGCGACAAGTGGCCCGCCTGCTGCTGCCGCAGGTGGCGATCCTCTCGCTGGCGGGCGCCGCGGTTGGCGCCGTCGCGGCGGGGCTGTACGCCCGGGCCGTGCTGGCGGGGCTGACCACCGCCTGGCGCGACGCCCTGGCCGGCGCGAGCGTCGAGTACCACTGGGGTCCGATGAGCCTGGCCGGGGCCGCCGCCGCCTTCGCAGCCTCCATGATCGCCGGGGCCTTCGTGCTGCGATCGGCGACGCGCAGGCCGATCGCGGCGCTGCTGGCGGGGCGGCCGCCGGGCGTGAGCGTCTCGCGATCGCGGGCGTGGGCCGCGTGGGCGATGGTCCTATCCCTTGCCACGGGCCTGGCCGCTGCGGCGTACGGCACATACGGCTGCGCGGGTGGGGCGATGAACGCCGCACAGCAGGCGGCCGCCTTCTTCGCCGCCGGCGCGATGTTGCTCGCCGCGGCGATGCTGGGCCTGTGGCGCATGCTTCGGGTATCGTCACCCACCCCTGCGGCTGGCGAGGACGTGTCGGATGCCGCGGCTAGTGCAGATCGGCAAAGCCAATCGCCGCAGCCTCGCGTAACACCGGGCTTCCTGGCGCCGCTGACCAGCATTGGCGAACTCGGCTGGAGCAACGCGAGGCGTCGCCGCGGGCGCAGCGTCGCTGTCGCAGCCATGATCGCGTGCGGCAGCTTCCTGGTCGTCGCCGTGGGCGCCAATCGTCACGACCCCGCCGAGGGCACGGGCCGGCGAGACAGCGGCACGGGCGGCTTCGCCTTGGTGGGCGTCTGTGCCCAGCCGCTGGCGATGGACCTCGCCGACGCCAACGCCCGCCGCGCCGCTGGGCTGGAATCGCCCGCCTTGGCGGGGCTGGGCGTCGTGCCGTTGCGAGTCCGTGACGGCGACGACGCCAGCTGCCTCAACCTCGCCCACCCCGCCAGGCCGCGGATTCTGGGCGTGGAAGCGGCGGCGCTGGAATCCCGCGGGGCGTTTGCCTTCGGCGGCTGGGGCGGGGGCACGAAGTGGGGGCGACTCAACGACGATCTCGGTCCCGGCGTCATCCCCGCCATCGCCGACGCGGCCACGGCGGAATGGTCGCTGGGCCTGGCCGTGGGCGACGAACTGGCGATGGCCGACGAACGCGGCCTGCCCGTGCGGCTGCGGCTGGTGGCGACGCTGGAGGGCTCGATCCTTCAAGGCGGGCTGATCATCGCCGAGCGACAATTCCTCGATCACTTTCCCTCCAGCGGCGGCTGGCGGATGCTGCTGCTGGACCTGCCGGCGGGGGCGCCGGCTGGCGCGGCGGCGGAATTCTGCCGCCGTCCCTTCCTGCGCGAGGCGGGGCTGGAACTGACGCCCGCGACGGCGCGCCTGGCCGAGCTGCAATCGGTGGAGAACGCGTACCTCTCGATCTTTGCGGCGCTGGGCGGGCTGGGCGTGGTGCTGGGCTGCGCGGGCCTGGGCATCGTGGTGATGAGGAACGTGCTGCAGCGGCGGCGCGAGCTGGCCATGCTGCGGGCGGTGGGCTTCAGCCGCCGGCAGCTGCAGTGGATGATCCTGTGCGAACACTGGGGCCTGCTGCTCTGCGGGCTGGCGGCCGGGGCGGCGTGCGCGGCGGTGGCGGTGCTGCCGGCCTTGCTGTCGCCAGGCGCGGCGGCGCCGCTGGTGGAACTGGCCGTGGCCCTGGCGGCGATGGCCGCCAGCGGCGTGCTGTGCACGTATCTCGCCGCCCGCTGGGCGCTTCGCGGCCGGCTGATGGATGCCCTGAGGGAGGAATAGCGATGCCCGCATACGACCCTGTGAAGCAACGCCCCGCCTCGCCTTGGCAAGCGTGGTTAGTGGCGCTGGCGGCGGGGGCGGCCTTGGCGGTCATCGCCTCGCCGATGGCGTACGCGCACCCGCAGGCGGACGATTTCTCGCGGTGGGCGAAGGTCAAGGACATGGGCATCCCCGCTGCGATGCAGCATGAGTATCACAACTGGCAGGGGCGGTGGGCGGGGTTCGGCGCGGCCTGCCTGGCGTCGCGGGTGCCGAATATCGAGAGCAACTACTCATGGCTGCTGGCGGCGCTGGGCGTGCTCTTTGCGCTCTCAACGCATCTGCTGCTGTGCACGGCCCTGGAACTGCCGCTGCGGGCCGCCCGCGCATGGGCGGTGACGCTGACGCTGCTGGCGGTGTACTGCGCGGGCATGCACGCGCCGGGCGAGACGCTTTATTGGTTTCCCGGTGCGACGGAATATCACGGCGCGATGGCGCTGGGCATGCTGGTGGCGGCGCTGGTGGTGCGGGCGGGGCGGCTGGCGGCGAGGGGGCGGGCACTGCTCATGCCGCCGCTGATGGCCCTGGCGATCCTGGCCACCGGGACGCACGAACTGATCGGGCTGGTCTTGTGCACGGTGCTGCTCGTCGGCACGGTCGTCACTTTCCGCGCCGCCGCCAGCGGGCGATGGTTGTGGCTGGCGGCGTTGATCGCGGCGGCGGCCGGCAGCTGGTTCGTCATCTCCGCCGACGGCAACGTCGTTCGCAGCCTGTGCTGGCCCGACCGGGGCAACCCGCTGCTCACGGCCCGGCTCACCGCTTGGAGCGTCGCCAGCACGATGACGATGTGGCTGACCGATGGCAGGCTGTGGCTGGCGACCGCGCTGGTCTGGCTGCTGCCGCAGGCGGAGGCGATCGCGCCCTCCTGGCTGGCGGTGGCGAGGCGGCGGTGGCGATGGCTGGCTGCGATGTGGCTGGGGGTGCTGGGGGCATTGTACGCCGCGCCGCACTGGGCCATGGGCGTCGGCATGCCCGGCCGCCTGATCAACACGATCCACTTCGTGTTCCTCCTGGGGTGGCTGCTGGCGACACTGCTCGTCGCGCCCCGCATGCGGGGCTGGCTGACGGCCCGCGGCGCCCTTCGCCCCCGCCTGGCGGGGGCGGCCGTCGTGCTGTGGGCGGCGGCGGTGGTATTCAGCGGCAATTCGCTGGCGGCGCTGCGCGACTACGGCGGCACGCTGCAGAATCACGACCGGGCCATGTGGCAGCGCTACCGCACGCTTCGCGGCGCGGGCATGCGCGACGTCGTGCTGCCGCCCACGCCCCAGCGGCCCCGCGGGTTCTATCAATATGGCGAGATCACCCCCGACGCAAACCACTGGATCAACCGCGGCGTGGCCGACTATTACGGCGTGAGGTCGGTGGTGGTGAAGAGCGATCATTGAGATCCGTGGGCGACCGAATGCCCCAAGTCGCTGTACGGCGAACGAGACAAATCGGTGCCACGAGAGAATCGGCGCCACCCTCGAACGAGACAAATCGGTGCCACCCCCAAACTCGTTTGGGGGTGAGAATACTCACCGAGTCCCATGTGCCAAACTCACGGCATGGTCACTTCACGAAGTCACGACCGCCATCACAGATCCGGTATGGATCGTCGGGGCTGTTGATCCATCCGCTGAACAGTCGGATTCCACCGACCGGCGGACGCCAGGAGACACGATGCCGCCTTCGCACCCCCAAACGAGTTTGGGGGTGGCACCGCGCATGGCGGTTCATCCCGGGCCGAAACTCTCGCGTCGTTCAAGGGGTGGCGGCCTTCCTAGGCCGCCACCACAGCCGTCTGCAGGCGCGGCCTAGGAAGGCCGCCACCCTCACTTGAAGCTAGAAAGAGCACCACCCTCAGGTGTTCATGTCCGGCGTGGGCGGGGTGAGGGGCTTGGGCGGTTCGAAGGGCAGGGTGAAGGTGAAGGTCGTGCCGTGGCCGGGCTCGCTGGCGAGCGTGAGGCGGCCGCCCAGCAGCTGCGTCAGTTCCTTGGCGATCGAGAGGCCCAGCCCCGTTCCGCTGGACTCGCGGGTGAGCGTCTTGTCGGCCTGGTAGAACTTCTCGAAGATGTGCTGCTGGTCGGCCTCGGAGATGCCCGGACCCGTGTCGGCCACCGCGATGGCGACCTCCTCGTAGTTCTGGCCCTGGCGCTGCGAGGTGAGCCTGGTCGTCGTGAGCACCACCTGCCCGCCGGGCGGCGTGAACTTGATCGCGTTGGACAGGAGGTTGTACAGGATCTGCTGCACCTTGCCGGCGTCGGTGGTGATCAGCGGGATGTCGTTCGACAGTTCCCCGCGCAGGTCCAGCTGCTTCTTGTCGGCCAGCGGCTTCATCAGCGCCACCAGCGTCTGGCAGGTGTCGGTGATGGAGACGTGGTCCAGCCGCAACTCGGCCTTGCCCGCTTCGATCTTGGCCAGGTCCAGCAGGTCGTTGATCATGTTCAGCAGCGTCTTGGCTGCGGTGCCGATGTTCTGCCCGTAGCGCTTCAGGCGGAGTTCATCGGCCTCGGCCACCAGGTCGGCGAAGCCGATGATGCTGTTCAGCGGCGTGCGGAGCTCGTGCGAGATGTTCGTGAGGAACTCGCTCTTGACCTTGTTGGCCTGGAAGAGCGTCACGTTGGCTTCGGCCACTTCGTGGAGCTTGAGGTCCAGGGCCCGGTTGGCCGAGCGGAGCTTGGCGTGCTGGTCGCCGATGGCGGTGAGCATCTCGTTGAAGCTCTCGCCGAGGCGCTGCAGTTCGTCGCCGGTGCGGATCTTGCTGCGGACCTCCAGGTTGCCCTCGGCGACCTTGTCGGCCAGGTCGCGCAGCTGCCGCACGGGACGCAGGATCAGCCGCTGCGTGATGATGGTGAAGACGATGAACGCCAGCGTGGCCGCCAGGATGCCGCCGCCGATGAACGCGCCGCGCGTCCACCAGATCAGCGGTCCGGCCGCCGAGGCGGTGGCGGGGATGGAGACGTCGACCATGGCCACCAGTTCGCCCGGCTGGAACTGCCGCCGCCCCGAAGCGGTGGGGCCGTGGCAGCCGCCGCACGTGGTCTGAACGCGGACCGCGCGGAAGCAGCGGTACACCGTCCGCCCGCGGTCCTCTTCGGTGGTGCTGATGGCGATGTCCTGCTCGTGGTTGCGCGTGAAGGATCGCTCGGCCTCCATGGCGGCGGAGTCCAGCGCGCCTTCGCGCGGGGCATCGGGCTTGAGCTTGATGATCGTGGGACCCTTGCGGCCGTCCTCACGCTCGTTGACCATCAGCGTATACAGGCCGGCCACCTCGCTGGGGGCGGTGGCCTTGCGAGGATCGGGATGGTCGCGGATGAACTCGTTGAGTCGCAGGCGGGTCAGCTCGCTCGCGGGGCGCTGCACGCCCTGCTCGGCCAGCAGCTCCATGAAATACCACGGCACGAGCAAGGCCGCGGCGATGATGGCCATCACGCCCGCGCCGAAGAGGATGCGGAGCTTGGTCGCCAGCGAGACCTTGACGATTTTCTTGGCCATCGGGTGGTTATTGTACGGGATCGGGCCCGCCGCGTCATCCCGGTCTTGGGCCGGCCTGTAATGAAGGAGTCCCTACGCCTGCTTCCTCGCGCGGCGGAGGTAGATCTGTCGGATATCGCGTAGGGTGTAGCCCGAACGGTTGAGGCGGCGGATGAGCTTCACGCGTTTGACCAGGCGGTCGTCAAAGAAGCGGCCCATGCGGTCGGGCAGGCGAAGGGGGATCAGCAGCCCGATCATGAGGTAGTACTCGACCGTCTGCCGGCTGACGCCGGCAGCGCGAGCGGCTGCGGAGATCCGCAGGTAGGGGTTGGATCCGTCTTTTCTCTTGACCATGAGTGACTGCCTGTAGGACTCTATCGCCAGACCGAACGCCAAAACTTTAGCGCTTGGGCCGGGGCGAGGGTTCACGCGATGCCTTATTCCGAATGGCGGCCTTGTGTAGCCCGCGCGGCGCCTGCGACAGCAAAAAGGATAACGACCGATGAAAGAGCTTCTCTTTGAAGACCCCCTGTGGCTGTACGTGGCGCTGGCGGCGGCGGAGATGATCCTGCTGGCGGTGTTCCTGCGAAGGCGGACAAGGCCGCTGGCCATCGCCTTGGCGGTGCCGGTGGCGCTGGCCCTGGCAGTCTTGGCGACGGACATGCTCGTGGTCACCGACCGCGAGAGGATCGACGCCGCCTTGAGCGACTTGGCCGCCAAGCTCGAGAAGCGAGATCTGCAAGGGGTTTCGACCTACCTGGCCGATGATTTCGGCGGCGATTACATCGACAGAGAGGCGGCGGTGAAGGCGGCCGAGGCGGCGCTCAAGACCTACCGCATCGACAGCATCCGCACGCGGAATGTGCGGATCGAGATGCTGGACGCCCAGGCGAAGGTGCACCTGCTGACGGCGATCCACTTCAACAGCGACGCCGGCCCCGCGGCCTACACGCTCGAATGGACGCTGTTCTGGGCGAAGCGCAACGGCGAATGGCGGATCTTCAGCGTCAAGGCGCCGGCGGCCGTTGCGGGGCTGTAATCGGCCGCGGTGGTTCGGGCAGGAAGAAGAGCAGCGAGCCTGTGGCCACGCCCAGGATGCCGCCGATCAGGATGAGGGTGCGGATTCCCAGCGTGGCTTCCAGGGTGCCCACGATGGCCAGCGCCGCGGTGAGGTAGACGGCGGAGAGCACCTTGTGCACGCTGAAGGCGGCGGACTGCGAGCAGCCGACGGCGGCGCGGCTGACCCACATGCTGGTGGGGCCGAAGATCATCCCCATCAGCGGCGCGTTGATCAGCAGGCCCGCGGCCGAGAGGTACAGCGAGTCGGAGGCCCCCATGACGATGGCCCCGGCGCTGGCGATGATGGCCACCACCCCGTGAAGCAGGCGCAGCGGCACGCGGTCGAGGATGAAGCCCGAGGCCATGATCGTCGCCAGCGTCACCACGCCGCACAACGCGCTGAGGCCGCCGAACCACGCGTCGCTCTGACCGAGCTGGCGGGCGAAGCGGATGGCCGCGAACGCCCCGACCCCCACCTGCACGTTGTTCCACAGCAGCACCAGGTGAAGGAATCGCATCAGGGGCTTCTGTCGCAGAGCGTCGCGGTATAGCTGCCAGAGGAGCGACAGCTCGGCCCGCAGGCCGGCCAGCGGCTGGGGGGGCGGCTCACCGGGGTACGCCAGCACGGCCAGGCCCGCCAGGGCCATCGTGGCCGCCGCAGCCAGCAGAACCGGCGGGTAGCCTCGCCACCACACCGCCAGCGTGGTCCCGGCGATGGGGGCCAGCACGCTTGCGAGGGCGCCGATGCTGCGATAGATGGAGTTGGCCAGGCCCTGGCGTCGGCGGGAGACCTCCTGCGTGAGGGTGTTGAGGTTGATCGCGCCGGTGCTCATCATTGCCCCCATGATCGGCATCGCCGGCCAAAGCGCGGCTTCGCCCGCCAGCCCGAACAGGGCCAGCACGCCCGCCGTCGCGAACATCGCCAGCGAGCCCAGCAGACGGTTGCCGAACCGGTCGGAGAAGGCGCCCAGGATGATCACGCCCACCAACGTGCCGGTGAACCGCAGGGAGCGGAGCTGCGCCCACTGGGCGGCCGAGAGACCCAGCGTGCCCGTCGTCCACAGCGGCAGCAGCACCTCCACGCCGGCAAGCACCAGGGCGAAGCCCGCGCCGGTGACGGCCAGGACGGCCATGCGCTGACGGGATTGAGAGTGAAGCAGCGACATCTAGTACAGCGTCACGTTCTTGCCGGTGCCCACGGGCAGGGCGGGGGCGGCGGGCCCGCGGCCGCGGTACAGCCAGATCACGCCGCCGGGGTTGGTGCGGAGCATGAGGTCGGTGCGGCCTTCGCCGAAGAAGTTCCCCGTGGCGCCCAGCAGGTGGAAATCCCCGCGTTTTTTGTGTTCGTCGCAACGCTCGGTCTGCTCGAAGGGCACACCGGCCGGCACGGGCGTCTGGAGGCGCGCCAGCGGCAGGCCCGTGCCACCGTCGAGGACCAGGCGGTCTTCGCAGGCGACGATGCGGTCCAGTCCGCCGGGGCCCCAGGGAATCAGCGGGTGCTGGCGGCTGTAGACGCTGTTGAACTCGCCGAGCAGGCCGCCGTCGCCGTCGTAGACGCGGATGGGGCTGCGGCCTTGGGGGGCATGGTCGATGTCGACGACGAACTGCTCGCCGCCGCCCTCGCACAAGCGGCCCACGCCGATGGACTCGAAGTGGACCCCGCGCTGCTGCCACACAAGGCGGCCTTGCCCGTCGAGGCACAGCAGGGCGTTGTCGGCGCAGCACGAGAACGCGAGGCGCCAGTCCTCCAGCCGCGAGGCGCGACGAAGCACGCGGACGCAGTCGAGGTGGCCGTTGCCCAGGCCCAAGGCCGCGGCGTCCAGCGACCACAGCAGGCGGCCGTCGTGGTCGAGCAGGGCGTAACCGGCGATGATTTCGTCGCGGCCGTCGCCGTCGATGTCCAACGCGAAGGGCTGGTGCGAGGTCCGCATGCCGCCGGGCTTGTCCACCTGCCACAGCGGCTGCCCCGTGCGGGTGAAGGCCCAGATGCGTTCGTAGCGGGTCTTGATCAGGATGTCGTCGCCGTCGCCGCCGGAGAGGTTGGCGAAGACGATGCAGTCGGCGGCGTCCTCGGCGGGTGTGGGAAAGCTCCACTTCTCGCGGCCTGTCGCGCCGTCGAGGGCCACCACGTGCGTCCGCGAGATGATGACGACTTCTTCGTGGCCGTCGCGGTCCCAGTCGTAAATCTGGCAGGGGGCGTCGCTGTGCAGGGCGGCGACGCCATCGCCGGGGCGGCCCCATCGCCACATCTCGCTGCCGTCGAGGCGGCAGGCAATGACCGACGCCACCGCGTGCGTGTCGCGGTGTTCCCACATGCGGACCTGCACCAGTTCGGCCCGGCCGTCGCCGTCGAGGTCGCCGGCCACCGCCCACGCGCCCGCCTCGGCGGGCTCGACGGCGATCACCGCGTCAGGTTCGATGCGGGGAAGCGAGTCGGTGGGGTAGGTCGTGAGGTCGACGAGGTAAGGTTGGTTTACGCGGTTCATGACATTCTTCCTGTGTTCGTCCCGTGGGGACGATCAAACGTCTTGTGGTCAGTGCATGTTCGTGGCGATGGCGTCCGATCACGGCATGCAGGACCTTCGCCTGCGGCGAAGAACCTGCATGCCCTACGGTGCCGGCTGATACAGCGCCAAAAGGCGTTCCGCCGCAATCCCAGGCGGGGGCGAGAGAAGGACGCTCAATATCCCAGCAGCTTGGCGGCGTTGGCCCAGAGGATGGCGCGTTTCTCCTTGTCGGTCAAGGGGAGCGCGTTGAAGAGGGCCATTTCCTTGTCCTGCGGTTTCCACGGCCAGTCGGTGCCGAACAGGACGCGGTCGCTGCCGTGGCGGCGGATCATCTCCGTCGCCCGCTGTGGGCCCAGTTCTTCGAGGCTGAAGGACGTCTCGAGCCAGATGGGTTTCCCCAGCAGGTGCAGTTCGACCAGGTCCCACGATCGCCACCCGCCCATGTGCGTGCACAACAGCCGCAGCTTGGGGAAACGCTCCACGACGCGGGCGAAACGGATGGGTGAGGCGAAATCGTTCTCCGGCGGGTAGGCCAGGTCCAGGCCGCAATGGCTGGCGATGACGATGTCATGTTCGACCGCCGCGGCGTAGATGACGTTCATCCGCGCGTCGTCGGCGGGGCACTGCTGGTACTGCGGGTGCAGCTTGATGCCCACGAAACCCTCCTCGGCGAACTGGCGCACCCAGTCGGCCGCCTGCGGATCGTCGGGGTGAACGGAGGGAAAGGGGTCGATGCGGTCGGAGTGGATCTTCTTGCACCACTTGAGGATTCCGGCCGCCTGCTGGGGCTTGGTGGCGATGGGACAGATGACGGAGACGTCGATGTCGGCCCGGTCCATGGAGCGGAGGAGGTCCTTGACCGTGCCCTCGCCGTAGGCGGGCACGTCGCCGGCGGCCTTGAGTTTCTCCATGGCCCGCCCGGCGATGTCATCGGGAAAGGCGTGCGTGTGGATATCGATGGCGCTCATGGCCGGATTATATAGAAGAAGACCCGCCGCAGGAAGGTCGGGTCGGGGGTCAGTTTCGCCTTCCTGCGCACGGGTCTGTAGACGCTTCTTGTCGTTCCTCATCGAAAGAGAAATGCGAGCGGGATTCTGGGATGATTTCAAGGATTCAGGGGATTGAATTCCATAAGATCTTCTGAATCCCGTTAATCCTTGAAATCATCCAATAATCCTGGTCTCTTTCTTTCGATTCATCACCGACCTCCGGTCTCACCGTTCCGGCGGCAGGTCCAGCAGGATATTCACCGGGCCGTCAGCGACGCTGGTGATCTTCATCGAGGCGCCGAAGACGCCCTGGGCCACCGGCACGCCGGCGGCGCCGATGGCGGTGACGAAGGCGTCGAAGAGCGGCCTGGCGACTTCCCCGGCCGCGGCGTCGACGAAGGCGTGTTGTGGCTGCCCGGTTTCGCTCCTGGCTGGTG
>CAZTVF010000025.1:27930-52666 GCA_964616985.1 uncultured Planctomycetaceae bacterium
CCGGCGGCCTTTGCGGGCATCGGCCAGCAGCGTGAAGTTCGGGATCGCCAGGACGCCCCCCTGAACGTCCTGGAGCGAAAGGTTGAGTCGCCCTTCGCCGTCCTCGAAAATCCGCAGGCCAGCCACCTTGTCCGCAATTTTTGCCGCCTGGTCCGCGCCATCGCCGACGGCCACGCCCAGGTACACCAGCAGTCCACGTTCGATACGGCCCACCGTCCGGCCGTCCACTTCGACGGCGGCAGACAGCACGCGTTGCACCACCGCCTTCATGCCTGGCCTCCCCTGTACTTGGCCAGGACCTTCTCGGCCGCTTCGGCCAGCAGGCGCCGCAGCGGCGGCGGCGAGATCACTTCCACCGCCGGACCGTAACCCATGACCCACCACGAGATCTCGCCCAGGCCGTCGACCCGCACCTGGAAGTCGATCGAGCCGTCGTCGTTCCACTGCACCTTCTGGCTGGGGTGCCATTGCACCTCGGCCACGTTGCCGGCCACCTTGCGTTCGAACCGCAGGTGCACGTCGTACATCTTCCCTTCCGGGATCATCGACCACGCCTGGCCGAAGTGTTTCTCCACGTCGGCCTGCGGCGGCGCGGCAAACTTGCGGTCGGTGACCGTCAGCTTGCGGATGCGTCCCATCTTGAACGTCCGCAACTGCCCGTGCGCCGTCGAGTGCGCCAGCAGGTACCACGCCCGCCCCATGAACATCAGCCGCAACGGATGCACGGTCATCGTCACCTGCTTGCGGTCGGCGAAGCTGAGGTACACCAGCTTGCAGACCCGCTGGTCGGCGATGGCGGCCGACAGTTCGTCGAACGTGGGCTCCAGCCCTTCGTGCCGCGACAGCGGCCCCAGCGACACGTGCACCTGGTCGATCACGCTGCCGACGTGGCGGCGGACAGACTCCGGCAGCACACTTTCCATCTTCATCGCCGCCCGCGCCCCGTGCGACAGCAGCGGCAGCTGGTGGGCGCCCTTCATCCGCCCGGTCAGCACGAGCATCGCCAGTGCCTCGGGCAACGTCAGGTTGATCGGCGGCAGGAAAAAGTGCTTGTTGATCCGGTACACGCCGCTGGCTTCGTCGAAGTAGTACGGGATCCGCGCCATCTCCAGCATGTTCAGGTCGCGGAAGACCGTGCGGCGGCTCACGTCCAGCTCGAGCGCCAGCTCCGAGGCGGTGTAGCCCTTCGTGCCCTGCAACAGCGTGATCACACGCAACAATCGATAAACCCTGCTGACGCTCACTGGTAATCATCCTTACACAGGCCAGTGACAACCCATTGTCACCGTGCGGGAAATTCTCAAAAAATTATCAGGAGTTGACGGACGCGGCGCAGGCCGCCGATGTGTGCAAGCATGGTGGGCAAGCTCGCCACGGCGAGTCTCGCCTGCGGCGGACCTGCCCACCCTACGGCCGCTTAGGCAACCGGCGGAGCATTCAATCTGCCGACTTGCCGGTCGCTGGGGCGGGGCGGCGGGAGGAGGTGGCCCAGTCGCTGTCGCCGACGATGAAAGGCAGGGCGATGTCCACCGAGTAACTCTTCAGCACGGTCCCCGTCACCTGCGCCAATCCAGCCATCGCAATGTTGTAGTTCTGCACCGCCCGCAGTTCGGCCGAGCGGGCCTCGGCCAGCTGGTTGCGGGTGTTGAGCTTGAGCTGGAGAAACTCCGGCGTCAGCGGCCCGCGGATCTGCTCCACGTCCGTCAGGGCCTGAAGCTCGGCCTCCTTGGCCGTCACCAATTCGCGGACGAGCTGGATCTCGCGGTAGCTGCGGGCGATCTCGCGAACCCGCTCGCGGACGTTCTGCGCGAGCTGGTCGGCGAGGTTCTGCATCTGCGTGATCGACTTGAGGCGTTCCAGCCGCGTGCGGGCCAGGTCGGCCAGACGCTCGCGGTTGCCCAGCGGGTACTCCATGTTCAGCGACGCGCCGAAGCTGAAGTTGCGCATGTCGCTCATCTCGGCCATCGATTCGGGATAGTACCGGTCGAGCCCCTGGTACGAGCCGTTGCCCTTGAAGTCCAGCCGCGGCAGGGCCTGGTTCTGGGCCACCTGCACGCCGATCTCGGCCAGCTCGATCGACAGCCGCGCCTTCGCCAGCTGGGGGTTGTGCTCCAGGCCCGTCAGGAGCTGCTCGCGAAGGTCGATCGTCACGGGCATCTGCGCCGGGTCGGTCACGGTGACGATCTCGAGGTTCGTGGTGAGGTTCAGCTGCGGGTCGGCCAGCAACTTCAGCAGCGAGTCCTGCGCGTCGGCCAGCGTCTTCTGCGCGCGTTCCAGCTGCACCTGCGCATCCTTGACGGCCGACTCGGCCTGCTTGATCTTGCTCTGGTCGGCGTCGATGGCGGCGCGGTCGCTGACGCGGCGGAATATCTCCTGCGTGTACTGGAGCAGGTCCGTGCGGATGGGCACCTCGCGCCGGGCCTGCCACAGCGTCCAGTAGGCCGCGACGACCTTGGCGATGGTCTCTTCCAGCGTGGTGCGGAAGTCGGCTTCGCTGACGCGGCGGTTGGTCTGTGCCACCTTCAGCTTGGCCAGGTTGTATGCCGGCCAGGCGTCGCGCAGCAGCGGCTGGGTGACCTCCAACGACATCATGGGCTGGTAGTTCAAGGGCAGGGTGCTGAAGCGGCCGTTGTCCCACATGCGGCGGAGCGAGTGGCTCAGGGCCCACGTGCCGCCGGTGGGAATGAGCTGCTTCACGCCCGCCTGGGCCGTCTGCGTCTCCACCTGCTCGGGCGTCGTGCCGGGGTTGATCGTGTGCGTGTGCTGACGAGCGAAGCTGTAGCCGCCGAAGGCGACCAGGTCGAAGGCGGCCGCGGCCTTGATCATGTCCTCGCGGGCGATCTGGGGGTCGAAGCTGACGATGCGGATGTCGAGGTTGTTGGCCATGGCCCGCATGACGGCGTCGTTGAGGGTGAGCTTGACGCTGGCGACCTCGTTGGCGTCCAGGTCGATGTCCAGCCTCGGGGTCAGCGCGCCGGTGGGCTCCAGCAGGCCGCCGCCCGATTCCGCCCGCCGCGGTTGGGGGCTGCGGTTGGCCATCTCGGCCTGGTAACGGTTGAGCATAGTCGCGTCAATCGCCCCGGGGTCGCAGCCCGCAAGGGCCGCTGCAAACAGGATGAAGCACGCGAGCGAGAAGGGTAGTCGTTTCATGGCCGTGAATTATAAGCCGACTCGCGCCGAAGTCAAACCGCCCCCTTTTGATGGAAACTCGAAATTCGAAGCACGAAATCCGAAACAAACCCGGAAAAGAAAGGCGGGTGCGTCAATGTGGAGGGAAACCGAGCCAGTTCCGCAGCAGTGCGTTGTGTCCCAGCCACAGAACATCCAGGAGGGTCTTGCCCAGCAGCAGGGTGGTGACCACAACGACGATGATGTGGAGGAGTCTGCCCGGCAAGCTCGCCTTGGAGGTGAGCCAGCCGCACCATGCCAGAGCCGCCGCGGCCGCAGAAAACGGGAGTGCGGCCACAAATAGATAACCGCACGCGCATGGGAACAGTGCCCACGTAAGCAGGGCGATCATCAACGAAATGCTTGCCAGCCAAAACGGGACGCGGCTCTTACGCACGGCAAGCTCGAACTCGCCTGCCGCCTGTTGCCCTTCATTGGCTTTGTCGATCTCATCCGGCATCGTTCACCCGTTCCATTCATGCTAATCTCGGCTTTCGAATGGAGCAATTCCCAACTGTTTCGGATTTCCCATTTCGTGCTTCGGATTTGCTTTACCTGGCCCCATTGCAATTTGCCCGCGGGCGGCGAATAATGATCCGACTGAAAGGAACCTCCTCCTCATGATCAAGCTCGACAAGGTATTCAAGGCGTACGACGTCCGCGGCAAGTATCCCGACGAGGTCACCGAGGACCTCGCCTGGAAGATCGGCCACGCCACAGGCGGCTTCCTCCGCAGCCTGATGAGCGGCTACGAACGCGGGCAGGCGTGCTCCAGCCGCCTGGTGGTGGGGCGGGACATGAGGCCGCACAGCGACCCGCTGGCCAAGGCCCTGATGGAAGGCATCAGCTCGTCGGGCGCCGGCTGCGTGGACATCGGCCTGTGCGACACGCCGATGGTGTATTTCGCGATCAACCATCTCGGCTCGTGCGGAGGCATCCAGGTGACGGCCTCGCACAACCCGATCGAGTACAACGGCTTCAAGATCTCCGGCGCCAAGGCCCGCCCGATCGGGCAGGACACGGGGCTCAAGGAGGTCAAGCGGCTGGTGAGCACGCTCCGCCGCATGCCGGTGGGCGCGTCGGTGGGCCCGGTGCAGAAGCTGGACCTGTGGAAGGAATACAAGGCCCACGTGCTGAAGTTCCTCAAGGTCTCGCGGCGGCTGCGCGTGGTCGTCGACGGCTCCAACGGCATGGGCGGCAAGATGATCCCGGCCATCTTCGGCGACAGCAACATCGAGATCATCCCGCTGAACTTCGAGATCGGCAACGGCTTCGTGCACGCCCCCAACCCGCTGGACGAGAACGCCCTGACGCAGGTGAAGGCCGCGATCCAGGAGCACAAGGCCGACCTGGGCATCTGCATGGACGGCGACGCCGACCGCTGCATGTTCCTCGATGAGAAGTCGCAGACGATCCGCTGCGACCTGATGACGGCCCTGCTGTGCAGGCACTTCCTGGCCGACAATGCCGGGGCGATGGTCGTGTACGACCTGCGTTCCTCGCGCGTGGTGGCCGAGGAGATCCGCAACGCCGGCGGCGTGCCGCGCCGCGAGCGCGTGGGGCACTCGTTCATGAAGAAGACGCTGGCCGACGGGCACGGCGTGTTCGGCGGCGAACTGAGCGGGCACTTCTACTTCCGCGACAACTTCAACTGCGACTCCGGCGCGATCGCGTTCGCGACGGCGATGTCGGTGATCTCCGCCCAGAGCCGCCCGCTGAGCGAGCTCATCGAGCCGCTCCGCCGCTACAGCCACAGCGGCGAGATCAACTTCGAAGTCGACGACAAGGTCGGCAAGATGAAGGAAGTCGAAGAGAAGTACGCCGACGCCGAGATCGACCACCTCGACGGCGTGACCTGCCAGTACAAGGACTGGTGGCTGAACCTCCGCCCCAGCAACACCGAGCCGCTGCTGCGCCTCACGCTGGAGGCCACCACGGCGGCCGAGATGAAGGCCAAGCTCGCCGACGTGCAGAAGATCCTCGGCAAACCCGCCACGGGCGGACACTAGGAATTGCGGATTTCGGATTGCGGGTGCCATGCTTTTAGACCCGAAGGGTCAAAAGCATGTTTGCCAACCTGGCGCCCCTCCGGGCCGCCCGTGACTGAAAGTGATGAGCGGGATTACTGGGATCCCGGGGTTACACAGAAAGAAATGGCTTCTCCGTGTAATCCTGAAATCCGTGTAATCCCGCTCTCATTGCCTGATCGAGAAAAGCCCTGGGCAATGCCTACCGCCAGAAGTAATTCCACGTGTACTTGAGCTCGATGTCCTTGCCGGGTTCGAGCTTGAACTTCCAGGTGATGCGGCCCATGCCGTTGAAGCGGCCCCACCAGTTCGGCCAGGAGTACCAGCCCCACCAGGCGGGGCGGTCGGTGGACCAGGCGGCATTGTCTTCGAGGACGTTGACCATCTCGACCTTGCCGTCGTTGTCGGCGGTGTCGGCGTTGCCGATGATGTAGCGGGTGACCTCCACGTCGACGGCCCGGTCCTTGTGATTGATCAGCTTCAGCGTGCCTTCCAGTTCGGCCTTGGCCACCGTGCCGCCTTCCCACGAGGCCGCGTTTGGCACGCGTTTGACTTCCTTGTCGGTCTTCTTGACGCCGATATCCACGGCCGTCGTCAGGGCCAGGTCGGTCTCCCCGCCGGCCGGCGTGTAGTACATCATGCCCTGGGCGAGGGGCTTGTTGTCCAGGATGATCAGCGCCGGGGCGGTCGTCAGCGGGCTCTTGGTGGCGTTGGTCAGGCGGAGCTTGTGCATCGCCTTGGGGGCCGACAGCATGCGGGCCAGTTCGGCCTGGCGGTTGGTGTCGATGTTCCGCCACATCTCCTGCGGCGGGGTGATGGGCACGTCCAGCACATACACGTCGCGGTACTTGAGCTCGAACTCCGCCACCGGCACGACCATCCGCTGGCCCCGCTTAAGCGTGATGTGCGACACCGTGTAGACAAACAGGTCCTCCGCCTTGGACGAGCCGCCCACCTCGGGCCCCAGGTCCATCGGCCGGGCGGGTGCGTCGCCGGCGGTGGGCCCGGCGTACTGGCTCTGGGTCATCATGGCGTTGCCGCCGTTGCTGAGATAGTTCGCCGTCCGCACGTCGCGCTGGAAATGCTGCGACAGGTTCGCCAGCGTCTGCTGCAGGGCGATGGGATCGACATTGTTTTCCATGGCGAAGGTCGGCACGCCGATGACGAGGTTCGCCGTCGCGTCCTCCAGGTCGGCCAACTCGTTGATGATCGTCGCCTCGAGCTTCACGCTCGCCACGCCCTTGCCGTCGATGGTGACCTTGTAGGACGGGATCCACCGCAGGCCCTTCTGCACGTACATCAGGCCCGCGTCCACGGGCTGGCCCTTGGGCGCCCCGGCCAGCTTGAGGCGCAGCAGGTTGCGGAACTCCACCTTCGCCGTGGTCGGCTTGACCTTGCCCTTGAACGTCACCTCGGCGATGCGGTTGATGTTGACGGCCTTGGTGCCGTCGGGCGTCTTGAGCAGGATGAGCTCACCCTTGACCGGCAGGAACGGACCGGCGCCCGGGACGGCCGTCTTCTGCAGTTCATCGCTCGAGCGCTCGGGCACGCCCAGGATGGTGGCGTCGTACTTCATGCCCGTGTCGTCCTTGGCCCCCGAGGGGTTCTCGCGGATCACCACCTCCGCCCCGACGTTGGTCTCCAGCAGGTCGCGCAGGTTCAGCGCCGTCTGCTCGACGGCCACCAGCCGCTGACTGGCGACGACGGCCTGGAGCTTCACGTCCTTCTGTGTCGTGCTTGCCCAGAACGTGCCCAATACGGGCGTGGGCAGGTAGTCCATCAGCACGTCGCCCGACTCATCGACGGGCATCTTGCCCTCGTGCAGCACGAACGCGTGGCCGTCCTTGAAGACGGTCACTTCCTTGATGGGCATCTTGGCCAGCGCGCTGAGCGGCGCCACCTCATCCGCCTTCGCCGCCGCTGCCACTGCCAGAATCGCCGCCAATGCCAGTGTGATGTGCTTGAACATGATTCAGCCTTTCTTTTGTAGCCGCGGGTTGCCGGCACCTGCCGCCAGTCGCGACCCAATCTACCGCCGCATTGGACGCGGCGGAAGCGCGAGGGTTCTGCCGAAGGGGTGTTGTTACCGTGGCGTTACAGAAGTAGAACGCCCGGCCGTCGGAAGACCGACCCACGCAGTGGGCCGGCGTTGGGGTGACGCGAGAGTCGGCCATCGATTGCATTTTTGAATACGAGTTTGGCATTTCCGTGCTGATTGAACCGTTGTCCGCCAAAACAGTACAATAGGCTGGCGGTGGACTCTGGATTTTTCCAGCCGGGGCGGGTAAATCTCTAGCCCTTGCGCCCTATGAGTTGTTGGCCTTGATGGAGAAGACGATGCGAGATGTGGACCTGACCTCCAAGGATATCGCCGCCCTGGGCAGCACCACCGAGCTGATGAACCGCGAATGGGCGCCCTGCCGCCACGCCTGCCCCGTGCATGCCGACGTGCGACGCTACCTCGAGCACATGGCCCAGGGCCAGTGGCGCGACGCCATCGACGTCATCCGCGAGGCGCTGCCTTTCGCCGGCGTCTGCGGCCGCGTCTGCCACCACCCCTGCGAGGCCAACTGCCGCCGGGCCGAGGTGGACAAGCCCGTCGCCATCCGCGAGATCAAGCGCCGCGTGGCCGAGACGCAGGGCGCCGCGGGCTCGACCGTTCGCAAGGCCGCCCGCCAGGACAAGGCCAAGGTCGCCATCGTCGGGGCGGGCCCGGCCGGGATGTCGGCGGCGCTGGAACTGGCCCGCCAGGGCTATCGCCCGACCGTATTCGAGAAATTCCCCATCGCCGGCGGCATCCCCGTGCTGTCGATCCCCAAGTACCGCCTGCCGCGCGAAGTGATGCAGATGGACATCGACTGGATCCTCGCCCACGGCGTGGAACTGGTCACCGGCGTCGAGATCGGCAAGACCAAAACCATCGCCGACCTCCGCGCCGAAGGCTTCGCGGCCGTGCTGGTCGCCACCGGCCTGGCCGCCAGCCGCGGCCTGCCGATCCCGGGCGCCGATCACAAGAATGTCTTCCTCGTGCTGGACTTCCTCCGCGAGCTCGCCTTCGACCGCAAGCCCGCCATCGGGCAGGACGTGCTGGTCATCGGCGGCGGCAACGTCGCGATGGACGCCGCCCGCTCGGCCGTGCGCCTCGGCGCCCGCCGCGTGCGGGCCATCTGCCTCGAGAACGAGCAGGAGATGCCCGCCTGGTCGTGGGAGCAGGACGAGGCCAGGGGAGAGGGCGTGAGTTTCATCCACCGTCGCGGCCCGCTGGCCGTGGTCGTGAAGGACGGCAACATCGCCGGCCTCAAGACCCGCAAGGTCACGCGGGTGTTCGATGAGAACAAGCGATTCAGCCCCACGTACGACGACGCCGACGTGCAGGACATCGAGTGCGACACGATCATCTTCGCCATCGGCCAGATGGCGGATTACGGTTTCACGGCCGGCAGCGAACTGAAGCTCGATGAACGCAAGCGGCTGACGTTCAGCCCCGCGACGCACCAGACGAACGTGCCGGACATCTTCGCCTGCGGCGAGATCGTCACGCCCCCCGGCTCGGTGGTCGAGGCGTGCGCCAGCGGCGCCCGCGCGGCCAAGGCCATCGCGATGCACTTGGCCGGGCAGCCTGTGGTGCTGGACGATACGCTGCCGCCGAAGATCGAGAAGATTTATCCCAAGGTGGCCGAGAAGGTCCTCAAGGTCGCACGCAACCCGGTGCCGACCGAGCCCGGCGAGGTCCGCCGCGCGAACTTCGCCGAGACCGACCACATGTACTCCGAGCCCGCGGTGCTGGCCGAGGCCCGCCGCTGCATGAGCTGCGGGGCCGGCGCCGAGGTCATGGTCGACAAGTGCGCCGCCTGCCAGACGTGCGCCCGCGTGTGCCCCTTCGGCATACCCAAGGTCACCGACGTGGCCCGCATCGATTCGCAGCTGTGCCAGGCATGCGGCCTGTGCATGGCCGAGTGCCCGGGCAATGCCATCGTGCCCCGCGGCCGCGACGCGGCCGACATCGCCCGCCGCGTCGAGGCGGCCGTGGCGTCGGGCAGGAAGATGGTGGCCTTCGTCGGCGGCTTCCGCGCGACGGCGGCCGAGTGGCAGGGCCAGGGCCCGCTGGACGGCGTGGCCGAGATCTACCTGCCCAGCACGACGGTGCTGAGCGTGAAGGACATCCTGCATGCGTTCGAGGCCGGCGCCTCGGGCGTGCTGGTCGTCTCCTGCGGCGACGGGCTGGACCGCTACCCCCAGGCGGCGGGGCGGACCCGCGCCCGCGTGGCCCAGGCGCAGCAGCTGCTCAAGGACATCGGCTTCAAGGCCGAGCGGCTGCAGTTGCTCGAGGTCGCGGCCCAGGGACGTGCGGTGGTCGCGGCGGCGATCGTCGAGGCCGTTGCGAAGGTGTGAGCATCGGGTGCCATGCATCGGGTGCCATGCATTGGTGCCATGCCGAAGCGTCGCGCTGTTTGCGACGCGCCGGCATGCCTCGCCAGAGCATGCCATCGCGTGTGGTAGGGTGCGTGGCTTGCCACGCACCATATCGCGGCCGACGGCAGGTGCGTGGCTTGCCACGCACCCTACCAGGGAGAGCGTGGGAAGCGCTCCCCGCAATCGAACAAGTGCACTGAATCGCGGAATGAACTGAATCGTATCGAGAACGTGGTCTGGAGACCGATAGGAGATCCTCGATGATCGTTGCGGATAGAAAACCTTTTGACGAGATCGCCGCGTCGCTGGCCGGCTGCAAGAAGGTGCTGGTGCTGGGCTGCGGCAGCTGCGTCACCGTGTGCCTTTCGGGCGGCGAGAAGCAGGCCGACGAACTGGCCTCGCAGCTTCGGCTGGCGGCCAAGGCAAACGGGCAGGACCAGGTCGTGGAGGTCGACTGCATCACGCGGCACTGCGACCGCGAATTCGTGGCCAACCTCAAGAAGGACCTCTCGGGCTACGACGCGGTGCTGAGCCTCGCCTGCGGCGTGGGCGTGGGCTTCATGAGCGAGCTGTACCCGCAGGTCCGCATTCTGCCGGGGCTGAACACCACGTTCTATGGCGCCTCCACCGCCCCGGGCGCGTGGGAAGAGCGATGCCACGGCTGCGGCGACTGCGTGCTGGCCTGGACGGGCGGCGTGTGCCCGATGTCGCGCTGCTCCAAGAGCCTCATCAACGGCGCGTGCGGCGGCACCAGCAAGGGCAAGTGCGAAGTCAGCAAGGACATGGACTGCGGATGGTACGTCATCTACAAGCGCCTCGCCGAGACGGGGCGGCTGGAAGAACTCCGCAAGATGCGCGCCCCGCGCGATTGGCGTAAAGACCGCGGCGCGGGCGTCCGCCGCCTGAGCCACCAGGAACTGGCCGAAGTGAAAGAGGAGACCAAGGCATGAGCGAGCCCGTAAGCAAGCTGCAGGCGGAACTGGAAAAAGGCCACTTCGTCGTCACCGGCGAGATCGGCCCGCCCAAGGGCACGAATATTGACAAGTGCCTCCACGAGGCCGAGCACTACCTCAAGAACACCGTTGTGGCGGTCAACGTCACCGACATTCAGACGGCCGTCATGCGGACGGGCTCCATGGCGATCTCGCACATGCTGACCGACCGCGGCATCGAGCCGATCTTCCAGATGGTCACCCGCGACCGCAACCGCCTGGCCCTGCAGAGCGACCTGCTGTCGGCCTACGTGCTGGGCGTTCGGAACGTGCTCTGCCTCACCGGCGACCACGTGGCCATGGGCGACCACCCCGCCGCTAAGCCCGTCTACGACCTGGACAGCGTGGGCCTGCTGGAGGCGATCACCAACCTGGAGAACGGCTCGGACATGGGCCGCGACATGAAGGGCAATGCCAACACGCTGGACGGGGCGCCCAAGTTCTTCAAGGGCGCCTGCGTCACGCCCTGCGCCGACGAGGTCGAGCCCCAGATCATCAAGCTGGAGAAGAAGGTGCAGGCCGGCGCGCAGTATATCCAGACGCAGGCCGTCTACGACCCCGCCGCGTTCGAGTCGTTCATGAAGCGCATCGCCCACATCAAGGTGCCCGTGCTGGTGGGCATCGTGATGCTCAAGACCGCGGGCATGGCCAAGTACATGAACAGCTCGGTGCCGGGCGTGAAGGTGCCGGACGCGACGATCAAGCGACTCGCCGACGCAAAGAAGGAAGACCGCGAGAAGGTCTCCATCGACATCTGCGGCGAACTCGTCCGCCAGATGAAGGACATGTGCCAGGGCGCCCACCTGATGACGCTCGGCTGGGACCACTGCGTGCCCAGCATCATCAAGGCGGCCGGCCTGGCCTGACGTTGGCCCCAGAGTCTTGACGCTTGCCATGATCCCGGCGAGGCATGCCGGCGCGGGTACGCCTGCCTCCGGCAGGTGAACTTCGGCATGGCACCCAATGCGGGCATCCCGAAGCGTCGCGCGGTCTGCGGCTGCGCCGGCATATTTCGGCCCGAGCATGCCGGCGCGAGTACACTTCGGTATGGCATCCAGTGCTTGCGAAGGCCACCCACCCATTCCCCGGGCGAGCACTGCACTCGCTTCGTTTCCACTTCAATGCGCGCGAAGCTGCTGGCGGTAGCGGGCGGGGGTCTGCCCGGTGATCTTCTTGAACAGCACGCTGAGGCGCTGGCGGTTCACCAGACCCGACGCCCGCGCCACCGCCGGCAGCGACAGGGGCGTCCGCGTCAGCAGATCGCGGGCCTTCTCCACGTGAACGCGGTTGATCTCGGCCAGGGGAGTGCGGCCCAGAAGGCGGCGGAAGTGCTGCTCCAACGCCCGCCGCGCCATGGGCACATCCTCCAGCACGTCCGAGACGCTGATGGGCCGGTCGGCGTGTTCGTGGATGAATCGCACCGCCTGCGCGACGGCCGGGTGCTCGATCGCCTGGATGTCCGTGGAGCGTCGAATGACGATGCCGGCCGGCGGCACCAGCAGGGGGCTTCGGGGGGCTGGCCGCCCTTTCATGAGCGAGTCGAGCATCAGCACGCTCTCCTGTCCGATCCGCTCGCCGGGAATGTTGATGCTCGAGAGGGGAGGGTGGCTGATCTCGCACAGCAGATCGTCATTGTCTACCCCCATCACGGCCATCTCTTCGGGCACTTGTCGCCCGGCCTGGCGGCAGATCTCGCAGAAGGTGTTCGCCATCGTATCGATGGGGGCCAGCACGGCCGCCGGCGCGGCCAGGCCGCGGGCCCATTCCACGATGTGCGCATCGTACTGGGCCCAGTTCCGCGGGGCATACCGGACGCGCCACGGCCGCAGGCCCCGCCGCCGCAGCGTCTCGGCGTACCCTGCCCATCGCTCGTCAATGAAGCGGTAGGAAGCGTCCAACGTGAAATACCCGAAATTGGTGAAGCCGCGAGCGAGGAAGTATTCCGCGGCCATTTGCCCGATCGCCCGCTCGTCGACGCCCACGCGGGGCACGCCCCTGACGGCGACGGCGTTGGAGGTATTCACGGCGGGAATCCGCAGCCGGCGCAGTTCCGCGGCCAAGCCCGGGACGGACACGCGGCCGATGACGCCGTCGGGTTTCCAGATGCGGGTGGCCTCGACGGCATTGGTTCCTACGGCCAACAGCCTCAGCCGCCAGTCGTCGTGGGCCGCCATCATGCTGCCGATGCCGCGCAGAATGCGTCGGTCGTACTCGCCGTCGCGGGCTATGACCAGCAAGATCAACTTCATCGGGTGCCTCCGGGGCCGGGGGGATGGCCCATGCGCAATTTGATACAACGTTTGCGCATTATCGCATTGAAGAAAAGGCGGTCAATGCAATAATGACATCAACCGGTTCACATATCCAAAGGAGCCCTGATGCGCGGCAAGCCCAGACAGCACGATCGCAAAGGACGCAGCGTCCGAGCTTGCGACGCCTCCGGCCGCGATCTGGAGGCGTTGGAGCCTCGCGTGCTGCTGGCGACGTGGTACCCCGATCTCGCCGGCGCCTCGGGCCCCAGCGACAACCCCGCCTTGCCCGCGTCGTTTGACGTCTTCGCCCCGCCGACCGCCGCCGCGGCCCCGCTGGCGGGCGCTCCCCAGCTGGCCGAGTGGACCCGCACGGGCTCGGCCGGCGACGTGCTGGCCCTGACGGGGTACCAGCTTTCGCAGTACAGCGGGGCGGACTTCGGCAAGGACGTCCGTTTCCTCGCCTACACGCAGACCTCGGCCACCAACGGCACGTTCGCCGATGCCGAGTTGATCCGCCTGGCCGCCGACAACATGGAGGCCGCCGTCCGCCTGGCCGACTCGCTCGGCGAGTACTCGATGTACCTGCTGTACGCCCAGAACGCCGCCGGCCTGGGCGCGCCCGTCGCCGTCAACCGCACCGATGCCTGGTGGACCGGGCCCGACGTCGCCACGCGCGGCGACACCGTCAGCGTCTACGGCCGCAACCTCGCCCACTACGGCAGCACGTACCACGGTACGAATATCTCGTGGGTATACCTCAAGCCCGCTGGCGGGGCCGGCACGTGGGCGCCCGTCTCGGCCGCCAACCCGTACAAGGTCGACTTCCAGGTGCCCGCCGCGCTGGCCAGCGGCCTCTACGAGGTGTGGGTGCACAACGGCCACGGCGGCCAATACGGCTGGAGCCGCAGCGCCGTCGATCTCACCGTCGGCGGCGGCACGTCGTGGGCGGGGGCCATCCGCAACGTGAAGGCCTTCGGCGCCGTCGGCGACGGCGTGACCGACGATACCGCCGCGATCCAGTCAGCCATCAACGCCTCGCAGGATTGGGAATCGATCTACTTTCCGACAGGCACGTATCTGTGCACGGCGACATCGTTCACGATCCCCGCCAACCGCCGCGTCTATGGCGACGGCGCCGCCAGCCTCTTGAAGGCGACGAAGGTCACGATCGGCGGCTCGAGCAAGCTGGAGAGCATCTCCTTCGAGAACGCCCGCGGCGTCGCGGTCACGTCTCCGTATGCGTGGCTGGACAACGTCACGATCAGCGAGACCGGCGGCGTGGGCTACAACACGCTCAACCTCTCGGGCTGCAATCACGCCTACATCAAGAACAGCACGTTCATCGGCACGGGCATCGCCGGCCTGAGCCGGCAGATATTCATCGACAACTGCACGTTCAAGGCCCGGTTCGACACCGAGGCCGTCATCGGCAGTTGGGGCAGCCGCCAGATTTCGATCACCAACTCCACCGCCCAGCACTACGACACGAGCGACCCGACCAACGCCAGCGGCTGGGGCGAAGGCCGGTTCTGGGCCGGCTGCGCCATCTGGGCCAACGAGACGCAGCAGTATTTCGGCGGCAACAAGACGGTCGATTTCGTCGTCCGCTCCGGCGGCGACCAGAACTCCGGCGAGCAGATTCTCTGGGACCAGTACGGCGGTCACCAGGACTACTACGACGGCGCCATCACCGCCTCCTCGGCCATCACGGTCACGCTGGCCTCGGCGCCGTTGTACACGCCCGACACGACCGTCCGCGTCGTGATCGTCGCCGGCAAGGGCCTGGGGCAGGTGCGGGATGTCTCGGCCTTCGATGCCGCCACGAACACCATCACGCTCGCCTCGGGCTGGAATGTCATCCCCGACACGTCCAGCCAGGTCACCGTCGTGCGTTTCCAGGACAAGGTTGTCGTCTACAACAATTACCTCGACGGCACGGCCGCGGCCGTGGATCAGTCCGCCCACGTGGCCAACGCGGGCGTGGACACCTTCAGCGGCGGCGCGAGCTTCGTGGTGGACTCCAACACATTCCACGAGATCCGCACGGGCGTGAACTGGGACGCCAACGAAGGGCGGCAGTACAACAGCTACGTCGCCAACAACACCTTCGACTACGTCCGGTGGGCGATCATCGAGCAGGGGGGCGGGTCGACGATCGGCGCCTCGGGCGGCCTCAATGTCTTCCGCGACAACACGGTGAAGACCAAGGTCGCGGACGTCGCCTTCAAGGTCACCGGCACATCAGCGATGCCGGTGTTTGACGGCAACATCGTCCTCAGCGCCCACAAAGGCTTCTCGGGGCTCTCGGCGGGCGACCCCGCCAACTTGATCCTCTACCACAACGCCTTCACCCGCGGCGGCAGCGAGTTCGCGGGCTCCGTCGGCATCGAATACTCCGCCGGCATGGCCGATTCGATGCTCCGGGGCAATACGTGGTCGGGCTTCCAGTTCTCCAGCACTGGCAGCGGGCCGGCGGCGACCGTCGAGCTGCCTGCCCGCGTCGTGGAACTCAGCACCCCCGTCAACACATCCGTCCAGGCAATCGTGCCCCTATGGAACGCGGGCATCGCCGGCCTCAACTGGTCCCTCAACGATGATGCCGCCTGGCTGAGCGTCAGCCCAGCCGCAGGCAGCCTGGCCGATCAATCCGCTGGCGCCAGCCTGACCCTCACCTGCAACGCCGCCGGGCTCGCCGCCGGCAGCTACACCGGCACGGTCACCGTCACCGCCGGCAGCCAGACCATGAAGATTACGATGAAGTTCACCGTCGGCTCGCCGCCGGCCGTCTCGGACTACACCGGCGCGGCGGTGCTGGCCGCGGGCTCGGTGGTCACGATCAACGGCACGAACTTTGCCGCGGGCTCGCAGGTGCGGATCGGGCAGACGACGCTGGCGGGCGTCACCTTCGTCAGCGCGTCCCAACTGACGGTCACGCTGCCGGCGATGGCCGAGGCCGACCGCGCCTACGCGCTGGAGGTCATCAACCCTGACGGCCTGGCCGCCGTGCTCGCCGGCGGCATCGCGTATGGCCGATACGTCGACCGCTGCACGCCTGACAACGCGCCGCTGGCCGGCGGAGTCTCCATCACCGTCTTTGGCGGCGGGTTCGAATCGGGAACGGTGTTCTACGTCCGCGGCGTGGCCGCCAGCGGCGTCACCATCGTTTCGCCCCGCCAGGCCACCTTCTCCGTCCCCTCCGGCGGCACGGTGGTGGGCGAGGCGGCAATCACCGCTTCGTCGGCCGGCAAGGCCTTCGCCGTCACGGCCGCCTTCGGCTACCACGCCGTCTACATGAACGCCTACTACGGCGACGCGGGCAAGCTCGCCCTGGCCGCCAAGGCCGCTGACCCCCTCTACGCCAACTACGTCGCCCCCATCTTCGACCGGGCCGACAAGTGGCTGACCGCGGTCTCCAAGAATAGCTTCGACACCAACAGCTCCGTCATCGAGACCTGCCTTTTCGCCTATCTGCTGTCGGGGCGGCGGGAGTACCGCGACCGCGCGATGGCCGAGGCCTTCTACGTCGCCAACGTCGTGGGCTGGGCTGTTGTCGCCGGCGGAGTGCCCGGCGGCAGAATCGTCTCCATGTCGCACCTCTACAACGCGCTGTCGGGCGAACTCACCGCCGCCGAGCGAGCCACGCTGGAGGGCTGGCTGACGACCGTCCTCAACGACACCGAGGACGACTGGGGCTGGTGGTCCAACACCGGCAGCAACACAGTTTCCCTCGCCGCGGCCGCCGGCGGAACGCTCGGCATGGCCATGCAGCACACCGGCAACGCCCGCGCGACCTGGGCCATCAACTGGTCCGTCAGCACGATGAACTCGCGGTACGTGGACAGCGGCTTCTTGCCCGACGGCGGCTGCCCCGAGAGTTCGCTCTACTGGGACTTCGGCCTGGGGTATTACCTCTCGCTTGCCCACGACCTCAAGCAGTTCACCGGCGACGACCAGGGCTTGCTGACCAAGCCTTCGCTGTTGAGCGCTGTGCACTACTTTGAATCGCTCCTGGCCGGCGACAGCGTCACCGGAATGCAGACCTTCGGCGACACGCAGCCGTTCCTCACGGGCTTCGCCATCGCCGCCGACCTCGGCAGCCGCTTCAACCAGCCGCTGATGCGATACCTGGCTGACCTGATGGCCGCCCGCGTGGCCGCCGACGTGGACGGCCTGAATTCGAGCTACTACTACAACAACCTCGACGTTCGCGATCCGTACGTCGTGTGGGGCTTCCTGTGGCGCGACGCCGTGGCCGCTCCGTCCCAGATGCCCACCATTCCGACGCTGGTCGTGCTGCCCCAGGTCCGCATTGCCACCGTCCGCACCGACGGCACGAGCCTGTACCCCGACATGGTCGTCTCCGTCACCGGCGGCCACGTTGATGGCCACCACGTCCAGTACGACGCGGGCAGTTTCTCCCTGCAGGCCAACGGAGAGGCGTACCTCATCGATCCCGGCTATTACCGCGGCTACGCATCGGACGGGCAGCAGGGCTTCCACAACATTCCGCAGGTGGACGGCTACGGCGTCGATGCCTCCAACCGCGCCGTCGCCGACATCGTCACGAGCTTTGAGGATGTCGCGGCGGGCTACCACGGCTTCACCGTCGACAGCACCACCGCCTACATCAACGCCGCCGCCGACCGCGTCCGCCGAACTTACGTGCTGACGCAGGTCCTCAACCAGGGCGAGGCGATGATCCTGCTGGACGACATCGACCCCGCCGGGGCCGGCGCGATCACCGAGCAGTTCCAGGCGGGTTTCGATGCCCAGGTGCTCGACGCCGCGGGGCGGGCGATCATTAACGGCAACAACGGGCGGCTGCTCCTGCAGACGTTCGGGCCGTCGGTGACCATGACGCGCAGCCCGATCAACGACTGGGGCAGTTCGTGGTACTACAAGCGGCTGGGCGTGGACTGGTACACCGTCCGCGCCGCCTACACCGCCAACGTCAACCAGCCGATGGTGACCGTGATGCTGCCGCTGGGCCTGACGGGCGACCTGCCGGCGGCGGGCTCCGACTTCAACGTCGCCTACGGCGCGGGCGTGGTCACCGTCACGCTGCCCAGCGGGGCGCGGGTCACCTTCACGCAGAACAACGGCGTGTGGTCCTTCGCCGCCTACGACGAGCCCGCGGCGCCCGTCGTCAGCGTCGTCGAACTCGACACCAGTGCCTCCGAGACCGGCGGCGACAGCGGCCGCTTCGCCGTCTACCGCAGCGGGCCCACCACCAGCGCCCTCACCGTGCGCTACACCCTGGGCGGCACGGCCGCCGCGGGCGATTACTCGCCCACGCTCACCGGGACGGTGGTCATCCCAGCGGGGTCGGATCACGCCGATATCACGATCACGCCGGTCGATGACGCTTTGCCCGAGGTGCCCGAGACGCTCCTGCTGACGCTGGCGGCCGATGCCGCCTATAGCCTGGGCTTCCCCCGGGTCGCTCAGGTCACGATCGCCGACAACGACATGCGGGTCTTCACCTGGATCGGCGGCGCGGGCTCCTGGTCCGCCAGCGCCAACTGGGACCGCAACGAGGTGCCCGGGCCCAACGACATCGCGGTGCTTCACGCGGGCACGGCCGTCAACCTGGACGTGCAGGACCAGACGGTGGGCTGGGTGACGTTGGACGCCCCCAACAACTTCACCGTCGGGGGCACGTACAAGCTCATCCTCAACGGCGGGCAGCTGAACGTCACCACGCTCTCCGGCAAGGTGCACACGATCGGCGTGCAGATCTCCGGCACGGCCGCGGCGATCAACTTCTCCGGCGGCGGCACGTACGCGATGTCCAGCGTCCTGAACGACTTCATTGGCGACCTCCGCTTCACCGGCGGCGTGTTCGCGTATTCCAGCGCCGGGGCCGACGGCGTCTTCGGCAACGCGGCCAACGACCTGACGCTCGAGGGCGGCTTGCGCGTGGACGTGGGCGTCAACGGCGGGGACTTCAACCCCGCCTCCGGGCGCGTCGTCACCCTCGGCAGCGGCGGGGTGCGCTTCTACTGCAACAGCGACGGCGTGGTCATCGACGACGCCGACCAGCTTCGCGGCAGCGGCCGCCTGACGGTGCAGGATGTCTCGTACGGCATGCGGCTGACGCTGGGGGCCGCCCAGCCCAACTTCAGCGGCGGGTACGACATCGTCGGCAGCAGCGGCGTGCGGCGGTACGCGGAGCTTCTTCCCACCGGCGCGGGCGTCCTGGGCATCAACCCCGTCACCGTCACCGACACCGGCGGGCTGGTCTCGTACACGTGGGGCAACGAATCGGCGGGCGGTCCGGGCATCACGGCGCTGGACGGCGGCACGATCAACCTCCTGGGCACGTGGAGCAACACGAAAGACCGCTTCACCGTGTACAGCACGGCCCAGCTGCGCGCTTCCAGCACACAACTGGGCGTGATCCGCCGGGTGAGTTCGTTCAGCGCCTCGCCGACTGCGCCCGAGGCCATCCTCTACAGTGGCGCCGTCGTCTGCCTCACCGATGTGGCCACCACGGCGCTGCAGAACCTGGGCACGGCGCACGACCTGCTATTTGGCCTGGGGATCGACATCAACACGACGGGCTTCAACCTCGCCATCGGCAACGGCACGCCGTGGATGGGCATCGCCCGCCAGACCAACGCATTTTCCACCACGACCAGCGAGGTCACGCGGCGCCTGCAGAAGGGCACCGTCACCATCGACAGCCGCAACGGCTTTGGCGAGATGCTCATCCGGGCGGCCGGCAGCGGCTACGGCGGGGACGAGCGGTTCTTCCTGGGCAGCGGCGTCGACAGCCCGGCCTTGGTGCTCACCGGCGGGGGGGCCAAGGTGTCCGCCCGCATCGTGGGCACGCAGGGCAAGGGTATCCTGGTGCTGGATTCGAGCTCGCCCAACTTCGCCGCGGCGATCAGCAAGTGGATCGTCGGCGGCACCGAGGCGGGCACGCTGCAGGTGACGTATGCTGGCGGCATCAACGGGATTCCGCTGGAGGTGCAGAGCGGCGGCAAGGCCTACGCCCTGGTGCCGACGGCCTTCAACGCCGACGTGACGGTGCTGTCCGGGGGCACGGTGTACGGGCCCCTGACGGTGGCCTCGGGCACGCGGCTGGGCGGCAGCGGCACGGTGTCCGGCAGCGTCACGGCCGGCGCGGGGGCCACGCTCGCCCCCGGCGGCGACGTGGGCACGCTCACCATCACCGGCGGTCTGACGCTGCAGAACGGCGCGACGTACGAGTGCGCCCTGGGCGCGGCGGCCGCTGACTGCATCGCCGTCGGCGGGGCCCTGGTGCTGCCGTCGGGCGGGGCGCAGTGGACGCTGAAACTGGTCAGCGCCGGCGGCTACCCCACGGTTGACCGCACGCTGTTCACCTTCACCGGGGCCGCTCCAGATCTCAGCGGCGTGCTGATCGATACCGGCACGACCGGCTGGACCGGCACCCGCCTGGAAATCCGCGGCAACGCCGTCGTCCTCACCGGCGACTGGGTCCGCGTGGGCGTGGCCGCCACCGACGCCGTGGCCTCCGAGGAGGGGGGCGATTCGGCCACCTTCACCTTCACCCGCGACAACACTGCCGGCAGCCTGACCGTGTACTACGGCATCGGCGGCACGGCCGCCAGCGGCGACTACACGCCCGCCCTGGGCGGCTCGGTGACCTTCGCGCCTGGCCAGGCATCGGCCACCGTCACGATCATGCCCGTCGACGACGCAGCCGTCGAAGGCCCTGAAACGCTCATCCTCACCGTGCTGCCGCGTGCGGAATATGGCTTGGCGGCCTCGGCTGAGGCGACGGCGAGCATCTCCGACAACGATGGCGTGCCACTGGTGACGCTGTCGGCCAGCGACGCCGCCGCCTCCGAGGCCGGCACCGCCACCGGCGCGTTTACCGTCACGCGCGACACCGTCGCCGGCGAGCTGACTGTCTACTACACGATCAGCGGCACGGCCGCCAATGGCATCGATTACGCGGCCCTGTCGGGTTCGGTGGTCATCCCGGCCGGCGCGGCGTCGGCGGTGGTCACCATCACCCCGCTCGATGACGCGATCATCGAGACCGGCGAGACGGTGACCTTGATGCTGGCTGTCGATTCGCACTACGCCAACGCCATGCCGAACACCGGCACGGTCACCATCGCCGACAACGACGTGCCCACCGTGACGATCGCGGCTTTGGACGGCGCCGCCGGCGAGAATCCGAACGATGGCGGCACGTTCCTATTCACCCGCAGCGCGACCGGTCTAGTGACCGACAACGACCTGACCCTCCTGTACACGATCAGCGGGTCGGCATCGGCGGCAGACTACAGCGAGGCGGTCACGGGTTCGATCACCATCCTCGCCGGCCAGACGTCCGCAACGCTCACGATCACCCCCGTGGACGATGCGCTGGCCGAGGGCGAGGAGATGCTCATGCTCTCGCTGGCGGGCAACGCGGCCTACGCGGTGGGCTCGCCGGGGACGGCGTTCATCCGCATCGCCGATGACGACTTCGTCGCCGGCACGGTCACGTGGACGGGCCTCGGCAGCGACAACCTCGCCAGCAACGCCGCCAACTGGTCGGGCATCCTTGGCAGCGGGGCGGACGTAGTTCTCGACGGCACGGGCGCCAAGGATCTCTTCTGGGACGTCGCCTACTCGGTCAACAACTGGACGCAAACCAGCGCGTACACCGGCACGGTCACCATCGCCACCACCTACAGCACGTTCAACTCGGCATTCACCACGTTCTACGTGAACGGCAACCTGACGATCAACGGCGGCAAGTGGACGCAGGTCGCCAACACGAAAGCCTATGGCGACACGGCTCGCGATGAGTACCGCCTTCGCGTGCAGGTGGGCGGCAACTTCACGCTGGGCCCGGGCGCCTCTATCGATGTCACCTCCAGGGGCTACGTCGCGGGCAACCCGGACTTCAACGGCGGGGCCACGCACGGCGGCATCGGCGGCGGGGGGCCAGCCACCACCACGCCCTACGACTCGGTCTTCGCCCCCGTTCTGCACGGCCAGGGCGGCGGCGGCAACAACAGCTGGCAGATGCCCGGCGGCGGATCGGTCTACATGACGGTGGCCGGGGCGTCGGTGATCGAAGGCGCCATCCTCGCCAACGTCAACGCGCCGCTGCAAACGTACACGCGCGCCGCCGCGGGCGGCAGCATCTACCTCCAGACCGGAACGCTGTCCGGCGCGGGCTCGTTCCAGGCCAAGGGCGGCGATTCCGCCGGCGGCTCGAACACCGGCGACGGCGGCGGCGGGCGTGTCGCCGTCATCCTCTCCGGCACGGGCGCCACCTTCGCCAGTTTCACCGGCTCGTTCAACGCCCAGGGCGGCACGGGCGGCGCCAGCGCGATCCATGCGTCCGCCGGCTCGGTCTACCTCCAGGCCGCCAGCGACGCCGGCGGCCAGGGCAGACTCGATGTCGATGGCTTCGGCCGCAACGGCGACATCGTCGACGACCAGGCCTTCGCCCTGACCGCCGAAGACTTCAGCCGCACCACCATCGCCCTGGCTCGCAAGGGCCTGATGAAACTCACCGCCTCCCGCACGATCGGCTGGCTGGAGATGGCGTCGGGCACGAACCTGCTGCTCAACGGCTACACGCTGACGATCAACGGCGCGAAGGAGAACTTCATCCTCGGCGGCACGATCTACCTCGACGCGGCCCGGACGCAGGTATACGACCCGCAGGCGGGCAGCCCGCAGGTGGTGTTCACCGTGCCCAGCGGGCCCACCGTCACCGTCGAGGCGATCGATGCGACCGCCTCCGAGGCCACAGGCGATACGGGCGGCTATCGCATCCGCCGCGACCGCACGGCCGGCGAACTCACGGTGCATTACACGCTCGCCGGCAGCGCGTCAGCCGCCGACTACGCCGCCCTGAGCGGCGTGGCCGTGTTCCCCGACGGCGCGAGCTACGTCGACGTCACCCTCGCTGCCGTGAACGACGCGGAGGTGGAGGCCCTGGAGACGGCGACCCTGATCATCACCCCCAGCGGCAACTACGTCCTCGGTCTGCCTTCGGCCGCCGGCGTGGCGATCGCAAGCGACGACGTGCCGGCCGTCACCATCACCGCCGCCGATGACGCCGCCACCGAAGGCGGCCTCGACACAGCCTTGTTCACCGTCGCCCGCACGGGATCGGGCCTGATGACGTTGGGCACGATCATCGTGCACTATACCGTCAGCGGCACGGCACTAGCGGGCACGGACTACATCCTGGGTGGTAGCGTGACGATCCCCGATGGGCAAGCGTCGGCGGTGATCACGCTGACCCCTCTCGATGACAGTGAAATCGAAAACTCCAAGACCGTGACGCTGACGCTGACAGCCGGAGCGGATTATCTCGTCGGCTCGTCATCGAGTGCGACGGCCACCATCGCCGACAACGATGTCCCGGCCGTGGCGGTCTACGCGACCGACCCCAACGGCGCCGAGGCCGGCGGCAACACGATCACCTACACCTTCATCCGCAGCGGCCTGGGCCTGCTGACGCAGAACGCCCTGGTGGTGAACTACATGCTGGGCGGCACCGCCGCCGCGGGCGACTACGCGCCGGCCACCGGCAGCGTGACCATCGTCGCCGGCGCCACCTCGGCCAGCGTCGTCGTCACGCCCGTCGACGACAGCGCGTACGAGGGGCTCGAGACGCTGATCATGACGGTGGCTGCCAGCGCCGGGTATACGCTCGCCGCCGAGCCGTCCGCCACTGGCTTCATCGCCGACAACGACGCGGCGCCGGCGACGGCGAACCTCGTCGCGTATTGGAGTTTCGACGAGGGAACGGGCACGACGGCCGGCGATGCTGCCGGCACGGCCAACAACGGCACACTCACCAGTTCGCCCGCCTGGGAGGCGGGCCGCCTGGGCAATGCCCTGCACTTCAACGGGACGAACAGCTACGTCACGGTGGCCGGTCAGACCGAGATCAACATCACCGGCCCGATCACCGTCGCCGCCTGGGCCAAGAGCGACGTGGCCAACTGGAACGCCGCCACCTGCCTGGTCTCCAAACGAAACGCCTACATCCTGGGTCCCACGAGCGGAAGCAAGACGATCAATTTCCAGGTGTACAGCGGCAATGCCTGGCGGATCACGGCATTTACCCCCGATGCCAGCTTCTATCTGACGCAGTGGCACCACTACGCGGGCAGCTTCGACGGCAGCAACGTTCGACTCTACGTTGACGGGGTGCTGGTGGCGACCACAGCTCGCGTCGGCACGATCGGCACCGACACCGGCGCGCTGAGTATCGGCCGCGACGACGGCCAGAGCCGGTACTTCGACGGCATGATGGACGAGGTGCGGATCTACAACGCGGCATTGCCCGATAGCAGCATCGCATCACTCGCCGCTCCCGCGCCGACCGTCATACTTGCGGCCACCGACAGCGCCGCGGCCGAGCAAGGCAGCGACGCAGCCACGTTCACGCTCACCCGCAACACCACCGCCGGCGCGTTGACGGTCCGCTATTCCGCGGGCGGCACGGCCTACGGTGCGGACTACGCCGCCTCACCCGCCGGCAGCGTGAGCTTCGTCGACGGGCAGTCGACCGCCACGATCACCCTTACACCTGTGGAAGATGCCTTGATCGAGGGCGCCGAGACGGCCATCCTGAGCCTTCTGCCCGACTCGGGCTACATCGTGGGCTCCGCCTATAGCGACGCGGCGACCATCGCCGACAACGACGTGCCGGCTGTGTCCGTCGTGGCGACCGTCGCCTCAGCCGCTGAGGGCGGCAACGCGGGCCTATTCACCATCACCCGCAGCGGCATGGGCCCGGCCGCAATGAGCGGTTCGCTGGTGGTGAGTTTCGCCTTGAGCGGCACGGCCGCCAGCGACGACTACAGCCCGGCGCTGACCGGAACGGCGATCATCGCCGCCGGCCTCACTTCGACCACGATCACCATCA
>CAZTVF010000026.1:0-52077 GCA_964616985.1 uncultured Planctomycetaceae bacterium
TCACTTGTTATTTATGCATCTCAGATTTGAATCTGCGATTTCGGATTGCGGATTGCGGATTGAAGAGCGAAGCGAGTAGAGGCATCAGTCAGTTTATAGGGCATGCAGGTTCTGACCCGAAGGGGCATGTCCTGCATGCCCTACTCGCGGCTGCCGGGTTGCACCGGTCCGTCAGGCGGGGGTGTCCATGGAAGCTGTCTCTTCACGCGTCGCACGATGGCGTCGACCACGTAGCCCCAGAAGTAGGCGTTGAGGATGACGGTGGCGCAAACGCCTGCGATCATCCCGATAGACATGTTTCCCGCTGCACACATGAACCCGAACCCGCCGAATGGAAACATCATGACGATGACAATGGTCTCTAATACATCCGATATCTGGCGCTGCCACGCCCCGTGACCGTGCTCAAGGATCAGCATGGCCAAACCCATGACCGTCAGGTTGGCCACCGCGATCTTGCCTTGCAGCGTCATCTTGTAGAGGTGGAATCCCATATTCTCGTCACCAGTCTTCGCACCCCCAAACGAGTTTGGGGGTGGCACCGCGTTCGCTCATGGGGCATCGGTGGGTTGCCAGCCCATCCTCACGGCTAATGCTTCTGCTCGCGCCGCTCTTCAATCCGCAATCCGCAACCTGCCTGCCGGCAGGCAGGTCCGAAATCCGCAATCAATACTTCCCGAGTTCCTTGGCCAGTTCCACGATGCGGCGGAAGTTCTGCACGCTGACGCTGGAGGGGACGCTGTGGTCGCTGGAGAAGATGTAGCCGCCGTGCTGCTTCATCGCCGGCAGGGTCTTGCGGATGACGTCCTCGATGACGTCGATCTGGTCCCAGAGCATCGCGTTGATGCCGCCGTGCAGGACGAGCTTGTCGCCGAACTGCTTCTTGAGGGCCAGGGGGTCCATGCCGGCCTTGACCTCCAGCGGGTTGAGGGCGTCCATGCCGATGTCGACCAGTTCGGGCACCAGCGGGTTGATGTTGCCGCAGGAGTGCAGGTGGGCCCGCACGCCGCGGGCGTGGGCCCAGTCGACGGCCCGTTTGTGCACGGGCTTGAGCAATTCGCGGTACATGTTCACGCTGAAGAACTGCTTGCCCTTGAAGCCCATGTCATCGGGCCACTTCACGGCGTCGAACGTGTAGCCCGCGTCCCACACCATCTCCAGCAGGGCGAGGTTCACGTCCAGGAAATGGTTGAACATGTCCACGCACCAGTCGGGGTCTTCCACCATCGCCATCAGCAGCCGCTCGGTGCCCACCATCCACGCATGCGTCACGTCGAAGCCGAACCACAGCCCGGCCTCGATCCAATAGCCCTTTTCGCGCCACGTCTTGTAGTGGGCGGCGAGGTAGTCCCAGTCCACGCGATCGCGCGTGGGGGTCATGCGGGCCTTGGCCTTTTGCCACGACTCGCGGTCGACGACGGTGAAGTTCAGGAAGTCCGGCGTGCTGGCCGCGTGCTTCCAGCTCTTGAGCGTCGCGCCCCAGCGGCTGGTGCGGATGATGTGCTCGTCGGACTCCTCGAGCGTCTTCTCCTCGAACCGCGGGCTGTTGTCGGCCCCGATGTGGGCGACCTTGTCCATGCCGAAGAAGTCCGTCCAGTCAACGTCCTTCGGCATGCCTTCCCGCTGCCAGCGTTCGATCGTCGCCGCCCACGGGCTGTCGATCACCGGCACCCGGTCGGCCGGCTTGTGGTCGAACATCCGCGCGAATCGCTCCCGTGACGTCATCTCGGCCATGGACACACTCCTGTTACTGCCGCTGCATTGCGTTGCGGACGGCGTTCTTGAACTGGGCATCGAATTCCACGCCGAGCTTTTCGGCCTTCTGAATATCGTCCCAGGCTTTGGCATAGTTTCCAAGCTGGTAGTGGGTCTTGGCGCGGAAGTCCCTGACGGGGCCCTCCTGGCTGTTGATCGAGACAGCCTTGTCCAAGTCGGCCAGGGCCTTGACCAGTTCGTTCTTGTTGTAATGGCAGACGCCCCGGAACTTCCAGGCGTCGAAGTACAGCGGGTGAATCTCGGTGGCCTTGGTATAGTCGGCCAGGGCGCGATCGCAGTCGTCCTTGGCATACCAGATGTTGCCGCGGTTGTAGTAGGCCTGGGCGTTGGTGGGGCTTAGTTCGATGGCCTTTGTGTAGTCGGCCAAGGCTTGGTCGTACTGGCGCGATCTCTTATAGACCAGTGCGCGGGCGAAATAGCCGCTGGTATCCGAGGGTCCAGTCTTGATGGCTTGCTTGGCGTCGGCCAGGGCCTTGTCCATGTTGCCGCTGAAGGCGTGGAACTGGGAACGCATGGAATACCGTCCCGGGATGCTTGGGTCGAGCTCGATGGCATGGCTGATATCCGTCAGGGCCTCTTTGAAGTGGCCCTGCTGAGCCAGTGTCAGCGCGCGAGAATCGTAGACATAGGCGGCTTGGTCGTTGATCGTCATCGCCCTGTCGATGTCGGCCATCGCCTTGTCGAACATGCCGAGGTAGGCATATGCCTGAGCGCGCCCGCTGAGGTAGGAGCATTCCTTGGGCAGCAGACGCAGGCCCTTGGTGAACTCGACGATTGCGCGGTCGTACCGTGAGAGGGTCATGCAGGCCCTGGCAAGCGAGCCGTAGGCGAAGGCGAAGTTGGGATCGAGCTCGATGGCATTTGTGGCCAGGCGAAACGCCTCCTCGGGCTTGCTCTGTTCGAGATCGACGGCCTTGGACCAGGCCTCCAACGCCTGGTAACTGGAGGTTCCGGCCTCGTTAAGCAGCTGTCGCTGCGCGTCGGTAAGCTCCAGCCTCTCGCCCTTGGGTGCGTCGGCGGCGGTGGGGGTCTTGTTCACGACGACGACCTTCTTATCGAACGAGAGGATGACGGCCTCGGCCAGTTCGAACATGGCGTCGAAGATCTTCGCCTCGGAGGTCCTGACGCTGGCGGTATTGAGGACGACGCCCGTGTCGACATCGACGACGCGGACGTTGAACAGGATGTCGCTGCCGGCCTTGGCAAACGAGCCCAGCACGAGTCGTTCGGCGCAAATGAGTTTGCCCAGCTTGCTGGCGACGTTCACGTCATCGGTCTGCGATATCTTGATGTCCTGTTCGCGAAGGACCCGGGCGACCTGGGTCTTCTCGATCATGACCAGCCCCTTGACGGCGGCGAGCTTGGTGGTGAGTGTCTCAGCCGTTCCCGAGCCGACCCAATCCATCGAGGCGTCGTTGCGCAGATTCTGGAGCGGCACGACGGCCACGCGGCGCGGCGCGGCCTGTGCGTGTGCCATCGCCGCTGCAGACAGCACAACCGCCGATACAACCAGCAGGCGCAACGTGGTCATGGAAGGTCTCCGGGCAATCAGGCCCCAGCCCCCGCCGGCTCGGCAAAAGGCAGGAGCAACGTGTCTTGCTGTCATCTCGGCCATGGACACACTCCTTTATTCCGGTTGGTTGGGATCCGGGGGCACGGCATTGGGATCCTGCGGGATGGCATTGAGCAGCAACTGGGCGCCCAACGTGCCCGCCGTGTCCGGCCGGGTGGTCGGTTCGGTGGCCGGCCTGCCGGCGAAGCGGAAGTCGCGCACGCGATCCATCGAATCCGTCGGCTTGATCGTGACGAGGAGATCATGCCACTGTTTTGCCTCGGCCGCGGTCAGGGCCTTGTGCCACATGCAGTACTGCATGAGCTTCTCCCCGTCGAGCAGCGTGCGCCCGAAGTGAGCCGTCTGGAACTTCTCATCGGGCGTAGCGGCCACGGCGTACAGGATGATCGGTGGCTTGCGCTTGGATTGGTTGAGGTCGAAACTCCAGCGGATGCCGGGCAGGTTGGCGTCGTAGGCGCCATTCGTGAAGAATGGCTGGGTGGTGCACTTGATCGCGAAGCTGGCCTTATCCGCGCCCCAGCCGTCGAGTAGGTCCAGCGCGACGGCCTGGTCCATCAATTCCCTCGTGTAATCCCGAGCCGTCAGGGTGGCGTTGGGATCGTTGGGATCCTTGTTCGCCACGGCCCACTTGGTGAAGGCGGCGGTCTTTTCGATATACGAGTTGACGGCTTCAGCCAAGTTGGGATCGCGCACGGCCGCGAGCACCTGGTCGATGAACTTGGGCGACAGGTCCACCTTCTTCTGGATCATCTGGCGCAGGATGGGCTCGGCGAGGCCGAAGCGCTCGTTGTCCCCCAAGGATGAATCCATGATCGCCCTGGCGAGCTTCTCGATGTCCGCCTGCGGGATGTAATCGCGCTCGGCCAGGTACATGAACGCGCGGGCAGGGATCTCCATCAGTGCGACGTCCTTCGACGGCGCCGTCGTCGGTGCCTGTGAGACGGAGCCATTGACCGCGGTCCTTAGCTGCAGAGAGAGGTTCTTGGCGTCCTTGGCCAGCGTCGTGCGGATGAAGTCCTGGAGCTTGTTGGAGTCGGCGGAGTCGCCGAAGCGATGCTTCACGTACCCAGCCGCGATGTCGGCCAGGGCGTCGACGGCGGCCAACTGCTCCTGCAGCACGGCCAGCTGGTCGTCGTTGCCGCGGAGGCGTTCGGCATAGGCCCAGGCCTTGCCGAGGGAGCTTTCGAAGTAGAAGTAGCGCCCGGTCCCCGCGCCGAGGTCGCCGGGCAAGTTGGGCCCGAACTTGCCCCTGGCGACGGCCCGGCCTTTGTCGTCGGTGCCGACGTTGTCGGCGCCATACACGGCCTGCAGTTGCCGCAAGGTCTCCTCGCCGACCGGCGGCGCGGAGGGCGTCGCGGCGGGCTGGGTTTCGGCCGGCGCGGTCTGCGGCTGGGTCGTCGCCCCGTCATGCACACTGATGGTCAAGGTCCGCTGCATCTGCGGGCCCTGGGGATCCATCTCGACGTTGTACTCGGTGACGAGGCACCCGGCGAGGAGGAACATGACGGCGGCCAGGGCGAGGGCGGCAGTTGAGCGGCGCATAGGTCTTCCTTTCGGTTGAGGACGTGCGGCATTGTACCGCGCAGGGATCAAAGAGGAATCATCCAGGGGACGAAGCATGGCGATCCGGGGTGACCTCTCTAGTTCGATTGAAGCGCCGCGACGCGGGGGCGCGGATCGGGGTGGTGCTCAAGTCTTGGCGCTGTTGCGACGCTGTGTCTGATCGAACAGCGCTGAAAGGCAAGCGAGTGTAGCGCCGTCGCGCTATGCAGGATGCTGGTCGCCGGAAGAGGAAGAGGAAGAAGACCCGAGACCCCAAAAACAGTTGTCCGATGCTCCCTCGGAATCACACCTAAGGGCATACGATTATCTGAGCTTTATGACCGCCCGCCGGGTATGCTTGAGCGTAATGATATCCGGCCTCTCGGTTGCTAGTTAGCAGCGCCGGCTGAGCGAACAGATGCTCGGCATGACTCTGCGGCGGTCTCGGGCCCCCAATGAGGAAATGCTATGCGTCTGCTTCTGGTCATGCCGACCGGTCTGCAAGTCGGCTACGATGAGTACTTCTCCAGCTCCCCCCTTGGCATCGAGACCCTCGCCGCCCATGCGCGCCCGCTGGCCGACGTTGCCCTGATGGACCTGCGAGGCCACGGCCACGACGTCGAGGTGCATGCCGACCAGGTGGTGGCCCACGGGGCCGAGATGATCGGCCTGAGCGTCAACAGCGCCCCGCACACGAAGTACGCCCTGGCACTGGCCGCCGCCATCCGCCGGCGCGACCCGAACGTCAAGATCATCGTCGGCGGCCAGCAGGCCACGTTCATCGCCGACGAGATGACCGCCCCCGGCCACATCCAGGCGATCATCCGCGGCGAGGGCGAGCTGACGCTGACGGAGATCCTGCAGCGCGGGGGCGACTGGCGCGGCGTCGCCGGCGTCTCATGGCGACGCGACGGCGTGCTGATCAACGAGCCCGACCGTCCGCTGATCCAGAACATCGACGACGTGCTGCCGCCCGCGCGCGAGCTGCTGGCCGACCGGTCGCGCTACCGCATGGGCAAGTACCGCGTCGAGGGCATCGAGACCAGCCGCGGCTGCGCGCACCAGTGCTCGTTCTGCTCGATCCGCAACTTCCACCGCGGCAAGTGGCGGCCCAAGAGCGTCGCCCGCGTGATGCAGGAAGTGGACTCGATCCTAGAGCGGTACCCCGAGGAGAAGGTGATCTACTTCGCCGACGACAACTTTTCGACCGACATGCGCCGCGTGGAGGCCATCTGCCGCGCGATCGCCGATCGCAAGAGCGACGCGTACTTCTGGTGCCAGGCCCGCGCCGACCAGCTCGCCCGCAACCCGCAGGTGGTGGAGTGGATGGGCAAGGCCAAGTTCTCGGCGTGCCTCGTGGGGCTGGAAACGGCCAACCCGCGGCTGCTGAAGAACGCGCGGAAGGGCACCAGCGTCGAGCAGATCACCGAGACGATCCGCCTGCTGCACGCGCAGGACATCGGCATCTGGGGCACGTTCACGCTGGGGCTGCCGGGCGAAACGCTTGAGGACACCGTCGAGAGCGCCAAGTTCATCCCCAAGGCGAAGGTGGACGTCATCCAGATCACGGTGGCCACGCCCATCCCGGGCTCGGACCTGTACAACGACGCCAAGGCCAAGGGCGACATCCTCGATACCGACTGGGACCGCTTCGACTTCACCACGCCCCTGATCAAGGGGCAGGGCTCCAAGGCCCAGATGGAGTCGATCATGCACAAGGCCTATCTCAAGGCCTACCTCAGCCCGCGGTTCCTGCTGTCGCTGTTCAGCCAGCGGACGAACCTGTCGCGCCTGCGACGGACGGTGTTCGGGGTGTTCTGGTCTTGGATCGCCTTCATCATCAAGCAGCGGCTCCGCAGCCTGGTGGGCCTGAAGGTGCGTTCCCCCGACGCTGGCGGCCGGGTAATCGAGGCGACGAAGGTGCGAGCCGAGGTGGCCTCGCCCACTCCCGCCAAGGATTCGGCAACGCTGTAGTCGTCCTGCAGAAGTACGCAAGGCAAAGACGATCTTTTGGGGCTTGCTGTTTTGAATTTGTTTCGGACTTCGTATTTCGAGTTTCGGATTTTGACACGCGGTTAAGCAAGCATACTTTCGTGCCACTACACCAGAACAGCAGCTTCACCGCGAGGCGCTGGTCATCTTGCGGCGGCGCAGGGCGAGCATGGCCCCGCCGCCCAGCAGGATCAGCAGCGTGCCGGGCTCGGGCGTTGCAGCCGGGGGCGGCGGCAACAGCGACTCGTTCACCGCCAAAGCCTGCACCTCGCCGATGTACCATGTGTTGCTGGTGCCGTAGAAGTTCTGCAGGTACCACTGCCATCCGTACAGCGAGTTGAAGGCGTAGGCCACGTCGTAGTACCGCAGCCGGTCGGGCGGGCTCACGTCCAGCTTGTTGTCATCGGAGTCGGTCACCCACAGGCCGTAGTACGTCGAGGGGTTTTCGGGATCGTAGTTGTAGCCCCAGACGGTGATCGTGTGCCCGCCGCCCGACGTCGTGTAGAGCCCCGCCCCGACGCCGCGGCCGGCCTGCAGGTACGTCTTGATGGCCGACATGGCCTGGGCGTCCTGCCCCTGGCGAACGTAGGCGCCCTGGTAGGCGGTCTTGGTGTAGAAGCCCCCGCCGGGCACGTCCACCTGGGCGGAGTTGGGCATGCCCTGGCTGTAGTTCACGCCGTCGAAGAACCACGCCCAGGCGTAGTTCATCAAGCTGCCCTGGTCGGTCCAGTGGTTGATGTAGTAGTTGTAGATGTCGTCGCTGCTGTGGAAGTCGCCCGTGCGGCCCCAGCCGGTGTACCACAGGACGTTGGCGGCGGTGGCGGCCCAGCAGAGATTCGTGCTGTTGTTGTTCAGGGGGCTCTTTTCGGCGTCGACCCAGGAGTTGGCCGCGGTGTAGTTGACGTAGCTGACACCTCGGGGGATGGCGTCGGCCCTCGCCAAGGCCGGGGCCAGACCAATCGAAACAACGAGCGCAATAAAGAGAGTCCCTCTGTGCATCTTCCTCTCCTGATTTCCTTCCTCGCCCTCCGGCGAAGCGACCTGTGAGCTTCGAGCTGAACAACTCCGGTGCGACTGTGATTATACCACGAAGCCTTGAAAAAAACAACGCGGCCTTTGGGCGCTGCTGGACCTCCACGGATAGCGAACAGCGCTGAAAATCGAGCGACTTTACGATTTGCCTTTTGCTGAAGTCTCTGCAATGCCAGTGAAGACCATGCATCCGCGATCCACTTGAAAAAGGCGCTCGGGAACGGGGGCAATCCTGTAATATGTGGGGCTCCATGAAGGTCTACATCGAAACTCTCGGCTGCCAGATGAACCGGCTCGACAGCGAGCTGATGGGCGGCCTGCTGCGCGCCGCCGGGCACGAACTGGCCGCCAAGCGGGCAGGCGCCGACGTCATCCTCTACAACACCTGCTCCGTCCGCCAGCATGCCGAGGACAAGGTCTATTCGCGCCTCGGCGCCGACGGCCAGCGCAAGGCCGCGGGCAAGCGCCTCATCGTCGGCGTCCTGGGCTGCATGGCCCAGGCCCAGGGCCAGACCCTGCGCCAGAAGTACCCGCAGGTCGACTTCGTCTGCGGGCCGGGGCAGCTGGGCAAGCTGCCGGCGCTGATCGCCGAGGCGGCCGGCGGGTGCGCCGCCGATGCCCTGGACCCCGCCCGCAGCGAGGCCCCCGACGAGGCCGCCAACGCCGAGATGGACGCCGTCGATCTGTCGCGCGATCCTTCGCTGGCGCCCTCACCCTCGCAGGCCTTCGTCCGCGTGATGCGAGGCTGCGACAAGTTCTGCAGCTATTGCATCGTCCCCTTCGTCCGCGGCCCCGAGCGCAGCCGCGACCCCCGGCACATCGTGCAGGAGGTCCGCCGCCTGGTCGATGCGGGCGTCAGCGAGGTCACGCTCCTGGGCCAGACCGTCAACAGCTACCACTGGCAGGAGGGCGGGTCGAGCGCGAGCTTTGCCGACCTGCTCGCCCTGGTCTCGCCCACGAGCGGCCTGCGGCGGCTGCGGTTCGTCACCAGCCACCCGCTGAGCTTCGGCAACGACGTGCTGGAGGCGATGCGCGACCTGCCCAACGTGTGCGGCTTCATCCACTGCCCCGCCCAGAGCGGGTCGGACGAGATGCTCCACCGCATGAACCGCAAGTACACCCGGGGCCAGTATGACGACCTGGTCGATCGCGCCCGCGCGATCGTGCCGGGCGTGGTGCTGGCGGGCGACTTCATCGTGGGCTTCCCCGGCGAGACCGACGCCGACCACGCCGCCTCGGCCGACCTCATCTGCCGCAGCGGCTACAAGACGTCGTTCATCTTCAAATACAGCCCCCGGCCGGGGACGATGGCGGCCAAGCGATATGCCGACGACGTGAGCGACGCGGTGAAACGCGCGAGGAACAACGACCTGCTGGCTGTGCAGAACGAGGTGGGCCTGGCCCATCACCGCGCGTACGTCGGGCGGACGCTGGAGGTGCTGGTGGAAGGACCCTCGCCGCGCGCGCAGCGGGCCTCGGCGGCCGGCAGCGCGCTGGCCGGCCAACTCGTCGGGCGGACGCGCTGGGATCACATCGTGGTCTTCGACGGCCCGAAAACACTTGCAAACACCTATCGCGATGTGCAGATTACCGACGCGAATTCGCTGACGCTGTTCGGAAAAGTCATTCGATAGTCCACGGATTACACGGATTACACTGAGAAGAGCAGAAAGAATGGTCCACGAATTGCACGAATTACACGAAGCCGAAAAGACGGAATATGGAGTCTGCAAGGCAGAGTAGTGCGACAGCAGGCCTTGTACCTGCTTCTTTTCGTGCAATTGGTGTAATTCGTGGACGATCTCTTTCGATTCTTCTTTCTGTGTAATCCGTGTAATCCGTGGACCCAATAAGCTGTGGAACAAAAAGGAGAGAAATAGATGCCGAAGATCACTTTCATGGGCGCGGGCAGCACGGTGTTCGCCAAGAACGTGCTGGGCGATTGCATGCAGACCCCGTCGCTGCAGGACTCGCACATTGCGCTGTATGACATCGACCCCCAGCGGCTGGAGGACTGCCGCCTGGTGATGGAGAACCTCAACGCCAACACCAACGGCGGGCGGGCGAAGATCACCGCGCACCTGGGCACGCGCCAGCGGCGGGCGGCGTTGCAGGGCGCGAACTACGTCGTCAACGCCATCCAGGTCGGCGGGTACAAGCCCAGCACCGTGATCGACTTTGAGATTCCCAAGAAGTACGGCCTGCGCCAGACGATCGCCGACACGCTGGGCATCGGCGGCATCTTCCGCGCGCTGCGGACCATCCCCATCGTGCTCGATTTCGCCCACGACATGGCGGCCATCTGCCCCGACGCGTGGTTCCGCAGCTACGTCAACCCCATGGCCATGGTGACGGCGGGGCTCCTGCGGGGGTCCAGCATCCGCGCCGTCGGGCTGTGCCATTCCGTGCAGGGCTGCGGCAACCACCTGGCGTGGATGATGGGCATGAAGCCCAAGAAGCTCAAGTGGACCTTCGGCGGCATCAACCACCAGACGTGGATTCTCTCGATGACCGACGAGGGGCGCGACATCTACCCCGAGGTGCGCCGCCGCGCCGCCGAGGCCGTCGCCCGCATCCGCAAGGCCGGGCCCAAGAAGGTCATCGCCAAGGTCTGGGGCAAGCTGCAGTCCGAGGGCAAGGGCTGGTGGACGCAGGGCGACCACCTGATCGCCCACGACCTGGTGCGGCTGGAACTGATGCGCAACTTCGGCCACTACGTGACGGAGTCCAGCGAGCACAGCTCGGAGTACATGCCGTGGTTCATCAAGGCGACGCACCCCGAGCTGATCGAGGAGTTCAACATCCCGCTCGATGAATATCCCCGCCGCTGCATCTCGCAGATCGCCGGCTGGAAGAAGCAGCGGGAGGCGCTGATCAACGACGCGAAGCTCGCGCACAAGCGGACGCACGAGTACGGGTCGTACATCATGGACGCCATCGAGACCGACGTGCCGTTCCGCATCGGCGGCAACGTGATGAACACGGGCCTGGTGACCAACCTGCCGGCCAAGGCGTGCGTCGAGATCCCCTGCCTCGTGGACCGCAACGGCGTGCAGGGCTGCTACGTGGGCGACCTGCCCGAGCAGTGCGCCGCGATCAATCGCACCAACATCAACCCGCAGGTCCTCACCGTCGAGGCCGTGCTGACGGGTAAGAAGGACCTCGTGTACCAGGCGGCCATGCTCGACCCGCACACGGCGGCGGAGCTGACGCTGGACGAGATCCGCGACATGTGCGACGACCTGATCAAGGCCCACGGGAAGATGCTGCCGAAGCTGAAGTAGCCCGGTAACGCTGCCCGGGCGTGACGTTGGCCGCAGAGAACGCGGAGAACGCAGAGAGAAGAAAAGAAGACATAGAAGAACAAGACCATGAAGCATCGGCGGGCCGCCAGCATCACCGCCGTCGCAAGTGCTTATATAGCCCCCGGTCGTTCGCGACCGGGGGCAACGTCTTGATACCGCCCCGAATCGAGCATGGCGCAGTGACGCAGGGTGAGCAGGTGCCCACCATCCGCGCTGGGACGATCACGTGGGGAATTGGAGCAAGCGCGGTGCCACCCCCAAACTCGTTTGGGGGTGAGACGGCGGCACCGAGCATGGCTTCGGCACCGCCGCCGCTTTCACCGATGCATTTGGCGGAGGCTGGGGTTAAAGGTGAATTGCCCGCGTGCCGCGTTTTCCTCACGAACGGAAGGTCGTCATGAAGTTCCCCGCTTTTGTGTTGTCCCTCGCCCTGCTCGTGCTGGCTGGTTGCCCCGGCGGGTTCGAATCGCCGCCCGTTCAGCCGCTGCTGACGGCGAACTTCGAACAGGATCCCAACGCCGCCGGCTGGCGGTACGTCCGCGGCCGCACGCCCAAGGAGTTTCAGCCGTGGCAGGCGGACCCTGCCGACGCCAACCGCCATTGCATCGCCACCTACGCCGAGCCCAACGACGCGTGGACCTTCTGGGACGGCCCGGCCTTCGACGTCGAGCCCCTGCGCTTCTACCGCGTGTCGCTGCGCTACCGGGCCGAGGACCGCGCGTACGTCTCCGCCATCTTCCTCGACGCCAACGGCCGCCCGCTCGAAGCCGACAACTACACCGGCCTCGACAAGGCCGAGACCTGGCGGCAGGGCGAGATGATCTTCATGGCCAAGTTCGGCGCGGTCAAGGCGAAGATCCGCCTGCGGCCGGAGCGTCCCTCCAGCGTGCTTCGCGTGTGCGAGCTGGCCGTGACGGCCTCCTCGCCGTCGGCGGCGTGCCAGTGGATCACGTCGGTTGGCCAGTCGATGCCGAAGTTTGACTACGCCCCGCCGGCCGGCCGCCTCCAGCGGCTGCCGCTGACCGCCGAACGCCTTCGCACCGGGGGCAAGCTGCGCATCCTCATGCTCGGCGACAGCATCATCAACGACACGGGCAACTCGCTTTACCCCGCCCTGCTGGCCGCCGACTGCCCCCGCACGCAGCTGGAGGTGATCACCTCCGTCCGCGGCGGCACGGGCTGCTCGTTCTACCAGGGCAAGGATCGCGTCGGCGTGCCCAACGTGCAGCGCTACGTGCTGGACTACCAGCCGGACCTGGTGATCATCGGCGGCATCAGCCATGGCTTCGACGCCGAGGCCATCGGCGCGGTGATCTCGCAGATCCAGACCGGGTGCAAGGCCGAGATCCTCGTGACGACCGGTGCGGTGGCGGTCCGCAAGCACCAGGTCGACAGCTTCCTGGGCGACAACCCGCGCTGGCGCGAGAAACAGAAGCCCCGCGTGGACAACTTCCCCGTCCGCCTCCAGCAGATCTGCGACGAGAAGGGGGCGGAATTCTGGGACACCCGCACCGACTGGGACAACTGCGTCGCCGCCATCGGCAAGGGCGACGACTGGCTCATGCGCGACGACACCCACGCCAACAGCCGCGGATGGTATGTGCTGGCGCGGATGTTTGAGAGCTATTTCAAGCCGTAGGCGATCCACAGGAGAGAGCGGGATTACATGGATTAACGGATTGCACGGATAAATGCATGCCGTTCCTGACGCTTCACTTCTTCCGTGTAATCCTGCAATCCCGCTAATCCCGCTTTCTTTCCTGCTCCAGCGTACGCCAGAACTCGCGATAGAATGAGTGCATGAAGGCCATGCTCCTGCACAACATCGCGCCGATCGAAACTTCGCCTCTGCGGCTGGAGGAGTTGCCCGACCCGCACCCGGGCGCGGGCGAGGTGCGCGTGCGGGTGAGTTGCTGCGCGATCTGCCGGACCGATCTGCACATCATTGAGGGCGATCTGCCGCGGCAGAAGCTGCCCATCATCCCCGGCCACCAGGTCGTGGGCGTGGTGGATGAACTCGGCGCCGGCTGCAGCCGCCTCAAGCCCGGCGATCGCGTGGGCATCGCCTGGCTGCGGCACACGTGCGGGCAATGCCGCTACTGCACCGTCGGCCGCGAGAACCTGTGCGAGAGCCAGCGTTTCACCGGCTACCACGCCGACGGCGGCTTCGCCCAGTACGCGGTGGTGGACGAGAACTTCGCGTACGTGCTGCCCGAGGGCTTCACCGACGTCGAGGCGGCGCCGCTGCTGTGCGCGGGCATCGTGGGCTACCGCGCCCTGGAGCGTGCCCACCTGCCGCCCGGCGGCAGCCTGGCCATCTACGGCTTTGGCTCCAGCGCCCACGTGATCATCCAGATCGCGCTGGCCCGCCGGTGCGAGGTGTACGTCGTGACGCGGGCCCCCGCCCACCGGCAGCTGGCGCTGAAGCTCGGCGCCGTCTGGGCCGGCGAGCGGGCGAGCGACCTGCCGGTGAAGGTGGACAGCGCGATCCTGTTCGCCCCTGCCGGCGAGCTTGTGCCTGCCGCACTGGAGAAGCTCCAGAAGGGGGGCACGCTTTCCTTGGCCGGCATCTATATGACGCCCGTGCCGACCCTGGATTACCAGAAGCACCTGTTCTACGAGCGCGACGTGCATTCCGTCACCGCCAACACCCGCCAGGACGGCCGCGACCTTCTTTGCTGCGCCGCCGAGATCCCCATCCACGCCCACACCACCCCGTACGCCCTCGCCGACGCCAACCTCGCGCTGCAGGATCTCAAGGCCGACCGCCTCAGCGGCACCGGCGTCCTGATCGTGCATCCGTAAGGGTCGCGATAGCAATGTAGGGCATGCCCTACGCGTGATCTGCCGTTCAATCGTCTTTGCGCCAGGTCTCTTTTTCCGGCTGGTTGTGGTCTTCGAGGCGGGCGGTGGGGCTGACGAGTTTGCCCTCTTCGTACTGCTTGCGGAGGAACCACCGGCGGACGGTGCGCCAATGCTTGGCCAGCTTGCGGTGCACGCCGTGCGCCCCGCCTCGCTTGCGCGACAGCGCGTCCTCGTCGGGCGTCAGCTCCTGGGGGCTCAGCCGCCGCTTGTGCTTGTAGAGGTGGTAGATGTCCTTGGCCGCGACGTAGGCGACCATCCGCCGCGCGATCTGCCGCAGCGGCCAGGGCAGGTCGTCGCGCCGGCGGATCGAGAGCTGGTAATCGACGAGGAAGGGCTCGCCGGCGGCGGTCACCAGGATGTTGGATCGCTTGTTGGCGTCGCAGTAGCCCACGCCGCGTGCGTGCACGTCATCGAAGATCCGGCGGAGCCGCTCGAAGAAGCCCGGCGGCGGGGCGTCGAGGTGGTCGAGCGGCCGCCCGTCGATGTACTCGATCGCGTAGGCGGCCTCGCCCAGGCAGCCCGCCCAGCGCGGCACGCCCGCGACACCCTCGAGGCAGGCGTAGATCGCCTGCTCGTGCCTCCGCATGAACACGCCCAGCCAGTCCATCGGCACGCCGCAGAACGGCTGCGTGCGGCCCAGCTTGACGACGATCTTCGCCAGCCCCGTCCCGGCCGTGCGCTCATACAGGCAGGTGGCCGCGAAGAAGTCGTGCTTGAACACCAGCACCAGCGCGTACTGACCGTCGCCCAGCGTGATCGACGCCGGCGGCGGGGCGGGCAAGGCGAACATCTGCGTGTTGGATTGTCGTTTGGACATAGGAAACATCAGCGGCGGCGGCTCGCCCGCCCGTTCTGGCCATGCGGGCCCGCATGCCGCCCGCCGCGAAAGTGACGCACGCCGCGACCGCTCAGCTCTTGCCGACGGCGGCGCGGATGTCGTCGACGAAGGCCTTGGTCGCCGCGACGACGGCCTTGCGCCAGTCGATGCCGGCGTACTGTTTGTCCTGGTGGGCGAAGATGACGGAGCGGCTGGCGTTGACGATCGCGCCCGTGCCGTCGGCCTTGAAGGAGGCCGCACAGTCCTTGGCCGACGCCCCCTGGGCGCCGTAGCCGGGCACCAGGAAGATCTGCTGGGGCATGAGCTGGCGGAGGCTGCGGGCCTCGTCGGGGTAGGTCGCGCCCACCACCGCGCCCACGCAGCTGTAGCCGCGTGTGCCCACGAGTCCTTCGGCGCCGCCCAGGCAGGCCACCATCGCGGCCACGTGCTCGAACAGCTTCTTGCCCGTAGCGTCGGCGATGTCCTGAAGCTCCTTGGCCGAGGGGTTGCTCGTCCGCACCAGCACGAAGATGCCGCGGGCCTCGTCGGCGGCCAGCTCGATGAACGGCGCGATGCCATCGGCCCCGAGGTAGCCGTTGACGGTGATGGCGTCGGCGATGTCGGTCGTCGGGCCATACGGTGAGGACAGGCCGCGGAGGTGGCCCTCGGCATACGCCTGGGCCGTCGAGCCGATGTCGTTGCGCTTCACGTCGCCGATCACCACCAGGTCGCGGTCGATCGCGAAGTCGATCACGTGGTGGTACAGGTCCACGCCTACCGAGCCGTACCGCTCGAAGTACGCGGACTGGATCTTGATGGCCGGGACCCACGGTGCGACCAGGTCGATGATCTCGTAGCAGAAGTCGCCGATGGCCGTCGTGCGCTCGACCTCGTCGCTCACCTCCTGCTGGAACTCCGCCGGCAGGCGGTCGTACACCGGGTCGATCCCCACGCAGACCGGGGCGTTGCCCTTTTCCTCAATGGCCGCCAGCAGCTCGTCGGCGAAATTCGGTTCCATATCGCACCTTTCCTTTCCGGGCAATCCTTATACAATGTTTCGGTCGTTGCGGAAAGAACAAGGTCATGGGAAGAAGGTCGTAGGCAGTAGGGAAGAGCGGAGCGTGAGCGGGCGCTCGGCGACCGCTCGCTTTTCTGCGCTGTTCGGAACTGGACGTGGTTCTAACAGCGCTGAAAGGCGAGCGATTGCCAAGCGTCTGGTGGTGCGAAGCTCCGCCCCTACGACCTGCTGCCTACGACCTACGACCAAAGACCTAAGACGTACGATCGTTCGACATTGAAGATGTAGAGGTACACAACATGGATCAGGTAATTCGCGGCAAGGCGTTCGTGGTGGGCGACAATATCGATACCGACCAGATCATCCCGGCGGAGTTCCTCAGCTACAACCCCGCCGACGCCAACGAACGCAAGTTCTTCGGCAAGCACGCCATGAGCGGCGTGCCCATCGAACAGTCCGGCCTGCCGGGCGGCAAGATCCCGTTCGTAGCCGAGGGCAAGTTCGCCAGCGATTACGGCATCATCATCGGCGGCCGAAACTTCGGCTGCGGCAGCTCGCGCGAGCACGCGCCGCTGGCCATCGCCGAGGCCGGGTGCAAGGTCGTCATCGCCCAGAGCTACGCCCGCATCTTCTACCGCAACAGCATCAACGGCGGGTACCTCGTGCCGGTGGAGACCCCCGAACGCCTCGTCGACAAGATCGCCACGGGCAACATCATCGAGGTCAACATCCAGGCCGGAACGCTCAAGGACCTCACCGCCCTGCGCGAGTACAAGCTCAGCCCCCTCGGCGACGTGGCCGAGATCATCGCCGCCGGCGGCATCTTCGAATACGCGAAAAAGACGGGGATGTTGAAGTAGAAGGTCGTAGGCAGTAGGTCGTAGGGAAGGGCGTTGCCTTTCCAACTGCTTGGATTGCTCGATTCCTTGCGATACGCGACGTCCACAGCCCACAGCGCTGCGATTGAGAATGATCTGGCCTCGCGAAGCTCTTCCCTACGACCTATTGCCTACGCCCTTCTTCTGTTTACTGCTTACTGTTTACTGTTTACTATTGACCCTCATGCAGCGAATCCGCATCAAGATCGAAGGCCTTCGCGATGTGCAGACCGCCCTGCGCGTGGTGCAGATGGGGGCTGATGCCGTGGGCATGGTCTTCGCCGAGAGCCCGCGATGGGTCTCGCCCGAGCAGGCACGCGAGATCGTGGCGGCCCTTCCGATGTGGACCGCCAGCGTGGGCGTCTTTGTCAACTCCGACGCGGCCACCATCAACCGCGTGATTGAGCGGACGGGCATCTCGCACGTGCAACTGCACGGCGACGAAGGGCCCGAAATGGTCGCCCAGATCGCCCGCCCCTGCATCAAGGCCTTCCGCGTCCGCGACGAGAGCTGGCTGGGCGAGGTCCGCGCGTGGCTGGCGGCCCTGCCGGCCCGTGCGCACCTGGCGGCGATCCTGCTGGACGCTTACGACGCCGACGTGCGAGGCGGCAGCGGCAAGCGATTCAACTGGGAGATGATTGCCGTCGCCCGCAAGGCCGGCGCGATGGCCGGGCTGGACCCGATCATGCTGGCCGGCGGCCTGGATGCCTCCTGCGTCGGCGGGGCGATCGACATCGTCAAGCCCTGGGCCGTTGATGTCGCCAGCGGCGTGGAGAAGGCCCCCGGCCTCAAGGATCTCAAGAAGGTCGAGCAGTTCATCCGCGCGACGCGCGAAGGCGATGAACTGAAGTCGGAATTCTGGGTCTAGAAGCCGGAAGGCCAACTCACGGCAGACGATGAAACGAGGAATCTGAATGAGAAGCGCCAAAGGGACGTTGTGCGGAGCGAGGGTTGCAGTGGTCGTTGTGGCGCTGCTGTGGGCCTGCGCCTCGGCGATCGCGGAGACCAAGATCGTTCAGGCCGAGAACCACGCCGTCACGGTGACCGCCGCCAGCTACACAGCCCAGATCGATTCGAACGGGGTATTGACCCTGAAGGTCAAAGACGCGCCGGCTTTCATATACAGTCCGCCGGCCAAGATCGAGTCGGTGCAACTGGCCGATCATACGGTCTCCGTCCGCGGCGGCAAGGTGAGCACCTCGTGGACCTTCGGCGATGAGACGATCGATGTGGTTACGAAGGGCGCCCGCTTCGTCGCCCGGCTGGACGAATCGGTATTCGCGGTCATCGTCGCGGGCAACTTGGGCGGCCCCTTCGTCCGCCGCGGCGGTTTCGCCGGAAGTTCGGCCATCGTCCTATCCAATCGGCTGACAATCTCGTATTCCATTCCCATGCATGTCTCCAGCGGCAACCTGATTCCGAGTCGCTATCTCAATGGCTCGGGGACAACCGCCGAAGACGAGATATCCTTCACCCTTCGGCTCGGCGAACCGGCCAAGGCCACGGATCTTCTGGGCCGCATCCTCATCGCCGCGCCCGAGAGCAGTTACGGCAAACTCAACGAAGGCGGCAACGAGGGGCATGGCATAGTGCACTTCCCCGACGCCTCGACGATCTCCCTCAACTCAGCGCAGTCCAATCTCAGCGATCGAGACGTGTCGCTGGAGTACCGCCTGACGGTCGTTGACCACTATGTCGCCGGTAAGCAGGTGGCGTCTTTGACGCAGTCGGCCGCCATCGCGCCGGGGAAGACGGCCGAGCTCACGTGGAAGCTACCCCAGTTGCCCAGCGGTTTCTATTACGCTACGGTCAGAGCCCTTCGCGACGGCAATACCCTCACGGAGAAGCGCCAGACGTTCACCGTTGACCTGATGCAGTACCGTCCGGCGCTGATCCGCCCCGCGGACTTCCGCGACTTCTGGAAACGCCAGATGGAAAAGCTCGCGGCCGTGCCCATGAATGCGGAGGTGAAGCTCGTCTCGCAGCCGGACCGCCCGTGGAAGATCTACTCGGTGACCTTCGACCTGCCCGGTGGAACGAAGGCCCACGGCATGTTCAGCGTCGCCGACGGGCAGATCGCCTCCCTCACCACGGTGCACGAAGGACTTGATGGGCAGCTGGCCAAGAGCGCCCAGCCCGATTTCAAGCTGGTGCCCGGGACCGGACCCAAACTCGTGCTCGAGATGGTTGGCGATCAGGCCTCCAGGTGGAAGACCGCCGAAGACAACTTCATGCTTGCCAATACGCTGCTGTACGTTCGCGGGGTCGACTTCCTGGCTGCCCAAGCCGAAACCGCTGGCATGAAGGTGTTGCTGATCGGGTCCAGCCGAAGCGGGGCGCCCGCGTTCAACGCGGCGGCTCTCCGGAGCGACAGAGTGTGCGGGTGCGCGGTGCATGTGCCCAGCAAGGCGGGCGTCAGTTGGATCGATAAGCCCCTCCGCAACACCAACTGGGTGATCCCGGGCGGGTTCGATGCCAACGATGCCAACATGGTGCGGAAACTGTCGGCTATGGCCGTATACGTCGACCCGGTCAACCACGCCCCCGACGTGCGGTGTCCATTGGCGATCGCCTACGGGGTCGACGACACGCTTTCGGAGCCTCAAGGCATTGAAGCGATGTACAGGTATGCCGCCTCCGAATGGAAGCGGATCAGCCGCGATGCCGGCGGTCACCAGTACAGCGACGGCATGAAGAAGATCACGCAAGCCCTGGTCGAACGCATCGCCCCCAAGGCCGCCTCCGCCCCCAGCACTCAGGAAACGTCCAAGGGGCCTTGAACCAGATTACTCATCAACCGTCACCTGGGCAGCAGGTCGCAGGGGAAGAGCTTCGCATGATCAAACGCTTGAAAACAAAGCTCGCCTCCATGCGCTGTCAAACTCGCACAGCGCACAAAGGCGAGCAATCCCAGGCATCCGGACACGCAACGCTTGCCCTGGACCCTAGACCCTGAACCCTTCCCCGCTTACCAGGTGTACTCCACGGTGTAGGTCATCTTGGTGTCCTTGCCCGCTTCCACGGGCAGGTCCCAGGCGGCGTTGAAGGCGTCGAGCTTCTTGTACTCGTGCGAGCTCTCGGTGATCTTGCCGGTGTTGCCGCGGTGCAGCACCTGCTTGACGCGCACGACGACGTTCTCTTTCTTGCTGTTGTGCAGCGTGATCTCGAAGCTTTCCTTCATCCACTTGCGGTTGGTCTCGACGACGAACTCCGTCTGCTTCCACGAGCCGAACACGTCGAACGCGTTGCCCACCTGCAGCGACAGGTCCTTGTCCACCGGCGTGTGGTCGATGTTCTCCTCGCCCACGAACTCCATCGCCTTGTCGGCCGGGTCCTGCTTGAACACGCGGACCTTGCCCGCCGGCAGCGGCAGGCCGAGCTTGTAGTCCTTGTTGTTCTTGAACTCGATGAAGATGTTGACCTTCTTGGGGCTCGACACGTCGTAGCTCTTGTTGGTGTTGATGTTGCCGTACCACCGGTACTGCGAGAGCGGGTCGTAGAGGTACTTCTTCTCGACCTTCATGCCCTGGATCGGCTCGAACATCTCCAGCTGCTTGACCTCGTTGTTGGCCACCGTGGAGGGGCGCCCCAGCGTGTACATGTGGTATTCGAAGAAGGCCTTCTCCACCATGCCCGGCGGGGCCGCCTCGGCAGCGGCCATGCCCTTGGCGTACTCGCGCCCGCGGCCGATCTGTTCCTGAACGCGGCGGACGTCGCCGGCAATGAACTTGAGCTTGGCGTTGTTGTATGTCTTGCCGGAGTTGTTCTGCACGCTCACCCAGCCGGTGAGGTCGGCCTGCGTGTCGTCGCCGTTGAGCACCATGACGTACTCGGCGTGCCAGTTGACCCCGCCCGTCTGGTACGTCACCTCCACCATCTGCTTGCCGGGCTTGTCGCTGGCCACCTGCCACACCAGCGTCGGCCGCGTCAGCAGGCCCTCGGGCAGCACCTTGAAGCGGATGTCGCGGATGTTGTCCGCCCGCTGGATCATCGTGATGCCGCTGTCTTCCTTGATCACCACCTGGGCGGCGTCAAAGCTCAGCAGCGTGCCCGAGTAGGTCTTACCCGTCACCACCACGTCGATGGGCTTGTCGATGTACTTGTTCAGCAGCTTGTCGGCCGAGACGAGGTCAAACTGGTAGTTCTGCTCCAACAGCTTGGCCGTCGGGTCGGTGAGGCTCTTGAAGTGGACGCTGGTGGCGTCGATGGCGCTGGCGACGTCGGTGTATTTCACCTGGCCGCCTTGCGCGACATCGACGTTTCGCGTCTCGCGGACCACGCCATACCCGCCGTTGTACACCGTCAGGGCCACGCCCTCTTTGGCCGCCGGTTGGGTCGCGGCGTTCTGGGCATACGCCGCCGTCGCCACCGCCAACACCATGATCATCGTCATTGCGCGTTTCATATTTCTATTCCTTTCGCTTTTGTCCGCAGTCTTACACTTGCCACAACGTGGCCATCGCTCGCCTTTCGGCGCTGTTTCTCATCTCAGGCATCGTTTGGGCATCGGCTTGCCCGTTCGGCGCTGTTGAACGCTGAACAGCACCGAACGGGCAAGCCGCCTTCTTAGTCACACTGCCCTGTCTCGCTCCGCTCTTCAAATCCGCAATCCGCAATCCGCAATTATGCTTCTCTGCAGCCCCCGCCTCACTTCGCCGGCCGCGTCGCGCCTTCTTCCACGTGCGGGCTCTTGAGCCCGCCGCCGCTGCGGTTGTTGTAGGCGTAGCCGAAATCCACGGCCACCCGCGCACCGCGCTCGATCCGCACGGGGATTTCCACCAGCCCCACCTGCTTGACGTGCCAGGGGCGGTCGCAGTCGGCCTTGTAGGCGGCCGCCGGCACGTGCACGACGACGATCACCGTCACATCGTACGCCTTCTGATTTGAGAGCTCGTAACGCCACTTGGCGTAGCCCTCGTCGCCGCTGATCTTGTTCTCCGTCTGCTGGGACGAGCAGGCGATGTCGAACGCGTACCCCCACGGAAGGCGGATCGTGTCGTCCTTGGCCGTGTGGTCGATGTTCTGCTGCGAGGCGTATTCGTCCTGCCCCTCGGCCCCGGGAGCGAACAGCCGCACCAGCCCCTTGGGCAGCGGCTGGCCCAGGCCCGAGGCCTGGTCGTTCTTCAACTCGCTCACCACGCGGGCGGCCGTCGCGTTCTGGTTGCGGTCGTAGAAGTACAGTCGCTTCATCTTTACGCCCGTGGCCGAGAGCATCTCGATCTGCTTGGTCTCGGCGCTCTGGATCGTCGTGGGCCTGCCAAGCGTGTAAAGGTGGTACTCGAAGAAAGACTTCTCCTCGAACCCGCCCTTGTCCTGGTTGCTCTTGCGGTCGAGTTTTTCCTGGGCGGCGGCGAATCTCAGCTTGGTGTTCATCTCGGGCACGAGGTTCACGTCGCCGGCCAGCAGCTTGAGCTGCGCGTTGGCGAAGGTGACGCCCGCGTTGTTGGTGACGGTGGCGTAGCCGACGAGGTCGGCCGTGTCGGTCTGCTTGCCGTCGGCGGGCCCAGGCCGAAGCTTCAGGACGTAGTCGGCCCGCCAGTCGATGCCGCGGGTCATGTACGCGACCTCGAAGCTCTGCTTCGCCTGGGCGATGGTGTTGGAAAGCTTCCACAGCAGCGTCGGTCGCGTCAGAAGCCCGTGCGGCAGGGCGGGGAAGGCGATGTCCTGCACGTCGGCCCGCGAGATGTTCCGCGGCCCCTCGCCCTTGGGGCGGATCACCAGCGTGCCGGGCACGCCCGGGTTCGACCGTATGATCTTGTTGTAGGGCAGCGGGGCCTGGGCCGCGAGATACTCTGCCGGCATCAGCGGGCTGTCGAAGCTCAGCAGGTCACCTTCGACCACGCTGCCGTCCTTGAACGTCACCTTTATGGGCTTGTCCACGTACTTCTGGAGGATCGCGCCCGTGGAGGCGAGGTCATATTGATAGTTCTGTTCGAGGATCGTCATCGCCCGCGGGTTGTCCAGGCTGCGGAGGCGGACGCTGTCGGGCAGGATGGCTGTCGGCACGTCGGTGAAGGCGACGTTGCTCTCGCCCTGGGGCAGGTGGCGGACGAGACGCTGGTCTCGCACCAGGGCCAGGCCACTGAACCCGTACGCCCGCTCGGGGGTCGACAGGATCGTCAGCGAAATCTCCGTCCGCTGGATCTCGATGGGGCCCGTCTGGGCCGACGCCTGCGGCAGGCCGGGGCCATGCTGCCAGAGCAGCGCCGCCGCGATCACGGCCGCGGCCGCCGCCGCCAGCGGCGCCAGCCATCGCAGCACGCGGGGGCGGGACTGGCGGCGGCCTGGGAGGGCCGCCACCCTGTCACCCGTGAGACGTTCTTCGGCCGGGAGGGCCGCCGCGTTCGCCGAAGCCCCCGCGCCAGCGAGAAGCGACGCCATCGCCTTATGCCCCGTCTGGAGGCGTGCAAGCTCCTGGGCCAGCTCGGCCGAGGCGGCGACCTGTTCCATGACGGCCTGCCGCTCGGCGGCGGTGAGTTCGCCATAGACCAGGTCGATCAGTTTTTCACGGGCTTCGTCGCGATTCATGGTTCCAGCTCCCCACGCAATGGGGCCAGTTCGTCGGCCAGTTTCAGCAGGGCGTATCGCACGCGGCTCTTGACGGTGGGCATGGGCACGCCCAGCAGCTCGGCGATCTCGGCAAAGCTCAGGCCCTCGCTCTCGCGAAGGGCCAGGGCTTCGCGCTGCTCCGGCGGCAGCTTCGACAGCGCCTTGGTCACGGCCGAGGCCAGCTCGACCCGGGCCATGGCCGCGTGCGGCGGTGCAGTGTTCGATGCGATGTACATGCCTTCGTCCATTGTTTGTGGCGGCGGGTTCGTCTTCTGCCGCCTCAGCCGGTCGATCCAGGTGTTTCGGGCGATGGTGAAGATCCACGTCAGCGGCTTGGATCGCCCGTTGAAGCTCGCCCGCCGCTGCCAGGCCTTCAGCAGCGTCTCCTGGGCCAGGTCCTCGGCCTCCTCGGCCCGACCGCTCATGCCCAGGAGAAACTTTGTGACGGCCGGGGCCGCCTTGGCGATCTCGGCGCGCAGGAGCGCCTCGTCCCCGTCGGGACCTGCAGCACCCGCAGCGGCGTTGGCATCGCGGACCGCCAAGCGAACTCCTGTTCGTGTTCTGATGTGTTGGACGCGGGCCGGACGGAAAAGATTCACACAAGGAGAAGACAGTAAATAGTAAACAGAAACCAGTAAACAGGAGGAAACGCGCCTGTGCCTTTCTTGCCGTTTACTGTTTACCGTTTACGGCTTACTGTTCTTCTGGCGAACATCCAGCGCCTCGGGCACGAATGACTTATCATTGTCATCCGCCTCCGGGGCGATTACAATCCCGCAATCTCAGATGCCCATCCGTTGGGGTGGGCCAACCAGACCGAAGAGGAAAATATGGCCAATGCAAAGTTCGATGTGAAAGATCTCAAGCTTGCCACCGAGGGCACGCGCCGGATCCTGTGGGCGGATAACGACATGCCGGTGCTGGCCCAGGTGCGGGCTCGCTTCGAGAAGGAAAAGCCCCTCAAGGGCCGCCGCATGAGCGCCTGCCTGCACGTGACGGCGGAAACCGCCAACCTGTGCCGCACCCTCAAGGCCGGCGGGGCCGACCTCGTGCTGTGCGCGTCCAACCCGCTGAGCACGCAGGACGACGTCGCCGCCAGCCTCGTGAAGGAATTCGGCATCCCCACCTTCGCCATCAAGGGCGAGGACCGCGACACGTACTACAGTCACATCGCCGCGGCCTGCAAGTTCAGCCCGTCGGTGACGATGGACGACGGGGCCGACCTGGTCAACGCCCTGCACAACGAGTTCAAGGAATACGCGGGCAACATCGTGGGCTCGATGGAAGAGACCACCACGGGCGTCATCCGCCTTCGGGCGATGCACGAGGCCGGCGTGCTGAAGTTCCCGGTCATCGCCGTGAACGACGCCGCCACCAAGCACCTGTTCGATAACCGCTACGGCACCGGCCAGAGCACCATCGACGGCATCATCCGCGCCACCGACATCCTGCTGGCCGGCAGCACGGTGGTCGTCGTCGGGTACGGCTGGTGCGGCCGCGGCGTATCGTCGCGTGCCCGCGGGGCCGGCGCCAACGTCATCGTGTGCGAAGTCGACGCGGTCCGCGCCCTGGAAGCGGCGATGGACGGCTTCCGCGTGATGCCGATGAAGCAGGCGGCCAAGCTGGGCGACCTGTTCATCACCGTCACCGGCGACATCCACGTCATCGACGGCCCGCACTTCGCGGCCATGAAGGACGGCGCGATCGTCTGCAACAGCGGCCACTTCAACGTCGAGCTGAACCTCGAGGCCCTGGAGAAGATGTCCAAGAAGGTCAACCGCGGCGTCCGCAACAACGTGGACGAGTTCGTCCTGCCGGGCGGCAAGCGGGTGTTCGTTCTGGGCCAGGGTCGCCTGGTGAACCTGGCGTGCGCCGAAGGCCACCCCGCCAGCGTGATGGACATGTCCTTCGCCACGCAGGCGCTGGCCACCGAGTTCGCCATCAAGAACGCCGGCAAGCTCTCGGTCAGCGTGCACAACGTGCCCAAGGCGATCGACGTGCTGGTGGCGACGCTGAAGCTCAAGGCCATGGGCATCGCCATCGACAAGCTCACCGCCGAACAGGCCAAGTACCTCGGCTCCTTCGATATGGGAACATAAGCAGAAGGCAATAGGGTACAGGGTATAGGGTATAGGGTATAGGGTATACAACGCCCGCGGGTCATCCGGCTCGCGGGCGTTTTGCATGATGTGCGTCCCTTAACGCCGGCCCACTGCGTGGGTCGGTCTTCTCTCCCGATTCACACGACGCCTCGGCAGCGCCACCGCACTTACTCCACATCCTGTCGCCGTTCTGTGTTCACGCGGTGCGCCGCCCCGACAGCGGTGCCTCGCGAACCACGCCTTCCTGTAAACATGCTTTTGCCTGCCTGCCGGCAGGCAGGCCCCTGCGGGGCCAAAAGCATGGCACCCGGAGTCGGTCCCGACCTCCGGTCCCTGGTCCCTAATCCCTGTTCCCTTCTTCCTTGCCAAGTACCCATCGCCTTCTTAGTATTTCCCTCGTGAACAAGATCATTTCCCTCTTCGTGCTGCTGGCGTTGGCGGGACCGGCCTGGGGGCTGGAATGGAAGTTCGTTGAGGTCGACGTCACCCTTCGCCCCGACGGCAAGGCCACCATCGCCTACACCGTCGCCATCGAGCCACGCGGCTTCCAGCTCCACGGTTTCTACTTCCAGCAGACCAACCTGCACTTCGACAACTCGCGATGCTACGCCACCGACTCGGCCGGCAAACGCTACGACCTGGCGATCAAGAACCTCGGCAACAAGTACGACGTGATCCTCGCCGGCGGCAAGGCCATCTCCACCGGCACGGCCGTCTACGTGCTCACCTTCGGTGAAGACCTGGCCGCCAAGGGCTACCTCGCCCGCACTCGCAGCGGCGACGATGAACTAGCCGTCCTCAACTGGAGCCCCGTGCAGTGGGACGACCGCCTCGGCCACTACACCGTCGTCATCCACTGGCCGTCCGAAGTGCCTGGCCCAAAGGTCGAGGCCGCCGACGTCGCGGCCCGCAAGCTCCGCACCGAGAAGTTCGTCAACCAGAAGTACAAGATCGACTATTTCGGCACCGCCTCGGGCGCCAAGCATTACTTCACCCAGCGCCTCCACTGGGATTCGGTCCCCGTGCAAGGCCACATGCGGATACAAGAATACATCGACGGCTCGATGTTCACCTTCGCGGCCAGGCCTTCGCCCACGGCCTCGGCGGGCCTGGACGTGAACAACCCCGAGGCCCCCGACCGCACCGACCCCATGGGCCGCCCGCTGCTGGCCCGCACGGCCGCCCCCAGGCACACGCCTTCGCCCACGCGAACGCCCTGGTCGGCCAAGGCGCCGCAGGCGCGGCAGGTGGCGATGGTCATCATCCTCGGCGCGGCGCTGGTGTTCGTCTTCATCCTCGTCATCACGCGCAAGCACCGCAGCATGCTCCAGGCCTCCGACGGGCTCAAGGACATCGACTGGCTGGCCGTCGACTGGACGCCGCCCAAGATCCGCCTCACCAGCTTCAACAAGGATGGCAAGGTCGCCGACCTGGGCCTGATCGAGGCGGCCGTCTTCCTGGGCATCTCCGTCAACCGCATCCTGACGGTCATGCTCCGCGTCATGCAGGAGAAGGGCGCGGTGCGGCTGTGCGACGACGGCAGGATCGAGCCCCTGGCCGCCAAAGGCCTGGACGACTACGAGCGCGAGCTCTACGACGCCGTCGGCCCCGACGGCAAGCTCCAGCCGTTGCTGGTGCGGGCGCTGGTGCAGCGGATCGTCGACGCGGTGAACACCAAGACCTGGGACGCCGACGCCGACGCCACCCGCAAGCATTACACGGAAAAGTTCGGCGCCGTCTTCACCGCCCTGACTGACCAGCCCGCACCGCCCCCGGGCCAGGGGCCGGCGAAGGACGAACGCCCCTCGCTGCGCCGGCGGCCCGACCAGTACAACGACTGGTACCCGTACTATTTCCTGTGCAACTGGGACCACCTCCGGCACGACAGCACCTTCATCCCCGCCTCCGTGGGCGACAACATCCACCAGGCCGCCGGCGAGATCGGCGACTACCAGGCCTTCATGGCCTCCGACGCGTGCTACGAGGGCTGCTTCGTCCACTCGGCCTGCCACGATGCCTGCCACTCGGCCTGCCATTCGGCCTGTCACGACGCCTGCCACAGCGCCTGCCACGATGCCTGCCACTCGGCCTGTCACAGCGCCTGCCATTCCGCCTGCGTCAGCGGGGGGGCCCATTGATGATCGACTCCCCCGACAGCGAGATCGTCTTCACGTGGGTCGATGACTACATCGGCCGCATCCGCCCGCACTTCGAGGTCCGCCCCGCCGACGAACTGCTGATCGTCATGCCCAACAAGGCCGTGCGGCTGAACCGCTCGGGCCTGGCGATCCTCAAGTTCCTCAAGGACGGCGGCGGCATCGACAGCGTCCTGGGCAAGATCGGCCCCGACGCCCAGCGCCGCCGCGAGCTGCACTACTTCCTCTGCGACTTCCGCAGCCTGATGACCGGCTGCCTGCGCGAAGGCACCGGCCGCAAGGCCGTGGAAACGGTTCCGCCGCGCCCGTACTTCAGCGAACTGCCGGTGCTGTCGGAACTGGCCCTGACGTATCGCTGCAACCTGCGGTGCCGCTTCTGCTACGCGGCCTGCTCGTGCCGGGCGGCCGAGGGCGGGGAGGAGCTTTCCACCGCCGACGTCAAGCGCCTGCTGGGCATCATCCGCCGCGAGGCGCAGGTGCCGTCCATCAGCTTCACCGGCGGGGAGCCCATGTTGCGCGAGGACATCGAGGAATTGATCGCCGCCGCCGGCGAGGCCGGCCTGCGGACGAACCTGATCACCAACGGCACGCGGGTGACGCCCGCTCGCGCCGCGGCCATGAAGGCGGCGGCGCTGGCGTCGGCGCAGGTGTCGCTGGAGGGCCCGACGGCGGCCGTGCACGACGCGCTGACGAGCGTGCCGGGTTCGTTCGAGCAGACGCTGGCGGGCCTGGCTGCCCTTCGCCAGGCGGGTGTGCACGTGCACACCAACACCACGATCAACGCGATGAACGCCGCCTCGCTGGAGGCCCTGGTCGACTTCGTCGCCGACCTGGGCATGGAGCGGCTGTCGGCCAACCTGGTCATTCCCAGCGGCTCGGCCGCCGACCTGTCGATCCAGGTGACGTACACGCAGGTGGGCGAGCACGTGGAGGCGATGAGGCGGCGGGCGCGTGCCCGCGGCGTGGAGTTCATGTGGTACTCGCCCACGCCGCTGTGCCTGTTCAACCCGCTGGCGCGGGGCCTGGGCAACAAGAGCTGCGCCGCCTGCGACGGCCTGCTGAGCATTTCGCCGCGCGGCGACGTGCTGCCATGCTCCAGCTACCCCCAGCCGGTGGGCAACCTGCTGACCGAGCCCTTCGAGCGGGTGTGGCGGGGTGCGCGCTCGGAGTTCCACCGCCTCAAGCGCCACGCGCCGCCGCAGTGCATCGAATGCGGCGAATTCCATACGTGTACCGGCGCCTGCCCGCTCTACTGGGCCGCCATGGGCACCGCCGAGATCGAAGGGAGGGCCTATGCTCCTGCCTGATGCCCGCCGCCGCGGCGAGATCCAATTCCTGCTGGCCAAGGGCCTCCCCTACAACCGCCGCCTGGCCATCGTGCTGGGGCTGGTGATCGCGGGCCTGGCCGTGCAGGTATTCGCGGGCGACGCGGGGCTGGTGCCCGGGGCGCTGCTGCTGCTGGCCGCCACGATCATGGTCGCCGTCAGGGGCTTCAGCAATGTGCCCTCCGAGCAAGCCACCGACCGCCACTGGCGCTCGGCCCAGCTGGAACACCTCGACAAGATCGTCGAGATCGACCGCAAGAGCCGCAACTGGGACTCCGCCGCCATCGACATCACCAACCCCCTCGGCGTGGTCGTCCTGGTGCTGCTGGGCGGCGCGGTGTACGTCGGCGCCATGGCGCTGGCCGACCGCTACGAGTGGGCCGCCAAGATGCTGGTCCTCGACACGGCCGCCCTGCTGCTGCCGCACTGGGTGACGGGCGTGCGGTCGATCCTGACCAACGCCCCGCTGACGGTGAAGGTGGACATCCTGCGGGCCATCGCCGGCCAGTGGTCCGCCGCGGCGGCCGAGGGCGAGGAACTCCTGCCGCAGATGGAGATGAGAACGTACGCCAAGGGCGAGATTCCCAACGACGTGAAGCTCGTGCTGCGCCAGTCCCGCCTGCCGGCGCTGTTGGGGTTGCAGGTGCAGGTGGTGCTCAACCGCGTGCAGGGCAAGGATTACCCCTACATGTACTGCGTGCTGGTGGCCAAACAGGAACTGGGGCTGCTGACGAAGATCAAACCGTCGCCGTCGAGCGAGATCGTGGTGGAGGCCAAGACCGAACCCCGCGAGGACCTGGAACTGCTGGTGATCCGCGGCCGCACCACCAAGACCAGCGGCTTCCACACCAACCCCGCCGCCTGCGCCCGCATCTTCGCCTACGCGCTCTCGTTACTTCACCAGCTCCCCCTGCCGCCCGCCGCGCCGGCCTCTGATTCACCGCCGCCCCCGCCGCCGCATCAACCGCCGCCGCTGCCGCGAAAATGATTCTGAGTCAGGCCGGCCCGTATGGAGTGTAGAGGCCCTATGGGGTGCGGTGGCAATGACATCGCTTTGGATTGAAGCAGCCGCGCGTTGTGCACGGCAGGAGATGCGAATGAACCATCGAAGAGCGTTCTGGATCGTCCTTGTGGCATCGCTGCTGCTCTGCACCCCGGCCGGCGCGTGGCTGCGGTCACAGTACAGCGACACAGAGGTGACAACGCGTTCGGAGTTGATCGTCGTCGGGCACATTGACAAAGACTCGATTCGGTACGTTCGCCACGGCACCCCGCCCGGGCGTGCGGAGAGTTGGGAGCACCACGCCGCGCTGGTAGTGACCGAGGTTCTCAAGGGCACACTGAAAGACAAGAAGATTCCGGTCGTGATCAACTATGGTCTGGATGTATTTGTGGACGGTCGACGTCTTACTGAAGACGGCAATGTCATAACTGCCATGCCCGATGCCAACGGCCCCGGCCGCATCGATATCGTAGATACTGGAGGTCACTCATTCGACGGGCTTGAGAATGCCCAGAATGACAACATCTGGTGCTTGCGGAACCTGATAGGGCAAGGTGACAAGAAGGACTTGGGCGTTCTGGACCCCGAGGACCTCCAGCCGCTGAAGTACAAGGAGTACTTTCAGGCTCTACTGGGGCCGGAAATGGACAAGCGATTCGACCGCTTGTTAGAGGATAAGAACGCCGACATCGTCGCGCGGACGCTGGCGGGCATCGGCCAACTGCATCGCCCGCAGGACGGCCCGCGTGTCGCCAGGCTGCTCGACGCAACGGATGGCAACATCCAGGCGGCGGCCGCCAGGACGATGGCCGAGGTGGGCGAGCAGTCGACGATCGAGCTGTTCCGTAAGGCCCTGGAAAGCAACAATGCAGATATCCGAGTCGAAGCCTGCAAGTTCCTGTGCCGCTTCCGTGACATGCAATCGATCCCAGGGATTGCCAATGCTTTCACCGCGCTGCCCGGGTCAGCGAAGGGATCGGTGCTCGCGTACTTGCCGCGCATGCATTCACGGCAGTTTATCGATGTGCTGCTCGGTCAACTGGACGAGCATCTCATTGCCAACCAGGTATATGGCACCTACACAAACTCGACGGCAGCGGCTGGGGCACTGCGCGAGCTCACATTCGCACAGTTCCCGCTTGATTCTCGCCCAGGCTGGAAGGTGTGGGACGGGATCAAGGATATTGATGAGGAAGTCTTGCTTCGCAAGAGCATTCGAGAGGACATTGAGCTCCTGACGAATACGCACGACTATGAGGCCTCGTGGGCGGCCTATGAGTCGCTAGGCCGGCTGGTGAATCAGCATTTCGGCTCCTACGACGCGTTCCATAGCATCAAAGATCCCGTGGGGCGGTTTCAGTCCCAGAAGCTGTGGCGTGCGTGGGCCGATAAGAACCTGCTGCGGCCGCGGGTGGAGTGGATCTACGAGGGCTTCGCGGCTTCGGGCATCGTGCTTCCCAAGCCGATGGATGCCAACGGCATCGACATCCTCGTCGACGTGCTGTACTACTTCGGCCGGCGGAGCGAGGACGTCGATGCGAATGCATACCCCAAATGGAAACGAGACGGCTGGCCGCAGGCGAACTTCCATCGTCACAATGCCAACCTCCTGTTGGAGTGGTTCACCGGCCACACGGTCGGCATCGACCCCGGCTGGCGCGATCTGCGAGGGCTTCCCTGGGGCTATGATGCCGCACATGACCGCTGGCAGAGGTGGTGGGCGCAGAACCGCGGGAAGGTCACACTACAGCCTCCCCCGGTTGAGAAGGCGGTGACGGCGGAGATGATTGCAGCGGCGCCCTCGCTTCGGGCGGCGCCCCCGCCGCTGGTGCTGGTGTTTCGTCAAGATACAGCCGTCGCCGGTCAGTCGCCGGCCGTCATGTTCGAGGTGAAGAACACTTCGAAGGAAGACATCACGATCCAGAAGGCGATCTACGACGTGTCCTTCTCCTCGAGCAATAGATCGGGAACTATGGCCCACGGTGGGCACTCGCCGCTGACACGCGAGGACTTCGTCACGCTTAAGCCCGGTGAGTCGACGATGTGGAAGTTCACCGAGCCGCCTACTCCCGCCGTCGTGCATATGGGGAAGCCCGAAACGGGCTTGACCTACACGCTCACCTATCGTTTCGCCGGTGGCGAGTTCGGCCTGCGGGGCTGGCGCGGCGTGTTGCGATCGACCACGGCAGAGGGTGACAAGAAATAGGCGGAGCAACCGCTATCGCTGCCGGGGGCGCAGCCGATGCAGGGCGGGTCATCGCGATTCATGGATCACTGAAGTGACCATGCCGGGGCGATCTGTGGGGGCTGATGACCGTGCCGTCGTCAATCGTTGCGGCGGACGGCGATGGCGGTGGGGAGGGAGATCATCTCGCCCAGCTGGATGTCCTCGTCGGTGAAGGGCTGCTCGCCCTTGCGATAGAACATGGCGATGCCGATCATCTCGCCCTCGCACGGCATGAGGGGCACGGCGAGGATGGTCAGGCCGCAGAGGTATTTCTGCACCGCGGGGTCGAATAGTTTGACGTTCTCGCCCGCGTCCAGCATCGTCACCTTGGGCTCCTTGAGGAGCTGGTCGATCATCGGCCGGGCGAGGCTCTCGCTGAAGGTCGCGTTGTCGGGGTTGGGCACGCCGAAGCGGCCGACGATCTGCAACTGGGCGTCGGCGTCGCACACCATCGCCACGCCGTGCACCGGGCCCGACCGCCGCGCGAACAGGCGGAACATCGTGCGGAACACGTCATCGTCCGTCTTGGCCGCCAGCAGGTCGCGCTGGTAGTTGATGGCCAGCTGCTGCGTGGCCACCTGCCCGCTGAGGTCGCGGTACGCCCCGGCCAGGTCAGCGCACGTGGTCTCCAGCTGCTTGCTGGTGGTCTTGCGGTCGAGGTTGGTGGTGCGGGCCAGGCGCCGCAGCCGCTCGACGCGAAGGCGCGAGCGACGGGCGTGATCCAGCCGCGTCAATTCGCCCTGCACGATGCTGCGAAGGCGGGGGATGTCCAGCGGCTTGATCATCATCTCGATGGGGCGGCGGCGCGAGGCCTCACTGAAGGTGCGGGCGTCGCCGTGGCCGGTGATGACCACGGCGGGCACCTCGCCCAGGGTCGTGCGGAGGCGGTCAATGACGTCCAGGCCCGTGCAGTCGCCGAGGCGCAGGTCGGTCACGATCAGGTCCGGGCGGCGGGCGGCGGCCTGTTCGATGGCCTCGCGGCCGCTGGCGGCGGCGGCGATCTCCACGTCCAGATCGCCCAGCGCGTCGACGAGCAGCTCGCGAAGATGGGGCTCGTCGTCGATGACCAGGAGGTGGGCGACGTGGCGTCCGGTCTGCGTGGCGTTATCTTGCGGGAGGGAGCTGGACATATACGTTAGTTCCTTTGTTGGCCTCGCTGCGAATCCAGATTCGTCCGCCGTTGTTCTCCACGTATCGCTTGGCCCGGGGCAGGCCCATGCCTCGCCTGCGTCCGGCCCGCTGGCGGGAGAAGAACGGGGCAAACGCGCCCGCCAGGGTCGGGGCATCCATTCCGGGGCCGTCGTCGGCCACCGTGATCAGGGCCCAGCCGTTCACTTCGTCCCAGCGGGCGCCGATGCGGATGCGGCAGGCGGCGCCGCCGGCCATCGCGGCGTTGGACAGCAGTTCAATCAGCACGCTCTCGATCTGCCGCGCGTCGACGTAGGCCGCGGGGGCATCGCCTGCAACACTTATATCGACCGTTGCGGCGGCCGCTTGAGGATGATCCGATTTCGCGAACGCATCGGCCGCGGATTTCAGCAGATTTTCCAGCTTTGCGGCCTCCTTTTGCGGAGGCGGGGGCGAGGCGTAGTCCATCAGATCGGTGATGATGTCGCTGATCCGCTGGGCCTGCTCGGCGATGGTCTGCCAGATCTTGCGATCCTTCTCGTCGGTCGACTTCTCGCGCATCAGCTGCGCCCGCCCGGAAATGACCGCCAGCGGGTTGTTGATCTCGTGAGCGGCCCCGCCGGCCATCTCGCCGACGGCGGCCAGGGCCTTGCCCTCGGCCAGGGCGTCCTGCGTGGCGGCCAGCGATTGCGTCGCCGCGGCCAGCCGCTCGCTGAGGCGGACGGCCTGCGAGCGCGACTGCACGATCGCCAGGGCCATCGTCATCGCCGCGAGCATGGAATGCAGCGCCTCGCCAGCGGGGGCAGCCGCGGCGGGCAGCAGGACGCCGCCGATCCATCGGCCCGCGCACAGCAGCGGACGGTGCGTGTATTGCGAGAGGTCCAGCCACGGGCCGATCTCGGCCGGGTCGGCCAGCACCTCGGCCATCGCCTCGGCCGCTGCTGCGGCGGCGGGCGGCGCGGGGTTCAGCTCGGGAGCGACGAACGACACCAGCGTCTTGGCCCCGCCGCGGTCGGGCCAGCACGTGGCCAGCACTTCCTGCCCGCCCTCCACCAGCGAGTAGGCCACCGCGCACGCGGGCTCGGCGCCGCCGGCCGTCCGCGGATCCTGCACGGGCGAGGCCGCCTGCGAGAGCCCGGCGGCGATGGCGGCCAGCACGTCGGTCACGGCCGCCTGGGGCGAGAGGGAGGCGATGAAACGGTTCAACTGGTCGAACGCCGTCGCCCGCCCCGACAGCGCGTGGCAGCGACGCTCGAGCGAATCGTTCAGGCGGTTCATCTGCTGCAGGGCGCGGGCGGTCACGGCGTCGCTGTCGCTCGCCGGCCCGGCCGTGCCGTCGGGGGCGTCGAGGCGAAGGCGATTGGCGTATTGCTCGACCTCGTCTCCGAGCGTCGCGGCGGCGGCCTCGACGGCGGCCTCGGCAAGGCCCAGTCGCTGGGCCTGCGTCGCGAGCGTTTCGGGGAAGGTGAAGTTGCCGCTGAACCCGATGCCGCCCCGGCGGGCAAGCGTGTCGGCCAGGCGGACGACGTGGATCATCCGCGCATGCCCGCTCGGCAGGTCGGGCAGCTGGGCCTGGTGGTGCAGCCAGAGGACGTTCGCCAGCAGGGGCGCCAAGTGCCAGGCGGCCGCGAGGCGGTGGGCAAGCAGGCAGTGGTCGCCTCCGAGCAGCTCGCGCTCGATGGCGGCGATGTCGCCGCCGCGGTCGGCGACGGTGTCGACGATCCGGGCGTAGCTCTTGGGGGCGGCCTGGGCGAAGGCGAGCTTGCCGATGTCATGCAGCAGGCCGCACGTGAACGCCAGCGCCTCGTCCTCGCCGGCCAGGCGGGCGATAATGCGGGCGGCGCAGGCCGAGGCGATCGCGTGGCGCCAGAAGCTCGAGCGGTGCACGGGGCCGACGGGGATGTCGCAGGCGGGCAGGGCGATGATAGCCCAACGGGCGGCGGGCAGGCCCAGCCGCTCCACCGCATCGGCGGCAGAGGTGGCCGGCTGCGGGCTGGCGGCATTGGCCAGCGAAAGCAGCCTCACCGTCATGGCCGGGTCGGCGGCGACGATCTCGATGAAGTCCCGGGCCGCGGGGGAGCGGGCGTCCTCGCCCGCCAGCAAGGCCGCCTCCAGCGCCGCGGCGGCCGGGCCGGCCAGCGTAGGGATCTCCCCCAGCCGGCGCGCGAGCTGTTCCACCTGCTCCACGCCGGGCTTCAGCGACAAGGTCCCGTCCTGTTGGGGCTGCTCTTTCACGTATTAATCGATGGTTTGGGTGCCGTGGTCTGCGACGTCGTACTCGGCGGAGCAGCCACGTCACGGCCTCGCTGCGGCGTTGCGTGGTTGCTCCGCTGCGCTTCGCAAACCACGGCACCCATCAGTTGAGGGGTGACAAGACATTAGCCTCGGACCAGCTTGAGGATTCGCTCCACGACGTTCTCGATGTTGAACGGTTTCTTGATGAAGTCATCCGCGCCGGCCTGCATCAGGGTGTCCACCTCGGCCTGCTTGACCATGCCCGAGATGATCAGGATCTTGATGTGCGAGAGGTCGGGGTTGTCGCGGATGGTGCGACAGACGACGTTGCCGTTGATGTCCGGCAGCATGTAGTCCAGGATCACCAGGTCCGGCTGGAACTGCTGGGCCATCACGCCCGCGTCGAAACCGGTCTGGGCGGTGCGGACCTCGAAGCGTCCGTCGTGGTTGAGATACTCCACCAGGATCTCGACGATGTTGGGGTCGTCATCGACCACCAGCACGCGGATCTTGGTGTTCTCCATCCGCTCCAGCGGAATGCTGTTGTCCTTCATGAACTTCACCAGCATGTCGCGCGGAATCCGCCGGAACTTGCTGCCCGGCACGCGGAAGCCCTGCAGCTGCCCGCTGTCGAAACAACGGATGATGGTCTGCTGGGATAGCTTGCAGATCTCGGCCGCCTCGCCGGTGGTGTAGACTGATTTACGTCGCATGGCTGTGATTCTCCTGTGACTCTAACATCAGTATCGTCAGAATCCGCTACTGACTTAGCTTTCCCACACCTCACAGCTTATCAATATTACGTATATTAGCTGCAATGTCCAGCTTAACATGGGAAGAAGAGGCGGCTTTGGCGTGGTGGACCTCCGACACAATCCCCGCGCCCGCCAAGGCCGCCATCCTATGGGTCCCGTAGGGACCACTGAGATTAGCCCAGCACTTCAGTGCTGGGTCAGGGCTACGCGGGTGCATCAGAGTCCCGCAGGGACGACTGAATGCCTCCGCCATCCCGACCGCTCGCAGCAACGGAAGCGGTCTCACCATTGGACCACGCACGACCTGCCGAATCGCCGCAAGCCGTGCAGAGCGGCCGAAGATGGGTCCTTTGGTTAAACTGGGTGGGATTGCGATTGCCAGAACGCGGAAAAACAGACCGAGGAAAAAGCGGAGGGGGTGATTTCTGTAAGTGCTTGGCTGATCGCGATCTAGGCGCATGAAAAAGGCCCCTTCGGGGCCTCATCGTTTAATCGCTGAAAAAGATATTACCACACTTCTGAGAATTGTCAAGATCGAAATCGCGACATCTTTTAGTTTTTCTTTCGCACCGCCAGCCGCCTTGCCGCCTGCTATGAGGCGCAGGGCAGATTGTCCGCGGGGGTTCCTGTTTTGCCTTCCGGTTTGGCCGGCTTCTGTGCGTACCGTCGTCTAGGGGGACGGTGTGCAAGATGATGTCGGTGTGGGTTTTATGCTTTGCTCGGGTTCGTTTTGCCGGATTTGCCTGCCGAACGGCGCAGAGGCGGTCTTGAGAAGACTCAAGACAAAGCCAAGGTGCATGCCGAACAGCTGCCACGCCTGCCTGCTTGCTGCCGGGTTCGTTTTTCCATGTGGCCAAGGATGGAGTCGGTGCCGCTTCTCACCCCCAAACGAGTTTGGGGGTGGCACCGAAGAGGGCCTGCCTGCCTGCCGGCAGGTTCGATTTTCCGCCACGTTGGGTATGCCTGAGGTGTTGTATTCAACTGGGTATCTGCCGGCGGTGACGGTGCGGCGGCTGGCCAACAGGATGGAGACGAGATGTCATTGGAATATCGCAGCGGCGACTGGGATGCGTACAAGATGAACTACTCCGCGCCGCACGCGGCGCTGGAGACGCCCCAGCGGGAGGCCGCCGTGGTGGCCGAGGCGCTGGCCATGCTGCAGCAGGCGGGCATCATTCCGCACACGCGTTACGACCAGGCGAAGTTCCTCGCGTTCCGCGCCGCGGTGGCCGCACAGTTCGAGATCCCCTGGACGGCCATCACGCCGCGGATGCAGCGGCTGATCTGGGCGATCAACGCGATCGTCCAGCCGGCGAACATGCTGGCCGCGGGCATCTTCTGTGGCAACACGTTCATCTCCAACGCCGGGGCGGCCGTCGGGCCCGGCGCGGTCTACACCGCCCGCTCGCTGGTGGGGGTGGAGATCAAGCCCGAGGAGGCGACGCGGGCCGAGCGGAACGTCCGCAAGATCGACCCCACCGGCGTGGCCCGGATCGTCGCCGCCGACGCCGTCGAGTATGCCCGCGATTTCGGCGGGCCCATCGGCCTGTTGTACCTCGACGCCGACGGCGCGGGCGGCCGCGGCAAGGGCGTGTACCACGACATCCTCCAGGCGGCCTGGCCGCACATGCCGGGCGGCAGCGTGATCCTCGCCCACAACAGCGTCAACGCCGCCGCGCGGCTGGAGCATTACCTCGCCTTCGTCCGCGACACGGCCAACTGCCGCGCCAGCGTCAACGTCATCCTCGACGGCGAGGGGCTGGAAGTGACGGCGAAGTGATAGACGGCGGCGCGCGCCGGCGCGTGGTTGACGTCGGGGGCGGCGCGCTGGTAGTTCATCACGATAGAACATGAGTGCGTTTGGCTGCGGCTTGCCGTTCGGCGCTGTAGAAGCCCAAAGGCGCCACCCGGATTTGACAGCGCCGAACGGACAAGCCGCAGCCTTTGTCGGTGGGACGCCGCCTGTGCGGTCTGATGATCTGAAGCAGTTAACGACCGAAGGAGACGATAGTGAACTCGATGAACACGCGTAGACGGCTCGGTGCGACCCAAGCTCTTCTGGCGGTGACGGTCTTTCTGGTCTCCGCGGCCCACGCCGCGGCCGCCGGCCCCGCTTCGGCGCCGGCGGCGCCCGCGCTGAAGCTGTCGGCCGTCTTCGGCGACGGCATGGTGCTGCAGCGCGAGCGGGCGATCCCCGTCTGGGGCTGGGCCACGCCGGGCGACGCGGTCAACGTGCAGCTGGGCGAGGCGAACGTCTCCATCGTCGCCGGCGCCGATGGCAGGTGGCTGGTCAAGCTGCCCGCGCGGAAGGCGGGCGGGCCGGTGGAGATGACCGTCGCGGCCAAGACGACGCTGACGGTGAAGGACATCCTCATCGGCGACGTCTGGGTGTGCTCGGGCCAGTCCAACATGGCCTTCGGGCTGGGCGGTTGCCTCGGTTCGGCCGAGGACATTCGCGAGGCCAATTACCCGCAGATCCGCATCCGCAACGTCAGCAACACAACGTCCGCCTCGCCGGTGCCCGACGTGGACAAGGGCTCATGGCGCATCGCCAGTCCCAAGACCGCGATGAGCTTCACCGGCGTGGGCTTCTACTTCGCCCGCGACGTGCACAACGCCGTCGGCGTGCCGATCGGCCTGATCGAGACCTCGTGGAGCGGCACGTCCATCGGCCCCTGGTGGGCGCCCGAGGGCCTGGCGGCGGTGCCCGAACTGGAGCCCACGGCCAAGGCCATTCGCGATCAGGAAGAGGCCTACCGCAAGGCGCTGCCCGCGGCGCTGGACGCCCGCGAGACGTGGATCAAGACGCTGCGCGAGGCCCTGGCCGGCAACGGCGCCGCCACCCGCCCGGCGACCGTGACGAACATCACCGCCGCCCTGGCGGCCCACGAGGCGTGGATCAAGGCTGCCCGCGCGGGCCTGGCCGCCGACGGCAACACGCCGTCCGCCCCGTCCCTGCCGCCGGATTTCGTCCCCGGCATCACGGCCATCGGCGAGCCCAACAAGCTGATGCCGCCCGCGCTGCCGCCGGGCGCGCCGGGGACGGTCCAGTCCGTCTTCGCCATCTACAACGGCAGGATCAAGCCCCTGGCCCCCTTCGCCATCAAGGGCGTCATCTGGTACCAGGGCGAGAACAACGGCATGGAGGGCGAGTCGTACTTCCACAAGATGAAGGCCTTGGTCGCTGGCTGGCGGCAGGTGTGGGGCCAGGGCGACTTCCCGTTCTACTTCGTGCAGCTGACGGCCTGGCAGCCGGCGAATAACGTGCCCGCCGGCGGCGACGGCTGGGCCAAGGTCCGCATGGCCCAGGTCAAGTCGATGACGATCCCCAACACCGGCATGGCCGTTACCATCGACGTGGGCGACGCCAATAACATCCACCCCACGAACAAGTACGACGTCGGCCATCGCCTCGCCCTGTGGGCCTTGGCCAAGGACTACGGGCAGAAGGACCTCGTCTACAGCGGGCCCATGTACCGCCAGATGAAGATCGCGGAGGGCAAGATCCAGATCTCGTTCGACCACCTCGGCGGCGGGCTGATGGTCGCCAGGAAGGACGGGCGGTCGCCGGCGGTCGAGGACAAGGAAGGCAAGCTCGCCCGCTTCGCCATCGCCGGCGAGGACAAGGTCTGGCACTGGGCCGAGGCCAAGATCGACGGTGACACCGTCGTCGTCTGGAGTGACAAGGTGCCCAAGCCCGTGGCCGTGCGATACGCCTACAGCTGGAACCCCGTCGGCGCAAACCTCTACAACCGCGCCGGCCTGCCCGCCTGCCCGTTCCGCACGGATGATTGGTGAGCCACCGAGGCGCCCCGGAGCGGCCGGCGTCGGTGATCGCCATGCCGGCGACTTGGGCCGAGAGAGACTATGACTGCATCGCTGCCACCGCTGAGCCGTCGAACGATTGACCTGCCGGGCCGGCGGGTTTCGTGCCTGTTGCGTCCGGGCACGCCGCGGCTCGTGTTGCTGCATGGCAGCCACCAGGACAGCCGGCAGTGGGCTGGTGTGATCGAGAACCTTCGCCAAGACCTGGGCCTGGTGATCGTTGAACTCGCCGGCCATGGCCAAAGCGCGGGCCTGCCGGTGGACCTGTCGATCGAGCGGCTGGCGGCAGACGTATTCGAAGTGCTGGATGCATGCGGGCCCGGCGAGGTATTCGTCGGCGGCCACAGCCTCGGCGGCATGGTGGCGCTGGAGATGGGGCGCTCGCGGCCGGGCCGCATCAAGGGGATTATCTCGGTGGAGGGGTGGACGAACCATCACGCGGCGCGGGAGGCATTCTCCGAGCGGATGTACGACACGCTGACGCCGCCGCAGCGGGCCTTGCAGGAGGACCTCCGCCGCCAGGCGACCGGCCATCTCTCCGATGAGCAGCGGCAGGCGATCTCGTCGATCTGGCGATGCTGGGACGGCTGGGATTTCCTGCAGGCCACCGACCTGGCGATCCTCGAGTGCTGGGGCGACCGCGGCGGGCCTCGTCCGTCGCTGTCGCAGTTGCACATCCCGGCCCGGGCGAACATCGAGGTGAGGTGGTTCGCCAACGCCTCGCACAATCTTCCGCTCGAACGCCCCGCCGAGCTGGCGCAGGCGATGACGGCGTTCCTCGCGAGCGTCGCATAGCGGCCGCGTGGTTCGCCGCGGGCGAGACGCCCCCTGGACCTCACGGGCAAGACGGCCGTGCTGCGCGCCAGCGATTGGCCCTGCCCGGGAGTGACATTGGTTTCTTCGCCGCCGCCCGGGACGTTATGATGCCAGTCGGGCGGGTGGAGATTTCCGCAATACCCGCCGCTGCGTGCCGTTAAACGGGATGGACGATGGAAATCGATCGCATTGGAGAGGAAATCGCCTCGGCGAAGGCGGGTCATGCTGATGGCTTCCAGAAATTGCTGGATGCCTACGGCCCCCGCCTCTATGGCTATTTCTTCCGGGCGACCGGCAACCATCACGACGCCGAGGACCTGCTGAGCGAGATGGCCCTGCGGCTGGTGCGGATGCTGAAGTCGTATGACGAACGGGGTAAGTTTGAGCCGTGGCTGTTTCGCATCGCGGCCAACCTCGTGCGAGACCGCATCCGGCGGCTCAAGGCCAGCCCCTCGCCGGCGAGCCTTTCGGCCGAAGACGAGCGAGGCACGCCGATGGCCGATAGTATTGCTGGCGGCCACGTGGCCGTCGATGCCGAGCTGCACGCCCGCGAGGCCTCGGCGGAACTGACGGCGGCCCTGGAGCGGCTGGACGAGACGACGCGGCAGATGATCGTGCTGAGGCACTTTGCCCAGATGAGTTTCAAGGAGATCGCCGGTGCGTGCGCCTGCCCCGTGGGCACCGTGCTGGCCCGGGTGCATCGCGGGCTCAAGACGCTGCGACGCCTGATGGGCGGTGAAGAATGAATATGAACGACGAACAATATGAACGGATCGGCCGCTGGCTGGACGGCGAGACGATCGAGCTGACGGCCGAAGAGCGGGCCGTGGCGCTGGAGATCCGTCGTGACGAGTCGGCCATGGCCGACGCGATGCTCGACGTGCAGGTGCCGCTGCCGGCGATGGCCCGCGCGAGGAAGCGCATGACGGTCGCCCTGGTGGGGCAGGGCCGCCGCGTCCTGCGGATCGGCTTCGGCGCGGTGGGGGCTGCCGCCGCCGCCGCGGTCGTGCTGGCCGTGTCCATGCTATGGACCGAGCCGCAGGCCGCCCGCCCGCGGCAGGCCTCGAGCGAAATCCCCGCCGACGTGTGGATCGGCGCGATGACCCCTTCGCCCCAGATCGAGGCCATCAACGCCCTCGGCGACGCCATCGACCGCCTTGCCGCCGACGTGGTCGTGTCCAAACCCTTGATTGACCGCGGAATCGAATCGATGCAGGATGAGTTGTTGGATCCTTGGCAGGAGGACGCCCAGTCCTGGTCGTCCGACGGATAGCGTGCCGTCCATCCTCAGTGGGCGGCGGCCTTCCTAGGCCGCTACCCGAGATTGGGATGGGCATTGGCAGAGATAGAGGAGAGAAGATGAACAAGATATTACTGATGTCGCTGATGGCCGTGGTCCTCGGCGCTGCGTCGGCGATGATGGTCGCACGCGACAACCCCAAGGGCGACGGGCCCAAGGGCGAAGCCTGGCAGGAACCCGCCTCGCGCCCGCACGGGCCCTTGTCGCTCACCGACGCCCAGGAGAAGGAAGTGCTCGCCTATCTCAAGCAGCGCCGGACGGAGGAATACGAGCGCCTGATCAAGATCAAAGACGAGGCGCCGCGGCTGTATCGCGGGGCATTGATCGGCGCGTGGCGGACGATGCAGCTGCCGGCCGACATTCAGAAGTATGCCGAGACGCAGCAGTCGGCGCGCCTCAAGGCGTGGCGACTCAGCCGCGACCTGGCCAAGGCAGCCGATGACCAGAAGGCAGGCATCCGCAAGGAGCTGATGGAAGTGCTGGGCACGGAATTCGACGCCGAGCAGCAGATGCGCGAGTACCGCCTCGGCCAGCTGGAGGAGGAGATCAAGCGCCTCCGCAACCAGGCCAAGGAACGGGCCGAGCGCCGCACCAAGATCATCGAAGAGAACCTCACCAACCTCATGGAGAATCGCGGTTCGGCCTGGCCGCCGCCCCCCCCGCCGCCGCACAGCAAGCCCGCCGAATGAAAGCAGATTTCCTGGCATTCAGCAGCGAGGTCGTCGACCGTGTCCGCTCGTCGGGCAACGTGTGGAATCTCCCCGGCGGGCAACTGGTCCTGCCGGAGGTGTTCGGCTTCTGCCGCGGCGTCACGCGGGCCATGGCCATGCTCGACCGCGCCCTCACCGACGACGCGGGCAAGGACACCGAATTCTTCCTTCTCGGCCAGATCATCCACAATCCGTGGGTGAACGATTACTTCCAGCAGCGCGGGGTGCGGATCCTATCGCACGCCCAGGTCTCGCGGCTGGAGGAGTTCATCCACCCCGGGAACTGCGGCGTGATCCCCGCCTTCGGCGTCCCGCTGGAGATCGAAGACCGCCTCCGCGCCGTCGGCTGCCGCATCCTCGACACCACCTGCGGCGACGTCCGCCGCCTCTGGGCCTGGGCCCAGCAGGCCGTGGGCCGCGGCTACGCCGTGCTCATTTACGGCCGGGCCATGCACGATGAAACCGTCGTGACCAAGTCGCGACTCGACCGCTCGGGTGGCAAGTATGTCGTCGTGGGCGACATGGACGAGGCCGCCGCGTTCGGCCGCCTGATCCAGGCCGGCGACGACCGCGTCTCGCCCGCGGAAGTCTTCGGGCCCGAGACGTCCAATGCCGACACGCTCACGCCGTTCCTGCGGCTGGCCCAGGTCAGCCAGACCACGATGCTGTTCGATGAGACGATGCGCGTCCGCGACCTGGTGCAGTCGGCGTTCGTGCAGCGGTTCGGGGACGAGGCGGCCAGGCAGCGCCTGCTGTTCCAGCCGACCGTCTGCCGGGCCACGCAGCAGCGGCAGGCGGCGGCGATGCAGCTGTGCCAGGGAGGCTACGACTTGGTGCTGGTGGTGGGCGGGTTCGGGTCTTCGAACACCCGTCACCTGTACGAGCTGGCCCGCCATCGCGGCCCGACCTACTTCATCGAGGACGCCGCGGCGATCCACGACGCCGGGAAGCTTCGCGCGTTTGACCCCGCCACCGGGGCGGCCGCCGAGATGCAAGGCTGGCTGCCCGCCCGCCGGCCGCTGAAGGTGGGCATCCTCGCCGGGGCCTCCAGCCCCGAGATCGTCATCGGCCAGGTGCTGGAGCGAATGAGCGTGCTATTGGGGTGAGGGGGCGGGGGGTGGCGGTCTTCCTAGTAGTCCTTCACGCTTGATTCTGGGAGTAAGGCCTTGGCGGCGGCTTGCCGTTCGGCGCTGTCAGACGTGGGCGACGCCCTGGGCTTCTGCAGCGCCGAACGGCAAGCCGCCGCCAGACGCACTCGCACATTCGATTGTGATGAACTACCAGGCCGCGCCAACAACGCCGCGCCGCCAGGAACGCCGCGAGGCCTTAAACCCATGCTTGTCCTGCTGCGCTGGCGTTCTGCTAAAAAGCGAACAATGGCCGGCGGCCGGTGCGGAAAGAGCGGGGGCCGCGATGGGTGGGGAATCTTCGGGAAGCAAACCAAACGCCACGGGCTACCGGTCACCTGAGTCTTACCGATCCTGCAGCAGGTTCTCGTTGAACTCGGCTTCGTTGAACAGGTCGGCGGGCGAGCTGGCGATGTTGCGGTAGAGATAAACCTTTGAGGCGGGGATGTTGAACCGCTTCTGGAGGTCGTTGACGAGCTTCATCAAGGCGGCCATCTGGGCATTGGTGGGGCGCTGGCGTGAGAAGTCGCCGGCGAAGCAGATGGCGATCGAGCTGGACCACTCGCCGCTGGCGCCGCGGACGTGGCGGGTCGATTCCTGCTGCTGCCAGGCGCCGCGGGCGGTGACGCCCATGATGTTCTTGGTGTTGGCGGCCGCGGGCTCGACGATGAAGTGGCACCGGCCCGCAACGTCGGGGCCTTCGTTGGCGGAGTGCACCACGATGCCCTGCCACTTGCGCAGGGGCACGTCGGTGCCGGCGATGGCGCCCAGCTCCATCTCGTCATCGGGGAATAAGGCCGTGAGGTTCGCACCGGGCGCGTTGATGGGATCACCGTTGAGGGACATTAGAACAAGCGTCCCCACGATCATAGCGCCAAACAACGCCGTCAATGTCTTAACCGTCCTTGGCTCGAACATGATCCATCCATGCCAAATGAGCGGCGCGAACGCAACCGCCTTGAGGTGATTGTCAATCTAGATTCGCTATCGGCAATTGGCAAGAAAATTGAACAGTAAATCCCGGTGGGAAATAAACTTTTCTCGCATATTATTCGCCAGACCGCAGGGCAATCGCGTTCTCGGCTTTTTGTGGCATGGGCGTCCCGCCCATGAGTCGCAGGGGCGTCTCGCCCCTGCAGTGTTTCTCGAATATCCACGGGCGGGACGCCCGTGGGACGCACGGGCAAGATGCCCGTGCCACGAGAACGCCATTGCCCTGCGCCAGACCGGCTGCGTCTTGACGAACCCCGCCGCGCACGGATATGTTCTTCCATCACAACGACCTGCCACGACAACTAGGAAAGGACGCAACATGTCGACGAAGGACTCACTGAATGTCGCGATGATCGGTCAGGGCTTCATGGGGCGCACGCACTCCAACGCGTGGAGCCAGCTGCCCAAGTTCTTCCCGGGCCCCGTCAAACCGGTGATGCACACCGTCTTCGGCCAGGAGGCGGAGAATCCCGCCGCCTTCGCCGCCAAGTGGGGCTGGAAGAACTTCTCCACCGACTGGAAGAGCCTCATCAAGAGCCCCGAGATCGACCTGGTCGACATCGTCACCCCCAATTTCATGCACGCCCCGGTGGCCGAGGCCGTCATCGCCGCCGGCAAGAACTGCTCGTGCGAGAAGCCCATCGCCGACAACCTTAAGGACGCCCGCGAGATGGCCGCCGCGGCTAAGAAGGCCAAGATCAAGACCTTCGTGTGGTACAACTACCGCCGCTGCCCGGCCGTCGCATTGGCCCACCAGCTGGTCAAGCAGGGCAAGCTGGGGCGCATCACCCGCGTGCAGGCGTTCTACCTGCAGGATTGGGCCGGCCCCGACGTGCCGCTGGTGTGGCGGTTCAACAAGAAGCTCGCGGGCTCCGGCTCGCACGGCGACCTGAATGCTCACGTCATCGACATGACCCGGTTCGTCACTGGCGAGGAGATCACCGAGATCTGCGGGGCCGTGGCCGAGACGTTCGTCAAGGAACGCACGCTCGTGACCGGCGTGGCGGCCGGCGGCATCGCGGCCGGGGTCAAGGGCTCAAACAAGACCGGCAAGGTCACCGTGGACGACACGATGATCTTCCTGGCTCGCTTCTCCGGCGGGGCCGTCGCCAGCTTCGAGGCCGCCCGCCAGGCCACCGGCAACCAGAACAAGAACGGCTTCGAGATCAACGGCGAAAAGGGCTCGCTCCGCTTCAATTTCGAGCGGATGAACGAGCTGGAGTACTACGACGCCACGGCCCCCCGCATCACGCAGGGATGGACGAATATCATCGTCACCCACGGCGCCGACCACCCGTACGTCGCGGCCTGGTGGCCCGACGCGCACGTGGTGGGCTACGAGCACAGCTTCGTGCACCAGACGTACGACATCCTCCGCGTGCTCAGCGGCCAGCAGCCCATCGTCCCCATCCCCGACTTCGAGGACGCCTACCAGACGCAGCGCGTGCTGGAGGCCGCTCTCATCTCCGCCGACGAGAAGCGCTGGGTGAAGATGTCCACCGTGAAGTAAACGCCGCGCTGAAGGGTGGCGGCCGAGTTCGGCAGCTCGATTGACGGGTGGCGGCCTTCCCAGGCCGCCGCCAGAAACGCCGTGAGGGTGGCGGCCTGGGAAGGCCGCCACCCCTAAACGCCTTGCCTCGGCACCATTCTTTGGGAGCACATCATGACGCAGGTCATCGACATCGGCTCGCGGCTGGAACTGTTCGTGGACGACTACCTCATGGAGCGTTTCGGGGGCGGGGCCCGGCTGCAACTGCACTCGCCCACGCCGCGCGAGGCGGCCCTGGTCACCGATCAGCCGTGGGAGGGCTGCATGTGCGCCTACAACACCGTCATGACCGAGGGCGGGGCCTTCCGCATGTACTATCGCGGCTGGCAGATCGACCTCCGCAGCCCCCAGAGCCGCGGCGAGTCGCTGCAACAGGCCCGCCCCTTCACCATCTGCCTGGCCGAGAGCCAAGACGGCATCCACTGGACGCGGCCGGTGCTGGGGCTGTTCGAGTACGCCGGCAGCCGCCAGAACAACATCATCTGGATGGGCGCGGGCGACGACCTCAAGGGCATCCACGGCTTCTCGCCCTTCCGCGACGCCAACCCCGCCTGCGCCGACGACGCCCGCTACAAGGCCGTGGGCACCAACCAGGCCTGGCCCAGCCCGGGCCTGTTCGGCATGGTCTCGCCCGACGGCGTCCGCTGGTCGCTGCTGGACGAAAAGCCCCTGATCACCGAGGGCGCGTTCGATTCGCACAACGTCGTCTTCTGGGACGCCCTGCGAAACGAGTACCGCGCCTACATCCGCGACGCCCGCCAGGGCCGCCGCGACATCCGCACCGCCACCTCGCCCGACTTCATCCGCTGGTCGACCCCGCAATGGCTGGACATCACCGGCGCGCCGCCCGAGCAGCTCTACACCAACAACGTCCAGCCGTACTACCGCGCCCCGCACATCTTCATGGGCTTCCCCGCCCGCTACGTCGAACGCCCCTGGACGCCCTCGATGGACGCCCTGCCGCAGGTGGAGCACCGCCGCCTGCGGGCGAGCATCAACGAGCGGTTCGGCACCGTCGTCAGCGACGGCGTCTTCATGACCAGCCGCGACGGCGTGGCCTTTCGCCGCTGGGGCGAGGCGTTCATCCGCCCCGGCCTGCGGGCCGAGGGCAACTGGGCGTACGGCGACAACTACCCCGCCTGGGGCATGCTCCAGACCGACTCGGGCCTGCCGGGCGGGGGCAAGGAACTCTCGCTGTACACCACCGAGAACTACTGGCGGGGCGAGAGCTCCGTCCTCCGCCGCCACACGATCCGCATCGACGGGTTCGTCTCGGCCAACGCCCCGCGCGACGGCGGGGAGGTGGTGACGCGGCCGCTGACCTTCACCGGCGGGCGGCTGTCGCTGAACGTCTCCACCTCCGCCGCCGGGTGCGTCCGCGTCGAGGTGCAGAACGCCGCCGGCCAGCCGATCGACGGCTTCGGCCTCGACGACTGCTGGGAGATCATCGGCGACACCCTCGACTACACCGTCGCCTGGAAGACCCGCCGCGACCTCTCCCCCCTCGCCCGCCAGCCCATCCGCCTCCGGCTCGTCATGCAGGACGCGGACGTGTATGCGTTCCGGTTCGTGTGACACTCGGCGGACGATGCGGCCCTATATGGAGTGCGGCGGCAACGACGCCGCTGTGGATTAAGGCGCCGGTGGGCGATAGATCCAAAGCGGTGTCGCGGCCGCTGCGCGGCCTCTGCCACCGCACTCCAAATGGCCGTCGGCGGCGAAAGGGGACCGGCGAAAGGGGACCGGCTACTTTGTCGGCTATCAGAAAAGTAGCCTGTCCCCTTTGGCGCGACTAATCTTGGATGGAACGATCCAAGCGAAGACCGCGACGATGGGCCAGTCAATCAACTTCCGTAACTTCTCAGGTGGAGCAAACGTTGTTATAGTCCGCCCGGCAGCAGAAGGCGGCTCGTACGGCCTCTTCTTCAGATAAGGAATTCACCGTGAACTATGGATTCAGCGACTTACACGGCTTTAAGGACTATGTAATATTCGTCAGCACTTGCGCTCCGAACAGGTTTCCGAAGCGAGACCATCGTCCACCGGAGGAGCAGTGGACACTTGACTTGGCATTCGATGGTTTACGTTACGGGCTGCAGTTGACCGCTGCGGAAAAGGGCGAATTGCCTGTACTTGCCGCCTGCCGACAGTTGGTTGAAGAGGCATACGCTTTCTACCGGGACGGCCGGAGGCGCGAAGGCTTCTTCAAGTTGGAGGAGTTGGCAAGTCTGCTCAAGGCGATGCCATCGCAGTGAGAGAGCCACCATCTTGCGCATTCCACCGCCTCGGTAGAAGTTCGCAGAGGCGGTGGTGCGGATGGGCGGCGATGCGGGTGAGCACATCGCAAGGGTAGGCGAAGGGTTCAACGTCATGGCGTTGGCACGAGGCAATCAGGCTGAGGAGGATCGCGGCGGTCCGGCCGCCGTTGTCGTTTCCCGCGAAAAGCCAGTTCTTGCGTCCGATGGACCACGCGGCGAAGTTGCGTTCGCCGAGACATTGTTATCGATGTCCAACTCGCCGTCGGTGGAGTAGACGCACAGTGCGTCCCACTGGGCAGGCCTTACGGTCTGGACGACCTGGGGCGGGTGGCGTCGTGCTCGTGGGTGTTTGTGAATGGCCTCCAGTGTCAGACGGTGGTCAAGACCCGGACGGATGTGTATGCCTACGATCAGGCCTCCAATGTGATCCAGGATGTTCAGACGACCTACGCGAGCAAGAACAATTCGGGCAATTGGCTGGGTCCTGCGGTGTACCGCCAGCCGAAGATGTACGTGTGGTCGGCGGCGGGGCCGAACAGCTTGATCCTTCGCGATCGGGATGTCAACGGCGACACGGCCTTGCCCACCGGCACGGGGGTGTACGAGGAGCCGGGTGCCGTGGTTTGCGACGCCGTACTCGGCGGAGCAACCACGTCACGGCCTCGCTGTGGCGTTGCGTGGTTGCTCCGCTGCGCTTCGCAAACCACGGCACCCGGCGCACGGGAGGGGCACCCGGTGCGTGAGGGATTAGAGATTCTTATGTAGCTGTTTGAATGGAAGTGGCGGGGGTGAAATGACGGGGCGACGGGGAGAGCTGTTCCGTGAGTCACAGCGTTGTTGTGCGGCGAAGAGGATGGGCAAGGGGAAAGCATTTCGGAACGAAACAATGCAAGTGGCCGTATAAACAGTGGTTGTGCCAAGTGTACAAGAGATAAGCACGGAATTACGATTGACAGAATGGGCGGATTGGGCCTATATTGCTGTGAAATCTTTCACACTGTGATTCCCATAACAGTGTTTAAGCGAGGACTCCACCAACGACTATGCCGCACGTATCTGATAGAACGATTGGTCGCCTGAGCCTCTACCGGCGTCTGCTGGACGAACTGCAGACCACCGGTGTCGCGCACGCTTATTCCCACCACTTGGCCGGCCTGGCCGGGGTGACGGCGGCGCAGGTGCGGCGCGACCTGATGGTGGTGGGGTACTCCGGCAGCCCGGCCAAGGGGTACGATGTCCAGCAGCTCTCGATGAGCATCGGCTCGTTCCTCGACGCACCCGTTCGCCAGGGCGTGGCCCTGGTGGGCGTGGGCAATCTCGGCCGCGCCATCCTGGCCTACTTCACCGGCCGCCGCCCCAACCTGGCCATCGTGGCTTCCTTCGACACCGACGCCAAGAAGATCAACCGCTTCCTTCACGGCTGCCCGTGCTACCCGATGGAGGAGCTGGGGCGGATCGTGGAGGAGATGGACATTCGCGTGGCCATCATCGCCGTGCCCTCCACCGAGGCGCAGGCCGTCACCGACCTGCTCGTCCGCAGCGGCGTCCGCAGCCTGGTAAACTTCGCCCCCACGCCGCTTCGCGTGCCCGCGCACGTGTACGTGGAGGACATCGACATCACGACTTCGCTTGAAAAAGTTGCCTATTTCGCCCGTTGTGGCCGTCTAGAAAAGGAAACTGTCCAGTGATCAGCGACAAGAACACCATCCAAGCCGACCTCGAGCCCATCCTGAAGAAGTATCCGCAGGCCAAGCGAGACGCGCTCATCCCGATCCTGCAGGACGTGCAGGAAGTGCACGGGTATATCTCGCACGACGCGGTGCTGCGCATCGGCAAGCACCTGAACCTGCCGGCCAGCAAAATCTTCGGCGTGGCGACCTTCTACAACCAGTTCCGCTTCCAGCCGCCGGGCAAGTTCCACGTGCAGGTGTGCCGCGGCACGGCCTGCCACGTGAAGGGCTCGGCCGGGCTGCTGGAGGCCGTGAAGCGCGTGCTGAAGATCAACCCGGGCCAGACCAGCCGCGACGGCGCGTTCAGCCTGGAAGTGGTGGCGTGCATCGGGGCGTGCGGGCTGGCGCCGGTGATGGTGGTCAACGGCGAGTTTCATGCCAAGCTGACCGTGGACTCCGTGAAAGGCATTCTGGACGAGTATCGTGCAAAGGTAGTGGAAAATGCTGAAAAGTAAGATGATTGACGATAAGTGCTGCGATCAGTGCTGGCATAGCTGGGACCGTCCCTGTCCGCAGCTGGTGGAATGCCTCACCGAAGGGCCCCTGTGCCACAAGGGCGACGCCTGCTCGGCCAAGCGGCAGGAGCGCCTCGCCCGCCTGCGCCGCGAGGTGGTGGACCGCCCGGTGATCTTCGTAGGCGCCGGCACGTGCGGCCTGGGCGCCGGGGCGGGCAAGACCCTTACGGTGATCAACCAGTACCTCGCCGACCGCAAGGTTGACGCCGAGGTCATCGTCGTCGGCTGCATCGGCCTGTGCGTGGCCGAGCCGCTGGTGGACATCCAGCTGCCGGGCAAGGCCCGCGTCTCGTTCGAGGGCATCACGGCCGACAAGGCGACGGCGCTTCTGGACGCGGTGCTGGGCGGGGCGATTCCGGCGGGCAACGTCCTGGGCCAGCATCGCAACGACAAGCTGCCGGCGTGGGAAGGCGTTCCATACCTGGATCAGCACCCGTTCTTCGCCCCGCAGATGCGGTGGGTGCTGGCGAACTGCGGCATCGTCAACCCCAACAACATTGAAGAGTACATCGCCCGCGGCGGGTACCGCGCGTACGCCTCGACGATCCGCAAGATGACGCCGGCCGCCCTGTGCGACACGGTGGAGTCCAGCGGGCTGCGAGGCCGCGGCGGCGGCGGTTTCCCGTCGGGCAAGAAGTGGAAGGTGGCGCTGGCGGCGTCGGCCGACCAGAAGTACCTCATCTGCAACGCCGACGAAGGCGACCCCGGCGCGTTCATGGACCGCGCGGTCATCGAGGGCGATCCGCACCGCGTGCTGGAAGGCATGGCCATCGCGGCGTACGCCATCGGCGCCTCCAAGGCGTACGTGTACATCCGGGCGGAGTATCCGCTGGCCATCAAGCACCTCAAGGAAGCGATCGCCCAGTCGAAGGCGTACGGCCTGCTGGGGCAGAACATCCTGGACAGCGGCGTGAATCTCGAGATCGTCATCAAGCAGGGCGCCGGCGCGTTCGTCTGCGGCGAGGAAACCGCCCTG
>CAZTVF010000027.1:0-49616 GCA_964616985.1 uncultured Planctomycetaceae bacterium
AGGAATTCTGGGGCATGCTCAAGGCGGCCGGCAAGGAAGTGATCTTCATGGTCGATGGCTGCATCGACAAGTACGCCGACGACATCTTCGCCTGCGGCGCCCGCGGCATCATCAGCGAGCCCTACACCGACTACCGCCAGATCGCCCGCAAACACAAGGACTGCTTCCTCGCCGGCGAGGGCGACAACCGCGTGCTGTTCCGCAACAACCCCGACGAGATCGACGCGATGGTCAAGCGGATGGTCGAGACGGCCGGCATGACCGGCGGCTACATGATGTGCATCGGCAACCACATCCCCTGGAACATCCCCCCCGCCGCCATCAAACGCTACCTCGACCGCTCGGCGGAGTGGGCGAGGAGATAGAGGGGGGGCGGCCTTCCTGCCTCCGGCAGGCAAGCCCAGGCCGCCGCCTGTGACAGAGCGAGGCAGAGGAACATGATGCTACTGTCTTCTGGGTCCCGTAGGGACCGCTGAAGTTAGCCCAGTCGTCCCTACGGGACGCAGCAGCAGAACAGTCCACCGAGTCCTCCGTAACGCTACCGCACGTCGCGATAGGCGTGCGTGGCGACGTCGAAGAATTGGCCCTCGAACGAGCGGATGAGCGTGGTGTAGACGCGGAGGCGGAGGTCGTTTGGGCCGCGGCGAAGCTCAGCCGCGTCCACCTGCACGAGCCTGGGCGACCAAGGCATTGCGTGCCAGGGCCCGCCGTTGAACGACACCTCGCACGCATCCTCGAACGAGCCCGGCAGGTCCATCTCCACCAGCACCGGCCCTGCGGTTTGGGGCGGCGCGAGTTCGACCGCCGCGGAATACTCGACGACCCCCGCGTAGTGCGGCAGGCGGTTGGCGCTGTAGTTCTCAAACTCCCCCGCCGTCGGCGGGGCGACCAGCGATGTCCCGGTGAGTTCGACGCCGAAGCCGCCGGCGAGATAGAGCGCGTTGCGCAGGCCGCCGTCCATGCGATCCGTTTCCACCGTCACGGCGATCGTATTGGGCCCGGGCTGCAGCAGCGGCGTGATGTCCACGCCCACGCTGCCGCGGACGTGCGCGCGGCTGGGGACGAAATCCGCCGCCCCCAATGCCCGCCCGCCATTGATGCGGATGGACCACTCGCCCACGAGGGTCTCGGGCTCCATCACGAGTTCAACGGCGCCGGCGTAGCGGTTCTCGAATGCGGCCTCGTACAGCACGCACAAGGTGGGCAGGTTCAGCTGCGGCACGTCGCCGAAGAAGCCCTCCACCCGGGGCGAAATCCGGAACCCGCCCTTGGCCAACTGGTTCACCAGCGGCACGGCCGGAACCTTCGCCCGCTGCACCGGCGAGTCCTTCGGCAGCGACATCTCCCATTCGTACAGCCGCAGCACGTTGGGCGCCAGCGGCGCCACCCGCATGAGGCCTGCGACCCCCGCACGGATGGTCGGCGGCGCGATCGCCGCGGCCGAGGCGTCGGCGGCCGACGTCAGCAGCACCGACTCGAACGGCGCGATCGTGCGGGTATATTGGCCGCTCTCGCCAGCCAGTCGCGGCGGCAGTTCGTCATCCAGCGCGATCTCTCGCAGCGGCTCGGGGTGCTCGATCCGCAGCTTCACGCGCCGCCCGCCCGTGTTCAGCAGCAGCCAGACCGTGCGGTTGCCATCGGTCCTTCGCACGGCTTGAATGTCGTCAAGGCCCGCATCATCGGAGGCGATGGCGATCGCGGGCGGTGTGCTCCTTGCGATCGCTTCCGCCCAGCCGGCCGCGTCATTGGCAACCGCGTCCTCAATCACCGTCCCGCCGGCCTGCTTAAAGGTCGTCAGCCACGCGGCAAGCTCGTCCTCCACAAACCGCATCGGGGGCACAACCACGACCTCGGCGCGAACATCGCGGACGGTGACTGCCCCGGCCTCGATGCTGCCGGCCTGGAGGATGTCGGTATCGACGACGAGAAAGTCGATTCGCCGCGCGGCCAGCCCCTGCAGGAGCGACTGGTAGAACGTGCAATGGCCGCCGTCGGGGAGGCCCGACGAAGGGTCCACCACCAGCACGCGCGCGTCGATGCGGGTGCCCTCGAACGCCCGCCCGATCCGCTCGACCCGCCGGGCCAGGTGCGGCCACTGCGGCCACCAGGGCATCTGGAAGAAGAAGCTCGGCGGCGCGTCGTGCTTGCGGAGGGCGTGCGTGCTGTAGAAGGCCGCGTGCGGCACGAGGTGCTTGACCCCCAGCAGCAGCAGTCCTTCGGCGATGAGTCGGGCATCCTGCAGCGTGGCCCCCCAGCCCAGGCTGTGGTAGCACTCGCACATGCTGCCGCTCTTGCCGTAGAAGTACGCCGCCGACGCGGTCGCCCGCGCGTTGCCCCGGGCGATGCCGCCCAGCAGGTCCATCTTCGCGCCGGCCTTGGTGTGGCCGGGCTCGCAGCCGGGGACGTCCAGGTGCCGAAGCTGCGAGAGGCGATACGACGGCTTCTCGCCGACGTTGGCCACGCGGTGCTCGCGGCACCAGCGGGCGATGGGCTCATCGAAGCTGCGGGTGAACATCTCGTACTGCACGCGGGACAGGTCGCGCAGCACCTGCAGGTGCCGCGGGTGAGAGGCATCCTGAAGCGCCGGCAATAGCGGCAGCACGTCGTAGCCGCACCGCCGCTGGAACTCCGCCGGCACCAGGGCGGACCATGAGGGGCCCGTTTCATCCATGAAGAACGAACGGATGCTTATGCCCATCTCGGCCCTGAAGTGACGGGCGTACCACTGGTGCGTGAGGGCGATGAACCGCTCCACGGCGGCCGGGTTCATCACGTCGGGGAAGAAGCCCCAGTACTTGTGATGCTCCTGCAGCACCTGCACCGACACATAGATGCGGTGCGGCTCGTCAGGCAGGAAAGCCTCCAGCGTCGGCGTTGGGCGGTTGGCGAAGTAACGTTTGCGATTGTACGAGGTCAGGCCGGTTTCCTGGTACGTTTCGTCGGGCAGCGTCATGCCCACAGAGGATAGAAGATCGATTTGTTGGCCCCATTGGGCATTTCCCGCAATGTCCAGCGGGCAGGCAACGCAGGCGAGCACCTTTCCGCGAGGCAACGGGAGTACCAGGTGCCGTCCACCCGTCTCATGCCTCGTCTGCACCAGTTGCGTCGCGGCCAGCTGCGGTTCGCCCAGGGCCACCATCCCGCCGGCGGCGCCGCTGGGGTAGGGGTACTCGTCGCCGATGTGCACGCTGAGGCCCAGCCGCTTGGCCTCGTCGACGGCTGCGGCGACCAGAAAGAAGTACGCCCCTGAGAGGTAAGGCTGCCGCAGCCCCTGGCGGGGGTGAATGAAGAAGCCCTTGAAGCCCCCCGCCGCCATCTCGCCCACCTGCCAGCGGATCTCGGCCTCGGTCATGTTACCGTTCCAGAACCACAGCGGGTAGAAGCCCCAGTCCATCGGTGCGTCGGCATCGGCGGTCATAGCATCTCCTGTCGGGGTGGCGATTGAGCGGGCCTCTTGGCCGCTGCTACCGCGCCACGGTGAGCCTCGCGGCGGCGCCGGCGTGCTCGTGCTGGGGCAAGGGCACGGTGAGCGAAAGGCTATCCGGCCTCGACAGCTTCACGGTCACGGCCGCAGCCTGCCCCGCCGGGTCCGCCAGCGTCAGGTCGATCCGCCCCTCCACCGGCCGGTAGAGCACGATGCAGGGGGCATTGACCGCGAGCGACTGGGCGTCGGGGAACTCGACCGCCCCGGCCTCGTAGAACACCGCGTGGCCGCGATGCTCCTTCGCGTGCCAGACGGCCTGGACCTGCACATCGTTTCGAGTGATTGTCAGCGGGGAGACATCCACGGCATCGGCCGCCAGACCCGGGGCGACCACGTAGGCATATTCCGCGTCGCGAGGTCCCGGCCCGTGATCGATCGCCGCCGTGAACACCGCCTGCGACTGCGGCTCGCCGGAGCCCACGCCGCAATCGCTCCACGCACCGTGCTGGGTCTGCAGGCGCATCTCGCCCTGGCCGCGGAGGATGGCATAGCCCACGCCGTCGTGCGAGAAGGCCGAGCCGGCCGCCAGCGCGTGCACGCCATCGGCCAGCGGGGCCGATCGGCCTTTGATGAAGACGCTGCCGCGGCGGCGGCATTGGTTGATTGTGGTGCACACAGGCACATCGGCTGCAGACGCGATGCCCGCGCCCAGCGCCACCATGCAGCGGTCGAAGAAGAACCACGCCTTCTTCGCCGACAGCGTCATGCGGCTGAAGTCCATGGCTGCGCAGCCGACCTCGCCATCGCTGGCCCCGCCGGCGAAGGCCCGCTCGCCGCGCCGCACCAGTTCATCCACGTTCATCGGCCTCGGGTGCTGCTCGACCGTCGCGCCGGGCACGCGTCGCCAGTTCCACACGGAGAAGACGTCGCGATATTCGTCGCCGTCGCGCATCACGAAGCTGCCGCCCTCGGCCAGGTGGTGGCAGAGGCGGCCCTCGCCGCCGCCGCAGGGGAAGTCGACGTTCTCGAGGCGGTCGCTGGCGACGCGGACGGAGATGCAATAGTCATCGCGGTGGTGCACCATAAGGTTGCCCGACCAGAAGTGCCGGTTGCCGGACACGAACGACTTGCGCGCGTCTTCGCCCGCAGCCGCGATGGCGGCGAACTCCTCGCGCCGTGGGTGCTCCACCCTCGCCATCAGATTGGCGGCGCGGAGGAATCGCGAGTTCTCATGGCCAGCGCGGCTGATCTCGCGCCCGATGGCCCCGTACTCGAATGTTCGCCCGCGGACCATCCAGCGGCTGCCGTCGAGCAGGAAGCGGGCGAACAGGTCGACCCCGTGCCGCGGCCACGCGTACGCCGTGCCGTCGGCCAGCCAGATGAAGCGGGCCACGTCGGCGGCGAAGTTCTGGCCGTACCCGCCGGAGTACAGCAGGCGACCGTGCTGGAAGAAACTCATGTCCGGCTGCAGGCCTTCCTCGGCGGGGCAGACGCGGACCTCGCGGCCGATGAGCTGCATGCCCTGCGAGACGAGGGCCGGGTCGTCGACGAGCAGCCCGTGGGCGACCTCGACGCCGGCGGTCCAGACGAGGTTGGCGCCCGTGAATCGCAGCACCGGCTGGTGAGACTCAAAGGCGGGCACGGCCCGCGCGATGTAAGAGCGGTCGCATGAGCCATGCACCCGCATCAGCACCTCGGCCAGCAGGGCCGGGGCGCCGATCTGCATCCACCACCAGTTGGGGTTCTGCGGCGAGCGGTCGTACCAGAACCGCAAGCCGCACAGCACGGCCTGGAGCATCTCGTCCGGCCGCGACGCATCGCCCGCCGCCCCACCGCGCCAGGCGCACGCCATCGCCAGCAGGCGTTTGAGGTGATTGCCGGCCGACCAGTAAATCAGCAGTTGGCAGCCGTAGTCCACGTCGGCCCACGAGCCGTCGGCCCGCATGGAGGCGCGGAAGCCCTCGGCCCCGGCGCCCATGGCCGAGACGGCGTTGCCGTTGCTGAAGTGGGCATCGCTGCACCAGCGGTCGCGAATGACCGCCAGCGCCGCCAGGCGTGGATCTGGTTCTGCCATGTTATTCGTACTCCGCCAGCAACATCTGGAACACCTTGAGCCTCGGGGCCGCCGCGTGCAGCGTGCCGTCAGGGTCCGTCGTGAACTTCACGGGTTTGAGCGACGGGGCCGACAGCAGCCGCGTGAACTTCCGCCCCGCCGGCGGCCGCAGCGTGAACGGCACGCGCGGCAGCGGGATGGCCGGCAGCTGCGCCTGGTTGTTCAGGAAGCCCACGGTGATGCGCTTGTGCTCGGCCTGGTGGGCGGCATTCATCCACACGGCCGGGTGCGTCTGGGCGGCGAAGGTCAGCGGCTGCTCGCCGAGCAGCAGGCCCAGCAGGTGAAGCATGAGGCGGTCGTTGGCCTCGCTCTCGACCATCTCCAGGTCGGCGGCGCTGTAGATCGCCCGCCCGCGTCCAAACGTGTTCACGACGATCGCCGGGGCGCTGGTGTCCTCCCACGGCGGGGAACTGTGGATGCTGATCCACTTCTGATCGCCCAGGCCGCCCCACTCCTTGTTGTAGGGCAGGGTCACCGTCGCCAGCACCGTGCCCGTCGCGCCCTCGGCCAGGCGGATAACGCCCGCGCCCTCGCTGCCGCCCATGGCCAGGTGGCTGAGGTACCGCTGCGGCTGGATCAGCCTGGCCAGCGCCGCGTCCTTGGCGTTCAGGTAGACCACCTTGCCGAAATCGTCGGCGGCCAGGTGACAACCGAAGACGTCGGCGAGCATGAAATCGTCCTGCCGGCCCTGGCGGCTTTCGACCAGCGACGAATGCCGGCTGGCGTACAGCCGCCCGCCGTCGGCCACGTACTGCCGGATCGCGTCGACCTCTTCTCGCGACAGCCGCAGCGCGTTGGGCAGGATGATGACCTTGTAGCGGCCCAGCTCGCCCAGCTGCTTGCGGGTGATGACGCCGAACGGCATGTGCGACTGCTGCAGCAGCCGGCAGATGCCGCGGATCGCCTTCATGTGCGGGAAGTCCTTCTTCCAGATGTCGCTGTTGCGCATGTCGGTGCCGTTCTCGGCGAAATCCAACCGCGCGTCGTTGCCGAAGAACACGCCGATGTCCTCGATCTGCTCGCCGCCGAGGAAGGGCTCGTAGGCGGCCGTCTCGCGGAAGATCTTGCCGATCCGCTTGTACACGGGCGTGTTGACCGTGCCGTCGGCGTTGACGGCGTCGATGAACAGGAACGCGCCCGAGAACAGCGTGGCGGCCTTGGCGGCCATCTCCATCTGCTCGTAGCTCTTGGTGCGCTCGTGATCCTGAAGGCTGACGCAGCGGCTGGTCATGAATTCCAGCGGCTTGCTGTTGGTCAGGCTGCTCATCAGCTTGCAAGTGACGAGCTGGTCGAGTGGATCGCCGTAGAAGTCGCCGCCGAGGAAGTCGCTCGCGTTGGCCGAGTCGACCGACGAGCCCATGGCCCAGCCGCGGGTGAGCGTGGCGCAGTTGTGATACACGGTGATGGCCGGCGCCTGCGGGTGGTGCTGGGCGTGGACCTTCTTGGTGTAGTCGGTGACGGTCTGGGCGAACTCGGCCATCCAGCCCTCGCGCGCGAGCTGGAACTGCGGCCACTCGGGCGTGAACCAGTCGATCTTCTCGGGGAATTCGGAGTGGTGCTCGCGACGGTAGCGGTCGCGGCAATGCGGGCACAGGCACATGCACGGCCAGAACGTCATGTCGTAGAACATGCCCACGAAGCAGTAGCCGCCCACGAGCTCGTCGATCTGGTCGTGCACGAACTTGCGGTAGTCGGGGTTGTTGGGGCACACCAGGCCGTACCGTGAGCCGGCGAAGCAGCCCAGGTCGCGGCGGTCGGTGACGTTCTGCCACGGCGCGTGCTGGCGCCACTCGGGCTTCTCCAGGAACGCCCAGTTATTGAAGATGACGCTGTAGTAGCCGCACGCGTCAATCTTCCGCTTGGCCAGCTCCGTGAGCATCTCGGCCACGATGTCGCGGCCGTGGAGGTTGGCGTGCATCTTGCCCGTCTTCGTGGGCCAGTAGCACAGGCCGATGTGCGACTGGCAGTAGAACATGGCCGAGCTCAGGCCGGCGGCCTCGTAGAGGTTCGCCATCCGCACGGGATCGTATTTAGTCAGGAACTTGTCGTTCCACTCGGTGATGTGCATGTCCACCAGCATGCGGCGGTAGCCGCGCTGGTACCACGGGGTCTGCGTCTGGCTCTCGGTCATGATTCGATGATCCTTTCTGGGTGCAAACAGGTTCATTCATCGGCCCGGAATTCTGCCTCATAGCACGACCGGGTGCCATGCTTTTAGGCCCGAAGGGCCTGCCTGCCGGCAGGCCAAAAGCATGTTTGCCGCCCCGGGCCGGGACGGCCATGCGACGCACGGGCGAGACGCCCGTGTTACGCCAAAACGCAACGCCCGTGCCACGGCAGAGGCCTCACGCGCGGCCGAGCCGTTGTCGCCATTGGGCCAACCGGTGAAACGTGATCCGGTTGGAGTCATGGAAGTTGTTCGCGCCTCGGTACGCGGTGCGAACGAGGTATATAAGGTCGTCGCCGTCAAATTGCCAGTCCACGTACTGGAAACCCGTCAGCGACCGCGAGGGGCCCTCGGCCAGGCCGCTGTCGTCGGTCAGCAGCACGTCGGCGATCTGCCAGTTGCGAAGGTCGCGCGAGACGCACAGGCACAGCACATTCCGCTGGTAGGCACCGTCGTGGACGGGGCTGAACACGTCTCGCATCGCCTGCGACGCCCCGGCCGCCAGCATCTGGCGGGCCACGCTGCGAGTCGAGCCGGCCGCGGGATTCGAAAGCGTGACATACACCCCGGCCACGGCGTCGTGGCGGATCGTGAACTTCGTCATGCCGCCGGGGAAATCGATGAACCCCGTCGCGGGATCGAACGTCACCCGCCGGCCGCCGTCTTCGACCTTCACGATCGCGGCCTTGTCAGCCAGCGGCTCGGAGTTCATCCGCAGGATGTTCCATATCTCGCCCGTCGGCGAGAGCACGCAGTTGCCCTCCAGCCAGCCGGGGTTCACCATCGGCCCCCACGCCGGGGGCACCCACGCGGGGTCGAACGCCAGCGAGTTGCTCATGGTCCAGCTGCAGGCGTCGAGCAGGTCGGCGTCCTGGGCAGCCGAGATGACGCATGAGCAAAAACCGCGGCCCCACACGCAGGGCGTGCAGTCCTCCACCGCTCGGTACAGCCGCCCGTCGTGGGCCAGCAGTGGCATGGGGCCGCAGTGATAGTTGGGCGGGTCGTGGTAGAAGCCGCCGGCGAACAGCAGGCCGCTGCCGGCGTCGGCCGGGTGTGTCCAGCGGTTGCCGCCGTCGTCGCTGCGGCGGATGACCACCGAGCCGTACTGCTGCGAGCAGCCCAGCAGGTACACGCTGCCTCGGTGCACGAACAGCGTGCTCCAGAACGCGTTGGCGATATGCGTGACGTTCCGCCACGTCCTGCCGTCGTCGACGCTGCGGTACACGCTGGTGAGGTGCTCCTCGTTCTGGTGGTTCTTCGGGCACCCCGACCCGAAATAGTCGTGCGTCGCCAGCAACTCCCCGCCCGGCAGCCTCACAATGCTGGGGCTGCCCAGGTACGTCGCCGTCGCCGCATCCTGCTGCCGCAGTTCGATCAATTCCATGGTTTCCTCACCGCCGCACGCTTCGTCAATAAAGCCGCGCGGCCGGGCGAAGATTCTACACCCTCCTGTGGCAATCGACACCAAAAACACCGTCGCATCAGGCGGCTGCGGCCGCGGCTGTTTCAGAAGCATGGGGGCGTACGCGCGAAGGGAGGTCACTGTTCCTGCTGTTGGCGGCCGGGACGGTGAGGCAAATCGAGCCCTTGCGGACAGTACTGGGCGAGACGCCCGTGCTACGGGGGATAATGCGATTGCCGTGCAAACGCGTGCTTGCTTCCCCCTATGCCTTCCATTATTCTCTTCGGCGGCCTCAGATCATCGAGGGTGGAATGCGCGTGGCCCCGGCCAGCGTGCGGGGACGATCAAAGGAGACGATCATGTACGAATGGTGGCAGAACCTGTCAGGCCTCAACCAAGTGTTCTATGCCAGCGCGTGCTTCTTCAGCCTCCTGTTCATCTGGCAGTTCCTCGCCGCATTGATGGGCTTCGGCGATCATGGCGGCATGGACATTCACGCCGCCGACGTCGACACCGGCGCGGGCTTCACCAATGATGGCGTCGACGTTCACATGGCCGAGCATGCGGCCGACTCGGTGGCGTCGTTCAAGATCCTCAGCGTGCGGGCCCTGCTCGCGTTCTTCACGATGTTCTCATGGGCGGGCGCCCTGTACCTGGATTCGGACATGAAGCCGGTGCTCGCGATCACCTACGCTTTCTGCTGGGGCGTCGGCGGGTTCATCATCACCGTGCTGCTGGTGAACTGGCTGCGAAACATGCAGGAGATCGGCACGGGCCGCCTGAGCACGTGCCTGGGCGCCCTGGGCACCGTATACCTGAACATCCCCGCCGGCGGCACGGGCGAGGTCCGCGTCACCGTCTCGGGCGTCGTCTCGCACATCCGCGCGATCGGCGCCGGCGGCGTGGCCATCCCGGCCGGCGCTCCCGTCAAAGTCATCCGGCTCATTGACCAGAACACCATCGAAGTCGAACCCGCCGCCCAGGCGGCCAGCGGAAAGGAAACCGTCTCATGCTGAGTTCCCTCGCCCTCTTCGCCGAGACCAGCACCAAGGAAGCCCCGTCGGGCATGTCGACGATCATGCTCGTCCTGCTGCTGGTGATCCTCGTATTTGGCTTCCTCTACATGATCCTCGCCCGCTACCGGCGGTGCCCGTCCAACAAGATCCTGGTCAAGTACGGCAAGACCGGCAGCGGCGCGGCCCAGTGCATCCACGGCGGTGCGACGTTCATCTGGCCGCTGTTCCAGGCGTACGACTACCTCGACCTCGAACCCTTCGTCGTGCCCGTCGACCTGACCAACGCCCTCTCGCGCGAGAACATCCGCGTGGCCGTGCCGACCACCGTGACGGCCGCCATCTCCAACCGCCCGGGCATCATGGAGAACGCCGCCGTGCGACTCCTGGGCCTCTCCCGCGGGCAGATCCAGGCGCAGGCGCAGGACATCATCCTGGGCCAGATGCGAGCCGTCATCGCCACCATGGGCATCGAGGAAATCAACCGCGACCGCCAGGCCTTCATGGCCAAGGTGAACGAGGCCGTTTCGGTGGAACTCGAGAAGATCGGCCTGACCGTCATCAACGTCAACATCCGCGACATCCAGGATGAGTCGGGCTACATCGAGGCCCTGGGCCGCAAGGCCGCCGCCGAGGCCATCAACCAGGCCAACATCGACGTAGCCGAGCAGGAAAAGACCGGCCAGACCGGCGTGGCCCAGCGCCAGCGCGACACCCGCGTCGCCGTCGCCGCCGCTAACGCCGCCGCCGAAATCGGCGAGGCCAACGCCACCAAGGACAAGCGCCAGCAGGTCGCCGGGCTCGTCTCGCAGGCGGAAATCGGCGAGGCCACCGCCACCCGAAACAAACGCCAGCAGACGGCGGCCCTGGACGCCGAGGCCGTCCAGGCGGAGACCGACGCCGGCGTCCGCAAGGCCGCCTTCAATGCCAACCAGGCCGTCGCCGAACAGGAAGCCCGCCAGCGCACCGAGTCCGCCTCCCGCGAGGCCGACGGCGCCATCCGCGTCGCGCAGGAAATCGCCCAGAAGAAGGCCGAGGATGCCAAGGCCCAGCGAGAGCAGTCGCGACTGAACGCCGAGATGGTCGTCCCCGCCAACGCCGCGCGCGAGAAGCTCGTCATCGAGGCCGACGCCAGGAAACAGGAGCAGATCCGCCTCGCCGAAGGCCAGGCCTCCGCGATCCTGGCCAAGATGACCGCCGAGGCCAAGGGCACCCAGGCCGTCCTCGACGCCAAGGCCGAGGGCTATCGCCACCTCGTCGAGGCCTGCAACGACGCCCAGCAGATGGCCGCCATGCTCATCATCGAAAAGCTCACCGAGGTGGCCGCCATCCAGGCCAAGGCCATCGCCGACCTGCCGATCGAGAAGATCATCGTCTGGGACGGCGGCGGCAGCGGCGGCGGCATGGAGAACCTCGGCAAGAAAATCATGGGCGCCCTGCCCCCCATGCACGAACTGGCCAAGCAGGTCGGCCTCGACCTGCCCGACTTCCTCGGCCGCATCGCCAAGGCCGCCGACAAGACGCCGCCCAAGGAGCAGGCACAAGCGTAGACGCACCGGCACTCAAAAACCGAGGACCGACGACCGACGCAGCGCGGTTGTCGGTCCTTCCTTTTGGGGCGTTCGTTTGTCCGGCTGGTGTGACCTGAGTCGATAGGTGGCAGCCTAACCAGGCGCCGCCAAGAGCGCGTCAGGGGCGGCGGTCCGTGAAGGCCGCCACCCGTTCCTGTCACGAGCGACTGGACCCCAGCGTTGCTCGCGCCATCGGCGTGTAGATCGACCCCTTGGGCGCGAGTGTGCTGCTGAAAACGATCACTTCCTCGGCGAGGCAGGCGCCGAAATCTTCCCCGGCCTGCGGCGCAATGGCGGAGCGGACCTCGTCGGGATGCTTGGCGAACTTGACCCGCCCCAGCGTGATGTGCGGCTTGAAGCTGCGTTCTTCTTCCTTGAGCCCCAGGCCCTCGAACGCCATCGCCAGCGCCTTGTGCAACTGCGTCATCCGGCCAGTCGAGTCATGCACGCCCACCCAGATCATCCGCAGTTGCCCGTGCGGTGGCACGGCCAGCACGCCTTCCACGTCGAAGTCGAAGGGCTCGACCGTCGCCGCGACCTCGGCCGCGATGTGGCAGACGTCGGCGGCCATCTCGTCCTTCACGTCGCCCAGGAAGTTCAGCGTGATGTGCAGATTTTCCGCCGCGACCCAGCTGATCCTGGCGTCCTGCGAGGCCAGCATCTCCTCCACATCCGCCAGCCCCTTGCGGATATGCTCGTCGATATCGATCGCCAGAAACGTTCGCTCGGACATAGTGACTCCGAATAATGAGCCTGTGCCATCTTCGGTCGCCCTGGTGCCTCGGCGGCACCCCTGCAAGCAATCCACCCTCATGCCACTTGGTGCCATCCCCGGTGCCACCCCCAAACTTGTTTGGGGGTGTCCTCAGATCGCGCCACCGACCTCATCGAAGGCGACACCGCCTGACGCATTGATGGGTGGCGGCCTTCCCAGGCCGCCGCCAACAACCACCCGAAAGGCGGCGGCCTGGGAAGGCCGCCACCCGCCATTTCACGCGTCATGCAGCGTCAACTCGACACATTCCGACCACACAGCCGTCACGCCCAGAACCGCACCAGGTCCTGGAACTCGCCCATGCGGGCGTCGACCTCTTTGCGGCTGGACTTGGTGAAGCGGTCCAGCGAGAAACCTTCCAGGCCGATGCTCGCGGTGACCGTTCCGTACGCGATCGCCTGGCGAAGGGCGAAGGCGTCGACGCGGTCTTCGGCCGCCAAGTACCCCATCATAGCCCCGGCGAAGCTGTCGCCAGCGCCGGTGGGGTCGATCACGTTGAAGGTGGGGTAGCTGGGCAGGGCGAAGACCTTGCCGTCGGTGAACAGCAGGCTGCCGTGCTCGCCCTTCTTGATGACCACGAACCGCTTGACCACGCGAGCGATCTCCAGCCCCGCCGCCACCACGTTCGACTGGCAGGTCAGCAGCTTGGCCTCCGAGTCATTCAGCACCAGCCCGTCGAGCCGCTGCACCAGACCCATCAGGTTGTCCCGTTCGGCGTTGATCCACAGGTCCATCGTGTCGGCCACGACCAGCTTGGGCGCCTCCAGCTGGTCCAGCATCTGCATCTGCAGCGCCGGGTGCGTGTTGGCCAGGAAGACGTAGCGGCTGTCGCGGAAGGCCTGCGGGATGGTAGGCCCGCGCTCGGCCAGCACGTTGAGCTCCACGGCCACCGTGTCGCGCTCGTTCACGTCGTTGTGATACCGGCCATGCCAGCGGAAGGTCTTGGAGCCCTTGCGGACCTCCAGGCCGGCCAGGTCGATTCGCGCATTGGCCCGCACCGGGTCGAGGAAGCCCTCGGGGCAGTCCTCCCCCACCACGCCCACCAGGCGAACGGGCGTGAAGAAGCTCGCGGCATAGGCGAAGTAGATGCTCGACCCGCCCAGGGCGTCCTTGACCATGCCCGAGGGCGTTTCAACCGTGTCGATTCCGATGCTTCCGGTGACCAGCAGAGACATAGGTGTTCCTTGTTATTCAACGGTCCATTCGATCGTCGCGCCCTCGGCCAGCTCCGTCGCCGGGCAGGCGAATCGCTTGTACTTGCCCATCGCGCCGGCCGCCGCCAGGGCCTTGCCCCCCATCTTCGCCTCCCGCGCGCCGGGGGGCAACTCCAGACCTTGCAGCCTGGGCGTGCGGCCGAACGTCTTGCGGATCGTCATCCGTATGCTGCCGCCCTGTCGCTGGGCGGTGGCCCAGAACAGCGGGTGCACGATCGCGAAGCGGCCGTCCTGCATCGGGCTCAGCCGCAGCACGCCCTCGGCCGGCCAGTAGAAGAAGTCCAGCGTCGCCTGGTACACCAGCCAGCTGGCCGGGGCGGTCATGTAGTAGCTGCCCCAGGACTGCTTGCCCGAGACCGGCTGGTACATCAGGCGCGTGTCGCACGGGCTCTTGCCATCGGGGTCCATCGCCTCGATGATCCGCCGCCAGATGTCCATCATGCGGCCGTCGCCGCGGATCGCCAGCGGCGCCAGGCAGAAGCTCTCCACGTACGGCAGCCAGCCATACTGCGTGAATTCCTTCAGGTCGGCCGACACCTCGTCGGGCGGCACGGCGAACTTGGCGTTGCCGTTGAGCTGCACCATCGCGTCGGCGCAAGCCTGCAGGCGGTCGTCGCCCAGCACGTCCACGCCGGCCAGCATGCGGCTGTAGTATTCGCCCGCGAGCATGCCCGCGTGGCAGTTCTCGTTGGCCGGGCCTTGGGGGCTGTTGTACGCGCGGTAGAAGCGGCCGTTCCACAGGTCGGCCTCCAGACGCTCGCGGGCCTGCTTCTCCCACGCGTCGAGGCGAGGCAGCAGGTCGCGATCGCCGAACTTCGTCGCCCACTTCCTCGCCACTTCCAGGGCCGCCAGCCACAGCGTGGCCACGTATGCAACCGTGCCGATATAATGGTAACCATCGTAGCTGGTGCCCAGCCCGTGGCCGATCTGCGCCACCCCGCCGCCCGCCTGGGCCCACTCCGCATGCCGCAGCAGCGCCTTCTTCGCCCGCTGCCAGGTGAGCTCCTCGATCTCCGTCGCCCCGTTCGACCACACGTGCGACGCCCACTGGATGATGAACGAGCACGTCAGGTCCGGCCAGTGGCTGTCCACCGCCTTGGCCTCCAGGTGCCCCTGGCCCAGATCGTGATTCACCCCGCCGTTGTCCGCCTGCTTGAGCGAGAATTCCTCCAGCTCCTGCCAGTTGAGCTGGGGGAACAGCAGCAGCGTCGCCGCGTGCGCCGCCAGCCGCTGATCGATCGTCCCGAAGCACGCCGCCATCTCGGTCGGCCCTTCGTTCACGCTGAAGCGGCCGTCCTTGTACAGCACGCTGTTGGTCACCAGCGGATAGCAGCAGTTCGCCAGCCGCCGCTTCAGCCACGCCGGCAGCGACGTGTCCTTCAACAGGGCCGGCAACTGCCCGGCGGCCGCCAGAATGGTATCGAACGACTTGAATATGTAATCGAGAATCTCCTCGCCGCCCGCGAAGTGGTTCTGCCAGAGGTGGCCGCGGTCGACGTTGTGGATGTCGATCCAGTGAGGCATGTCCCAGACGACGGCCATGTCCGCCGTCGCGCTGCCGCCGGCGGGCACGGTCATTTCCTTGGCGACCGAGGCCGTGCGGCTGCTCTTCTCCACCAGCACGCTGGAATCCCGGCGCACCGCAACAAAATGAAACCCGTCGGCGGCCGGGCTGATCTCGCTGGGTTCGTTGCCGTAGCGGATCGCCTCGTAGTCGCCGCCCTTGGCCAGGTTGCACGCGGGCTGGTCGGGCGCGGTCCAGTAGCGATAGAAACCGTCGCCGTAGCCGATGCGGCTTTCGGCCTCACCGATGCCGCCGCCGAAGCCCACCAGGTTCGGCCAGGCCATCCGGCACGCGATGCGCACGGGTTGGCCCGTGCGGTTGCTCACGCGGAAACGAACGATGAACCCCGGCAGGCCCGAGGTCTTCAGATCGTGCGGGCACAGCATGCCCGACAGCGTCGCCTCCACGTCGATGCCGGGGAACACCTCCGCCGCCCGCAGCGTCGCCTGGGGGAATGCCAGGTCCGCCTGCAGGTTCGCCACCGGCGGAATGAGCCCGCCCTTGCCCGCCGCCGCTCGCGTGGCCAGCACGCGCTGCGCCTCGCCCAGGGCGATGGAAAGGTACGCGCCCTCCAGGCCGTCGGGGTCCTCGAAGGGCATGTCCTGGTTGTTGTTGCCGCTGAAGTTGCGGAACCTGCCGTCGCGGCAGATCTCGACCTTGCCGCAGCCGATGCCGCCCAGCGGCACGCCCGTGGGCGCCCACTGCGGATCGGCCTGGCATGCCAGCCAATCGTCGGCCTGGCCGCTGGAGACGAACCGCGTCCACGTGCACAACAGCACGTCGGCCTGCTCCAGGCCTTGGGGCAGGTTGGCGATCGTCAGCGGGCCCTCTCCGCGGCTGGCCATCAGGCGGCCCAGGCAGACCCACGTCTTTGCGGCCTGCTTGGAGGCGAACGTCGCGGGGCCCTTGTTGCCCTCGCCGAACTTCTGCTGCACCTCAAAGCTCCGCAGGCCGGTGATGGTGAGCTTCACCTCCACCGCCGCCAGGGCCCCGGCCAGGGCGCTGTCCACGCGGACGAACAGGTAGTATCCCAGTTTGCCCAGGGCGCTGGGGATGTGGACGTTGATCGGGCGGCGCAGGTCGGCCGCGGGGAAGAATATCTCCTGGTGCTCCGTCTCGCCGTACATCTGGCTCATGGGGTTCCTCGGTTTGTCATTCGTGCGGATCATCGCGTCTCCGTCGGCTGGCGGCCTTGCGCTTCGCGGCAGGCAGCGGCCGCGTCCATCGGTCATCGCAGCGGAGAAGGTATTCCCCGGGGGCAAGATTTTCCAACATTTCTGACGCAAAACCGATAGAAATAGAGCCGTGAACAAATCAAGCAAACGCACCGAGCTGTTGTCGCCCGCCGGCGACTGGGAATGCCTCAAGGCCGCCGTCGCCAACGGCGCCGACGCCGTCTACTTCGGACTGCCCGCCTTCAACGCGCGGGCCAAGGCGACCAACTTCCGCCTGGAGGAACTGCCCGAGGTCATGGACTACCTCCACGCCCGCAACGCCCGCGGGTACGTCGCGCTCAACACGCTCATCTTCGCCCCCGAGCTTGAGCAGGCGGCCGCCTTCGTCGCCCGCGTCGCCGAGGCCGGCGCCGACGCCGTCATCGTCCAGGACCTGGGCCTGGCCGCCGTCGTCCGCCGCACCGCCCCCACGCTGCCCATCCACGCCTCCACGCAGATGAGCCAGACCGATGCTGCCGGCATCAACCTGCTGGCCGAGCTGGGCGTGTCGCGGGTGATCCTCGCCCGCGAGCTGACGCTGGAGCAGGTGCGGGCGATCCGCGCGGCCACGAAGATGGAACTGGAAGTCTTCGTCCACGGCGCCCTGTGCATCTCCGTCAGCGGCCAGTGCCTGGCGAGCGAGTCGCTCTGGGGGCGCAGCGCCAACCGCGGCCTGTGCGGCCAGGCCTGCCGCCTGCCCTACCAGCTCGTCGTCGACAGCGAGAGCCGCACCACCGACACCCCCGTCTATCCGCTGAGCCCGCTGGACCTGGCCGCCCACGACCACGTGGCCGAACTCGTCCGCCTGGGCACGGCCGGGCTGAAGATCGAGGGCCGCCTCAAGAGCGCCCACTACGTAGCGGCCGCAACGGCCACCTACCGCGCGGCCTTGGACGCGGCGTTGAACGACCGCCCCTGGCGCCTGGGCGAGCAGCAGCAGTACGACCTGGCGCAGAGCTTCTCGCGCGGGTTCACCGGCGGGTTCCTCGGCGGGCCGAATCATCAGGCCCTCGTGCCCGGCCGCTTCCCCAAGAGCCGCGGCGTGCGGCTGGGCGTGGTGACGCAGATCACAGACGCCAGCGTGGTGATCGAGCTCGATGCCGCCGCGCGCCGGCCGGGCCTGAGCGAAGAGCCCATCAAGCCCGGAGACGGCATCGTTTTCGACGAGGGCCACCCCGAGCGCGACGAGCAAGGCGGCCGCGTCTATTCGGTTCAGCCGATCAGCGGCCCGCGCGGCGGCCCGTGCCTGGTGGAGATGATGTTCGGCCCCGGCGACGTGAACCTCTCCGCCCTCACGCCCGGCAACATCGTCTGGAAGACCGACGACCCCAAGCTTCGCCGCCGCATGGAGCAGACGTACTCGCGCGACGTCATCGTGCACAAGACGCCCGTCGATTTCGACGTCGCCGCCGACTTGGACAAGCCGCTGGAGCTCATCGCCCGCGACGCGCACGGCCAGTTCGCCCGCGCCCGCGGGGCCGCCCCGCTGCAGGCCGCTCAGAAGCACCCGCTGACGCGCGAGCTGCTCGTGCAGCAGCTCGACCGCCTGGGGCCCACGCCGTTCGAACTGGGCACGGTGCGGCTGCTGTCGTCGGGCAAGGAGGTCGAATCGACCTCGGTCATGGCGCCCAAGAGCGTGCTGAACGAGCTGCGCCGCCAGGTGATCGAAGACCTCTCGCGGCGGCACCTGTCCCGCTACCGCCACGCCGTCGCCGAACCAGCGGCGCTGCAGCACCTGCGGCAGGAACCGCCCGCCGCGACGGCCGCGGCAAAGATTGAACTGAGCGTGCTGGCCCGCACGATGGACCAGCTCGAGGCCGTCATCGCCGCCAAGGCGGCGGCCCTGGTCTACTGCGACCTGATGGACGACGAGCTCAATGCCGCCGCCCTCGCCGCCTGCCGCGCGGTTGGCCTGGCCGCCGCACTGGTCACGCCCCGCATTCTCTTGAGCGGCGAAGAGGCGCGTCTCGATGCGCTGGCCGCTGCGGCGCCCGCGGCCATCCTCGTGCGAAACCTCGGGGCGCTGTCGCTGCTCCGCAAGCGGTCGCCGCAGGTGCCACTCGTTGCAGACCAGTCGCTCAACGCCATCAACGACGTCACGTGCGGTGTGCTGACGGGCCTGGGGGCCGCTCGCGTCACGGCGGCCGCCGACTTGAGCTTCGCGCAGCTGCAGGCGATGGCCCGTTTCCTGTCGCCGGCCTCGCTGGAGGTGGTCATCCACCAGCACGTGACGATGTTCCACACGATGCACTGCCTCTTCGCCGCCAACCTCGCCGGGGGGCGGAGTTGCACCGCCTGCCGCCGCCCCTGCCGCCAGCACCGCCTGCACCTTCTCGACCGCGTCGCCGCCGAGCACCTCGTGCTGGCCGACGAGGCCGGTCGCAACACCGTCTTCACCTCGCGTGCGCAGACGGCGGCAGACTTCCTGCCGGGCATCATGCAGCTGGGCGTCGGGCATCTTCGCATCGAGCTACTGGAGGAATCCGCCGCCGAGGCCGCGGAGCTCGTGACGACCTATGCTGAAGTGCTGTCGAGCCCGCAGCAGGCCGCCGCGGCGTGGAAGCACCTTGCCGCCATCAGTCGCGATCGCCTGACCAAGGGCACGTGGGATTTCGAGTAAAACGGGCGCTGCGATGGATCCAACGAGTGAAGCCGCAGACCTTGCGGCGGCCTGGGAAGGTCGCCTGCACGGAACAGCTGAAGGAAGATCATCATGAACAGGATTGGCACGTTTGGGATGCTGACGATTCTCGCCGTCCTTGCGGTGGCCGCGCCCGCGATGGCCGTCATCGCGGGAGTGGCCTCCGCTCCGGTCGTTCATCAGACCGAGTCGCTGCTGGAGGAATTGGTGGCGCCCCTTGGCATCGTGACGCTGGCGCTGGTGGCGGGCACCGTCTCGCTGGGGGTTTTCCGCCGCATCAAGCCCAAGGTGATGTTCCAGTGGCACAAAATCATCGCGTTCGCGGCCCTCATCGCGGCGCTGGTGCATGCGACGATGGCAATCCTCAGCGGCGACTAAGCCGTCGCGAACGATGCGGATTCGATGATCTTTTTCGTCGCCGCCGGGAAGGCATAGGCGTCCAGTTCGCCCGGAAGCACCCATTTCACCTGCTGGCAGGCGATGGCGCGGGCCCGGCCGCGGATGTGAACACAGCGGAAGACGTGCATCGTGATCTTGAAGTGCGAGTACGCGTGGCGGACCACGCCGATCTTTTCGCCCACCGCGACCTCCAGGCCTACCTCTTCGCGCACCTCGCGCCGCAACGCGTCCTGGAGCGTCTCGCCCGCCTCGACCTTGCCGCCGGGAAACTCCCACAGCCCGCCCAGCAGGCCCTGTGGCGCACGCTGGTCGATCAGCAGCCGCGCCCCCTTGTGGATGACGCCGGCCACGATGGTGTAGTGCGGCACGGCCTTGGCCTTCACCCGCGTGGGCAGTTTCTCCTGGCGGCCGGCGGCGCGGGCGCGGCAATCGGCCCGCACGGGGCACTGGTCGCAGCGAGGGCTGCGCGGCAGGCAGACGGTCGCACCGAGGTCCATCATCGCCTGGTTGAATTCGCCCGCCGAGCCGCGGGGCAATAGTTCGCCCGCCAGCTTCCACAGCCGCTTGCCGACGGCGGCGCCCTTGGGGTCGCCTGCGATCGCGAACAGCCGGCACAGCACGCGCATCACGTTGCCGTCGAGCACCGGCTCGTCGCGCCCAAACGCGATGCTGGCGATGGCGCCGGCGGTGTAGCGTCCGATCCCCGGCAGCGCCCGCAGCGCCTCCGCCGTGGAGGGAATCTCGCCCCCGTGCTGCGAGACGATCTTGCCCGCCGCCCGGTGGAGGTTCCGCGCGCGGCTGTAGTAGCCCAGCCCCTCCCACGCCTTGAGCACCGCGTCGAGCGGCGCCGCGGCCAGGGCGGCCACGTCGGGGAATCGTTCGAGGAATCGCGCGAAGTAAGGCCCGGCCGTCTCGACGCGGGTCTGCTGGAGCATGATCTCGGAGATCCAAACGCGGTAGGCGTCGCGGCTGGCGCGCCATGGCAGGGCTCGCGCGGCGCGGCCGTACCAGCGGCACAGCCGGCGGGCGATGGTGTGTGCAGGCGTCCGCGGCACGGTCAGATGTGCTGCCGGCCGCCGCCGGTCAGCAGGTTGACCGCCTCGGTCCGCGTCGCCAGGTTGCTCTTGAAGGTGCCCCGCATGGCCGAGGTCACCATGACCGAGCCGGGCTTGCGGACGCCGCGGATGGTCATGCACGTGTGGGTGGCCTCGATGATGACGGCGGCGCCCTTGGCGTCCAGTTCGGTCATCATCAGGTCGGCGATCTGGCACGTCAGCCGTTCCTGCAACTGCGGGCGGCGGGCGAAGGTCTCGACGACCCGCGCGATCTTCGACAGTCCGCACACCTTGCCGCGCGGCAGGTACGCCACGTGCGCCTTGCCCATGAAAGGCAGCAGGTGGTGCTCGCACATCGAGTAGAACGGGATGTCGCGCAGGACGACCATCTCGTCGTACTGCTCCTGGAAGCCCACATCCAGGTGCCCCGCGGGATCCTCGCCCAGGCCCCAGAACAGCTCGGCATACATGCGGGCCACGCGCTGGGGCGTCTTCTTGAGCCCCTCTCGCTCTACGTCTTCGCCCACGGCCTGGAGGATCTGCCGCACGGCGGCCTCGATGGCGGGCAGGTCGATGTCTTTTTTGAGTTCGGTCATTTCATGCCTCGATGGTTGTACGAATGCTACCACACTCCCGCCGACGTGCAAGCGGCGTGTTAGATCCGCACGAGATAGCTCAGCTCGGCGTGGCAGTTCCAGTAGCACTGGCGGCAGGGCAGTGATCGCAGCCGCTCCTGGCGAAACACCTCGTCGTTCCACATCGATCCCAGCGGCGTCTCGCCGTCCCACCGGGCGAAGCTGCGACCCATCTCCAGGTGCGGCCAGCAGCGGTACAGCCGCAGGTCGGCCCCGAGGAACAGCGTCGTGTAGGCCGCGTTGCACGGCACCGGCAGCTGCCCGCCGGACATCGCGGCGTCCAGCCCGCTGATGTACGCATCGCTGTTCTCGATCGGCAGCGAGTAGACGGCCGACAGCTCGCGCAGCCGCCCCGCCAGGCCCACCGCGGCCGGCCCGAGGTTGGCGATGCCGCACTGGCCGTCACCGGCGTTGTGCAGCGGCATGAAGCCGATGCGGTCGGCCCCGCTGGCGGCGACGCGTTGGAACAGCACCTCCAGGTCGTTGACGTTCGCTTCGCTCAGGACCGTCACGACGGTGAGGGTGTACCCGGCCCTCGCGGACCGCCGCCTGGCCTCCAGGGCCGACACGCGGTCCAGCGTCCGACGCAGCACGTCGCGCCCGCCGCGGAGGTGGTCGTTCACGTCGTCGCGCCCGCTGTCGATCGAGATGTTGATGTTCGTGGGGTCGGCCGCAACAAGTTCGTCCAGCCGGTCGTCGGTCAGCGGCAGCGCGTTGGTGTTCAGCGTCACGGGCAGGCCGTGGCGCCTCGCGTGGCCGATGAGTTCAAAGATGTCCTTCCGCAGGGTGCATTCGCCGCCGGTGAAGCCCACCCCCGCGGCCCCCATTTTGTGAAGGTCGTCGATCGCCCGCTTCCAGACGGCCGTGCCGATCTCCACGGGGTTGCGACGGAACCGGTGCGGCAGGTCGCACATGGGGCAGCGGCCGTTGCAGTTCTCGGTCACCAGCAGCACGGCCATCAGCGGCGCGGGGGCCAGGCCCGCCCGCGTGCGGCGGCGCGACTTGAGACATGCCAGGGCCCACGCCCGCCGGGCCAGCCATCGCCACTGCAGGCCAAGCAGCTTGCTCCAGATCACCTCGCGGAAGATTTTGCGCCTCAGCACGCCCATGTGCCCTCGTGCTCCGTCACACCTATGGATGGGTGGCGGCCTTCCCAGGCCGCCACCAGGAACGCTGTGATGGCGGCGACCCGGGAAGGCCGCCACCCCTGGCATCGCGACTACACGACCCTAGTGTAAGATCCCCCCGTGCCTCAAACAAGGCGATGCCTTTTGCCGATAATTCGACTACGGGAATTCGCCGTCTGCAAGTATGATCGTGGTGTCATCCATCGCCCGTTGTGTTTGGATTTCGCCGCGGCCCGCGGCCTTGCTCGCGGCGGCCTTTCCGTAACTCACCTCCTGGGACAACAGCGTTGAGTGAAGCGAAGACACCATCATCGCGGCCGTCGCCGGACCGCCGCGTCGGCCGCTTGGCGGCCATGAAGGCAACGGACCACTGGCTGGGCCTGCCCCTGTGCTTCCTGCTGGGCGTGCTGGCGGCCGCCGCACGGTGCATCCTGCCCTCCCGCCGCCGGCCGGTGAGCGGCCGCCGCCCCATCGCCGTGCTGAAGTTCTTCGGCCTCGGCAGCATCGTCGAGGCGACGCCGCTGCTGCGGGCCCTCCGCAAGCGGTACCCCGACGCGCCGCTGGTGTTCGTCAGCTTCGGCCCCAGCCGCGAGCTTCTCCAGTTGACCGGCCTGTGCACGCACGTCCGCCTCATCCGCACCGACTCGCCGCTGCGTTTCGCCGCCGACGCGATCGCCACCCTCTGGTGGCTGCGTCGCTGCCGCGTCGAGGCGGTCATCGATCTGGAACTCTTCAGCAAGTTCTCCACGCTGGTATCCTTCGCCTCCGGGGCCTCGACCCGCGTCGGGTACCACCTCAACAACTTCTGGCGGTACAGCCTCGTGACTCACCCGGTGTACTACAACTACTTCGGCCGCCTTCCCGACGTCTTCGCCGAGGCGGGCGCCGCGCTGGGCGCCCCCGTCGCCGACCGCGGCCTGCAGGCGCTGCAACTGCCCCCCGCCGCCCGAGACGCCGTTGCCGCCTGGCTGCAGGCGCAAGGCTGGCGCCCGGGCACCAGGCTTGTGGGCGTGAACGTCAACGCGGCCGAGTTGTCCTTTGAGCGACGATGGCCGCTGGACCGGTTCGCCGCCGTCGTCGAGGCCATCCTCGGCCAGGACCCGCAACTACGTGTCGTGCTCACCGGCAGCCCCGACGAGCGTGAGTACGTCCAATCGCTGCTGCCGCTCTTGAGCGAGACCGCCCGCACGCGCGTTGCCGTCGCCGCGGGCCAGTGGTCGCTGGCCGAGTTCCTCGCCGGCCTTGAGATGATGGACGCGTTCGTCACCAACGACTCGGGCCCGCTGCACCTGGCCGCCGCGCAAGGCGTGCCCATCGTCTCCATCTGGGGCCCCACACGCCCGGAATTCTTCGCCCCGGCCGCCGCCGACCAATGCATCGTCTCGGCCCACCACCCGTGCAGCCCGTGCGTGGGCATGTTCACCACGTTCGAGGGCATGTCCTGCCGCGGCCAAGCCCACTGCATGCAGGCCATCGAGACGGCGGCCGTGCTCACCCCCCTGCGTTCGCTGCTGCATCGCCCCTGCCGCACCACCGGGGGCGCGTCATGAGCAACGCCCAAGTCCGCAGGAAGTCGCCGCCCCCGCCCGCCGAGCTGCCTGCCCCCGATGGCGGCAGCGACGCCTTGCCCGCCTCCGGCCGGCGGCTGACCCGCGGCTGTCACATCGGGGCATGGGTGGCCTCGGTCGTCATCTTCTGCATCATGTGCAGCCTGAGCGACAAGGACGTCATCTGGCCCAACGACCACTTCAGCGACATGAACGTGCTGATGTCGGGCGAGAACTTCGCCAAGCATGGTTTCGCCAAGCTGCATTTCCTGCCGGTGCACTACGTCGGCGACATCGGCGATCACCCGCAGTATTACCTGCACTATCCCCCGCTGCCCAACATCATCAACGGCCTGATGCAGTCGGCCGGGATTCATTCGCTCAGCGTCATGCGATGCTCCATGGCGTTCGTCTTCGTCGCGGGCCTCTTCTGCATTTACTGGGCCCTGTGGCCGCGGGTGGGGCCGCTGACGGCGCTCTGCGCGATGATCTTCGCCGGGACGTGCTCGTACAGCATGAACCACGGCCTGAGCCTGCACACGCACGCGTACGACAACCTGTTCCTGGGGCTGTGGCTGCTGGTGTTCTTCCGCGCGATGGCCGGCGACCGCCCCCGCCTGATGTGGTCGGCGTGCTGGGCGATCCTGTTCACGCAGTCGCTGTTCACCTTCGAGTTCATCCCCTACGCGCAGATATTCATGTGGGTCTATGCCATCGCGACCCGGCGCCTTCGCACCCATTGGCGGATGCTGCTCCTGCTCGCCTCGGCCCCGGTGGTCGGCGTGGGCCTGCACGTGCTGCAGAACATTCTCGCCGTCGGCTGGCAGGCGGTGGCGCAGGATTCGCTGGGCTCCGGCCAGTATACCGAGAAAAGCCGCTGGCTCCTGTACCTCCAACTGCCCGCGGACCTGGCCGACAAGACCGGGTTCATGTACTCCTTCCGCTGGCCGGTGCTGCTGGCGATGGGGCTGCTGTGGCTGGGCCTGTCGCGCCTGCGAAGTGCATGGGGCCTGCAACTGCGGCCGGCGGCGGCCATCTATGTCGCCAGCCTCGCCGCGGCGATGGCGTGGTACCTCCTGCTGCCGGGGCACACGATCGCGCACACGCACACGGTGAACCAACTGCTGCTGCCGGCCAGCCTGGCCGTGGGCGGGTGCCTGGCGCTGCTGGTCCGATGGGCTGCCCAACCTGTTGTCGGAAAGATCGCCATTCGTCTCGCCGCCGCCTCGGCCATACTGGCCATCGGCCTCATGCAGGTGGCGTACTTCCGCGAGAACGTCAAGCTGTTCACGCTGCCGCACTTCATCGTTCTGGACGCCCTGGGGCGCTCGGCCGACCTGGCCCCCGACTCCGTGATCCTGTGCAACACGGGCGCCGAAGCGCAGGCGAGGTACTTCCTCCGCCGGCCGATGTGGCCGTTCCCCTCGCGCGAGCTGCGATTCCCGGACGACCTCCCGCTCCTGCCCCAGCACATCTCGAGCCAATTCCGTAAGAAGTACTTCCTGCTCATGGGCCCAAGCGATCGATCGCTGCTGATGTACCTGGCCACGAACTGCCGAGGGTACGCGACGAACGTGCCGACGCTTGAAAATCAGCACATCTTCCTCATCCTTTTTGAAATCGACGACCTGTACCTGCCGCCCGAGAAGCGCCGGGGCCTGGACCCCGCCACGCGCGAGGCGCAGCTTTCGGGGATGTTCGCCCCGTGGCAGATTCCGAATTTTGAGCAAGAGATGCGGCGGGCGTGTCAGCGGCAGTCGGGCAAGCTGCCCGAAGAGCCCAGCCGCTCAGCCGCCCACGCGGCCAGCCCGCTCAAACCGGGATGAGACTCCGCCAGCCGCTGCACCGCCGGCAGGAGGCGCGGGTCGCCCGAGTTGCCTGCGGCGATCAGCGCGTTGCGTAGGACCATCTCCCACCGGGCGCGGCGCACGGTTGAGCCCCGCGTCGCCACGTCCCAATCCTCCCAGCGCCATTGCAGCACCTGCCCCAGCGTCAAATCCGCCGCCGGCAGATGCTCGGTCAGCTCCGCGTCGCCGGCGGGCACGTCGCCATTGTGCGGGCAGGCCTGCTGGCAACGGTCGCAGCCGAACACGCTGACGCCCATCTGCGGCCACAGTTCCGCCGCGACGGCCCCGCGGTGCTCGATGGTGAGATAGCTGATGCAGCGGCGAGCGTCCACCAGAGCCGCCGCGGAGTCGTCACCGACGCCCAGGGCCGCGGTCGGACAGGCGCGAACGCACGCGCCGCAGCCGTCGCACCCGCTGGGAAGCGGCGAATCGTACTCCAATTCCTGGTTGCACAGGATCTCGCACAGCATCACGTGGCTGCCGAGGCCGGGGCAGACGAGGCACCCGTTTCGGCCGATCCAACCCAGCCCCCCCAGCACGGCCAGGCTGCGTTCCATCACCGGCGCGGTGTCGACGAACGCCCTGCCTTCGAAGCCGGGCAGCGCATCGCGCAGGCGGTCCATGAGGGCGTGGGCACGTTTCTTGAGCACGACGTGGTAATCGCGTCCGCGTGCGAAGCGGGCAACGAGGCCATCGCCGTCGGCGGCGCAGGAGACGGCCAGGCAGATGGCGCTGCGGGCGCCCTCGTGCAGGAGGGACGGGTGAAGGCGTTTGGGCAGGTTCTCGGCCATGTAGGACATGTCGCCCTGCATGCCGCGGGCCAGCCAGTTGCAGAGCCCCTGCGCGTTAGGCAGCGGCGTGCAGGGCGCGATGCCGACGCGTGCAAAGCCGCACTCGCCCGCCATCGCCTTGATCGTCGCCGTCCGTTGTGACGCGTCACTCATGGCGATAGTGTACCGTCGGGGGCGAGATCGCCAAAGCGCTATGCAGTGCGGCGGCAACGACGCCGCACTCCAAAGGCGCAGTCCAAGGACGCTACTTGATCAGTCGCGCCGAGGCAATGTCGACCTGGTCGCCGACGGGGAGATTGTCGGGGCCGAAGTCGATGCGGATGGTGAGCTTCTTCACGCCAGTCAAGTCCAGGCGGACATCGAGCGGCGCATCCTTGCCGGTGATGAGGAACGGCTTGGCCAGTTCCTTCTCATCGCCCAGGAAGGTGACGGCGGCGTTGCCCAGCGGCCGCGCGGCGTCGTCGATGCCGAGGACCGCCACGAACATCTTGAACTTGCCGTCCACGGCATAGTCGAGCTTGGTGAAGCTGCTGGCGCCCACGCCGCTGGCGTAGACCTTGCCCGCGAGCTTCAGCGGCCCGCCCGCCGCGGCCTTGTTGATGCCCACAGGCGTCTTGACGTCGAAGAAGGCGGCCTCTTCCACCTCGGGCTTCAGGGTCGACAACTCCGTGACGCGGGCGGAGATGAATCGCACCGCCGCCACCGACTTCCGCGGAATCTGCACCTCGCCGAGGGCGACCGTCTTGGCCGTGAAGATCTCGGCCGCCATCGTGAGGGAATCGAAGACGACCTCGCTGCCGTCGGTGAGCGTGAGCTTGCCCTTGGCGCCGGCGGGCGTGGCCCCGGCCGTGGCGATGCGGATCGCCCGGATGTTCTTGCGATCGATGAGGCGATCTTCGCCCTCGTAGCGGAGCGTCACCTTCTGGTCGCCCACCGACACGAGCACGCCCTCGACGCCCGTCCACTCCTTGCCCTGGTCGACGATCACAGTGTCGGCCGACTCGGCGCCGGCGGCAACGTCCCTGGCCTGCTGCATGACGGCCTGGGGCAGTTGGCCCGCGGGCGAGAAATAGATGGCGCTGAGCGTCGTGACGTCGCAGGTGACCTTCCCGAGCCGCGAGTCGAAGCTGGCCTTGCCGTCGGCCACCTTGAGCCCCGACGCCCCCAGCGTGTCGCCAGCGCGGGTGGTGATCACAGTCGCCCCCGCCTGGGCCAGCAGCGAATCGGCCGTGAGCAGTTCGAGCGAACTCACGTCGGCCAGCGGGATCGCCTGCGACCCCTGGGCGAGCTTGACCTGCACCTGCTGGGCGGAGATCGACTCGATGGCGCCTTCGAGGACGTTGGCCTCAACGGTCTCGGCGCGCTCCGCCGCACCGGCGACGGCGGCGGCCATGGCGACACATAGGACGGCTGCGAGATATCTCATGCAAAGGCCTCTGGGCCCGCGGGCCCGGATGGTTCGTGTGGCGCCGGCCTGGCCGGCGCGTCAGCTACTTCTGTTCCTGCGACAGCGACGAGTGGTAGTCGCTCACCAGGTCGCGGTTGCGCTCCGACATGACCTTCTTCATGATCTGCTGCAGGCGGTCGCGTTCGCGAGGCGGCAGCGACGACCAGTCGGAGGTCTCGTCGGTGGGGTGAATCGTGCCGAGGTTGCGCGGGCGTTCCACCGAGCCGGGAACCACGGCGCTCTTCTGTGCGGGCGATGACGGGTTGTTGCCGTTCGGCGGCCCGCCCTGGCCCTGCGCCTGGCCCTGCTTCTGTTCCTTGCCGCCTTCCTCGCCCTTCTCGCCCTTCTTCTTGTCCTTGTCCTGGCTTTGACTCTGGCTCTGGTTGTTCTTTTCCTTCTCTTCCAGCGTGCGGATGAGGTCTTCGAGCACCGCGACGATTTCCTTTTCCTTCTCCTGCGTCGCCGGGCCGCTGTCCTTCTCGTTGAGCTTCTGCTCCACCTCGCCCATCCGCCCGCCGATGTGGGCCAGCGGATCCTTGTAGATCTTCTGCCAGCCCTCGACCTTGGCCGTGAGCTTCTGGAAGTCCGCCGTGCTGAACACCAGCCCGTAGTTGCGGGCGCAGTACGTCAGCATCTCCGACGCATAAATGAAGCGGCCGAGCTTCTCGTACATCTCAGCCGACTCCAGCGCCGACGCCACCGCGAAGCTGATCCGCTCGGGCATGCTCGCCAGCAATTCCTGGTACGCCGCCAGTGCCTGGTAGGCAGTGTCGCGGCTTTCCTTGCCCTTGTTCTCCTTCGCCTGGTCCTGCGACAGGCCCGCCAGCGCCTTGGCGTAGAGATAGTGCTTGGCCGTGTTGAGGTAGCTCGACTGCGTGTGATCGAGGCTCTTCAACGCCTCGGTCAATTCGAGGTGCTTGCCCTCGGCCAGCAGCTTGTGATACTTGCCGAACTGCGTGTCGACCTTGGCCATGGCCTTGCAGATGCGGTCGATGTTGTCCTGGCGGGTGTTGGCGGGCTTGTCGTGCATCGCCTTGATCGCCGCTTCCTTGGCGTCTTCCTCCAGCAGGAGGCTGTCGCGGATCTCGTCCGACGCCTTGACGCGCTCATCGGCCAGGCGAGATTCCTCCGCCCGCTGCAGGAGCTTCTCGAGTTCCTCGGGGCTGATGTCCTTCCACAACTCCGCGGCCGTGGCGTTGGCATCGGCCGAGGGCAGCGTGGTGGCTTCCAACCAGGTCTGCGCACGGGCGGCGGCGGTAAGGCCAAGGCCCGCGACGATTGCGATGATCAGCAGCTTAGTTTTCATTTTTCACCTCGGTCGGGACAATCGCGCGCGGCTGGGGCTGGTCCTGCTTCTTGGCCAGCTTCTCCTGGAGTTCCTTGGTCATCTTCGTCACGGACGCCTGGCGATCAGCCAGCGACTTCTGCTGCGTCTCCAACTGCTCGCCGGTCAGGCTGCCGAGGCGCTTGTCCTGCTCGACGGCCACGGTGCGACTATGGATGCCCGCTTCCAGGGCCATGAGCATCTTCAGTTCGGCGATGGGCGGCACGAGCGGCTTCTTCCCGCCGCCACCCCCGCCGCCGCCACCACCGCCACCCCCGCCGCCCTTGGGCGGGTTGCGGCGTTCGGCCAGTTCCTTGCGGATCGCGTCGATCATCTCCTGCAGATTGCGCTCGATGTCCTTCTGCACGGTCTGCGTCAGCACGCCCGCCTGCTTCTCGGCCAGGCGTTTCTGCGCTTCCTTCAGGTCGTTCTGCACCTCGACCAGGATCTTCGGGAAGATCGCCGTGGTGCCTTCCTTGGTGAGCATCTCATGGACCTTGGCGATGTCGACGGCGATGTTCGCCTCGCCCGGCGCCAACTGCCCGGTCAGCTTCAGCTCCGCCGTGCGCAACTCGGTCTTGTCGTTCTCCTTCAAGGAGACCATCTTCTCGTGCGTGGCACGCGTCTGCTCGGAGATGGCCTTCTGGGCCTTGAGGGACCGGTCCAGCATCTCGTCGATCTTGGCCAGTTCCTCCGCCTTCTTCTGCTCGGTTTCCCTGGCGATGGCCTCTTCGAGATCTTTCTTCGCCTTCTCGAGTTCTTCGACCGCGTCCTTCTGCTCCGAATTCGCCTTGCCGGGCTTCGACTCACCCATGCTCTGCGAGGCCTTGTCCATCGACTTCTTGGCGTTCTGTGCCGACTGCTGCCCCGGCGAAGGCTTGCCCGGCTGGGCCGACTTGTCCATGTCCTTGGCCACGTCTTCGGTCTTCTTGGCGTTCTCTTCCTGGTCCTTCTTCTGCTCGCCGGTCGGCCGCGGCGGCTGTTCCTTCATCTTTCGCTCGAGCTGCGCGAGCTTGTACTGCGCGTCCTTCTCGAGCTTCTTGATGGCCTCTTTCTGATTCTTGGCGGCCTCGGGGTTGGCCTGCTTCTCGAGATTCTCGCTGGCCTTCTTCATGTCCTCGGCCGCCTTGGCGATGTTGTCCGTGTTCAAGGCCGGCTGCGACGTCGCGCCCGCGGCCGAGTTCGAATCCGCCGGCTTGGCCCCCAACTGGTTGGGGTCCACGCCCGCGTCCTTGGCCAGGTCGTTCGCCTTCTTCTCAAGGTCCTGGGTCTTCTTGCCCAGGTCTGATTGCTTCGAGGCCATCTGCCCGCTCTTGCTGCCGGAGCTCATCTTGGAGATCGCGTCGGACAGGGCCTGATCGGCCGCCTTCAGGTCGCTCATCGCCTGCGCCTGCGGGTCCGACGCCTTCTTCGACTCGCTCTTGCTCAGGGCGCTGGCGGCCTTGGACATTTCCTTCGCCGCCGAGTTGATCGCCTTGGCCGCATTGGCAATCGCGTTGGGGTCGGCCCCGGCGCCGGCGACGGCCTTGGCGAGGTTGGGGTCCTTGGCCGCGTCATCGGCCTTCTTGGCCGTCTCGCCGGTTCGGCCGGCGAGCTTCTCCTGCGACGCGCCGGCCACCGGCAGCTGATCGACCGGCGTGTTCTCCACCGCCTTGGCGGTCGCGTCCTGGTCGGCCATCGCCTTGCGGACTTCCTCGCGCAGCGCGGCGAGCTTGGCGATATTGGGGTCGCCGTCGCCAAGTTTCTCCGTCTCGTTCAGCAGTTCCTTCTGTTCCTTGACGATGTCCTTGAGCTGCGAGAACAGGTCCTGCATCCGCTGGTCCATCTCTTTGCCGTTCTCGGTGCGGGCGGACTCCTTGGCAAGGTTCTTCTCCTTGTCGAGGATCTTGTCCACCTTCTCCAGCTGGGCCTTGAGCTTCTCGATGTACTTGGCCCGTTCCTCGGGGTCCATCGCGTTGCGGCGCAGCGTCTCGAGCACCTCGCGGAGCTTTTTGATGACTTCGCCTTCCGTTTCGGCCGCCTTCGACGGCAGGCCCTTGGTCAGCAGCTCGATCACCTTCTCCATATCCTGCGAGATGAACGCCTTCTGGGCCGCGGCCACCGCGTCCAGCAGCGCCTTGGCCGACTCGGGCTCCGTCTTCTCCAGCAGCTTGGACAGCTCGATCATCGAAGCCGTCAGCTTCTCGAACTGCTCCTTGCTCAGCCGCTGCTCCAGGATCGTGCCCGCGCTCTGCGTGGCCGCGGCATCCTCGGCGCCGCGCGTCGGCGGCGTCAGACCGGCCAGCCCCGCCAGGGCCGCTGCTACACATGCTGCCACAATGAAACGTTTCATACGGTCATCCTTTCCCCGCGGCCCCGCCGAAGCGCGCCGCATTATGCACTCATTTATTCTCTGCCGCAGGTCCGGCGGGCTTGGTCTTGGCGCCCGGCGTGGGATCGAACAGCCTGGAATCTGTCGCCCGCTTGATCTTGAGAATCTCTTCCAGTGTCATATTCGACCGCTCGATCAGCTTGAGCAGTTCCTTCTCCGCTTCCTGGCGGCTGGTCTTCTCGATCATCTTCCGCAGGATCTCTTCCATCGTGGCGTGGATCTGCGCCTGGGCGGCGGCGATCGCGTCGCCCCGCTGCTGTATCGCCGCGGCGTCGCCCAGGGCGCCCGCCTGCCCCAGCAGGCCGATCGTTTCCTGGATCGGCTTGCCCAGTTCGGCCAGGGGCTTGGTGAGTTCATCCGTCATCTGGTCCAGCTCGCGCGGCAGGCTCACCCGGTTGCAACGCATCTCGGCCACGATCGCCGCCATCGTGTCGGCCGCCTTGGCGCATTCGGTGCCCACGCTGGTCTGCAGGCGGCCCGACTCGGCCAGCAGGTTGCGGGCCGTGGCCAGGTCGCCGCCCTGGGCGGCCTCGACGGCCGAGGCGGTCCTCGTACGGGCGGTCTTTTCCACTTCCACCGCCTCGGAGAACTCCACGCGGAGCTCCTTCTGGCGGCGGATCATTTCTTCCTTCATGTCCTCGGGCTTGATGATCCGCAGTTCGATAACGCCGCTGCGCGAGCCGTTGGGGCCGCACGTGCCGTTGGGCTCCTTCGCCGTCGCCGGGGCCGTCAGCTGCGAAGGCATGTTGTCCCGTGCGGAGGCGACGATCTCGATGCTCTCGCCCACCTTCAGCGAATACTTCTCCAGGTCCAGCGTGTGCTCCACGCGGAAATCGCGAGACGAGGGCAGGTCGGTCAACTCTTCCTTGACCGCCGGCGTGTCCTTTCTGGACATCATGACGTTGGCCACCGCGATGCCGTAGTCATCCTTCAATTGCACCACCAGCGGGATATACGCGTTGGGCGTCACCACCGCGCCCACCGAGTGCTTCTTCATCTCCACATCCGGCGGCAGGTCGGGCTGGATCTGCACCATGTAAGGCCGCTCGCGGCGGTTGGTCGAGCTGTCCGTGGCGGTCAGCACCATCTTGAAGCTCCGCGACAAGGCCACGTTTTCGCTGCTGACGGGGAACGAGCCCTTCAACTGCCGCTGGCCGGTGACGGTCATGTCCTGGACCTTCTTGTCGTCCACGTACAGCGTTGCCGACTGGATGTCCTTGCTCGCGTTGCCGTCGATGAAGATGGTGCTGCCGGGGGTGGCGACGAAGATGTCACGACCGCCCTCGGAGGAACTCGCCGGCCGCTTCATGTACTCCATGTGCTCGACGCGGAAGCGGATGTCCCTCATCGCCGGCGGGGGCACGACGGTGACGCGATGCTTGCGGCGGCCGTCGCGGCGGTCGTCGCCGCCGGTGGCATAGAAGGTGAACGGTTCGTCCACGGCAGGGATCTTCTTGCTGAACCGCACGCCTTCGCTGGCCTGGGCTTCGACCTTGACCTGCAGTTTCTCGCCCGAGGCGTATTCGACGTTGAGCAGGATGAACGGCGGCACCTTGCCGACGGCCTCGACCGTGACGTCGAAGTCGTCGCCGCGGATGACGGTGAAGTCCGGGCCGCCCTGCACCACCAGGACCGTGTCCTGCGGCCAGTCGACGTCGGCAAAGGCGACGTTCCGCTGGAACCACATGGCCATCACGGGCTGCTGCCAGACGGTGAAGCCGATCAGCAGCCCCAGGGCGCAGGCGGCGATCATGCCCAACTGGCGGAGGCGGCGGCGTTCGACGACGGCGCTGAAATCCAGTTCGCCGGCCAGTTGATTGGTCTCGGCCGCCAGGCGGCTGAGCATGGCGGGGCTGGCATTCTCGGCCTGCTCGGGGGGGCGCTGCGAGAACTGCACCACGCTGACGAGGCGGTCGTCGAGTGTGGGATAATGCTTCTCCAGCAGCAGGGCCAGCGCGCTGGGGTCCATCGGCACCCGCAGGGGCGACACGAGCGAGCGCCACACCACCAGGCCCACCGCGCCCAGCGACACGGCCATCACCAGGCCTCGCAGCAGCCGGTCGGTGCGGAAGACGTAGTCGAAGGCGAGCGTGGCGAACACCGTGGCCACCAGCGCCACCAGCATCCAGGCCAGGCCTTCGTTCACCAGGCGCCGCCGCAGCGACTGCCGCAGCGATTGCAGCTTGTGACGCACTTCCGATTTGAGATAATCGTTGTTCATTCTGGGGCGTTCTCGCATTACGCAAGCTTCAGGCCTGCGGGATTAGACGATCCATCCGGGTGCAAGTTCCAATCAGGCCATGTTGTGTTTCTTGCGGAGCATCCACTCAGCCGCCAGCAGCACCACGATCATCACCAGGGCGAGGTTGGTGTCCCAGATGAAGCGAGGCTCGTCGTGGATGCTCACGCCGCGGTCCACGGGAATCTCGCCCAGGCGGCCCAACTGGCCCAGGGTGAGGAAGTTCTCGGCCGGGTACGCCATCGCCTTCATGGCTGAGGCGTCGGCCTCGGTGCGGACGAACTCGGCCTGCGGGAGATCGATCTCGATCTGCTTGACGATGGTGGATTCGTTGGCGTCGCCGTCGCCGGGGGCCGGCAGCAGCTTGAACGAGCCCTTGCGATCGACGGTGAAGTTGGCCTTGAAATGCCCGGGCTTCTCATCGCCGACGGCGTTGGCGACGATCTTGCGGTCGAGGAGGTTCGTCGAGGCGTCGATCATCTGCACCTCGTACGACTTTTCCTTGCGCGGCTGGAACTTCTCGTCATAGGCCTCCACCTCAACGGTGATGGGCTCGCCGACGGAGAAGTTGTTGCCGCCGGTGGTGATGATCACTCGCCGGGCCTGCAGCGTCGCCAGGTACCGCACGACGTTGGCCCAGAATCGCCGGTGGTACTGCCCGTCCTTGACGTAGCGCCACCGCCACGTGTCGTCGAAGCCGACGTACAGGACGTTGCCCTTGCCATAAGGCTGGGCGGCCACCAGGGGCAGGGGCTCGTTCTTGCCGCTCATGCGCCGCAGCGGGTTGGAGCTGACGGCCAGCGTGCGGGCGCCGGGCTTGCTCTTGTAGACCGGGTGGGCCCAGAACAGCCCGGGGAGGTTCGTCCAGACGTTCTGCGATTCCTCGGCCGTGCCGGCCATGCGCATCACCGGATGGTCCATGCCGTACGAGGTCAACCGCAGCGGGTACGCCTCGGGCCGGCCCTCGGACAGGCGGGTGATCTCGTTGATCGCGTTGGGGGCCAGGCTCACCGGCAGCATCTCGGCGAAGTCGGCGAATTCCTTCGCGCCTTCGCTGGTCAGCAGCGTGGTCTCGGCGTACTTGTTGCCGGCGATGAGGCACAGGCCACCGTTGTGCTCCTGCACGAAGGGCTTGAGCAGGTCCTTCACGAAGTGCTGATCGAAGCCCCCGCCCGCCGACGGCGAGGGATCGTACAGGATGATCACGTTGTAGCCGGGCTTGTTCTCATCGCCCGGCACGCCGATCAGTTCTTCGAGCGACTGCGGCAGCTGGGCCAGCTTCATCCCGTTGGAGGACGCCTGGTTGATGTCCTTGTCGGCGTTCTGCTGCCAGATGCTCGTGCGGTACAGGTCGGGCTGCTGCAGCAGGAAGTTGCGGAGGTACTGGAATTCCCACCCCGCGTCGCCGCTGACCAGCAGCACGCGGATCTTCTCGTCGGCCACCGTCACCTGGGCCAACGAGGAATTGTCGGCGGTGTTCTGCTCGCCCACCAGGGGCTCGATGAGGGCGCGGTATTCGAAGTCGCCCAGTTCGTCGGGCTCCAGCTGCATCGACACGGCCTGCAGACCCTGGGCCGACTGGTTGGGGTCGCCGGTGGCCTCCAGCGTGGCGGCCTGCGAAACCACCCGCCCGTCGGCGCTGATGGCTTCCTTCCAGTCGGACTCGCCGATGGCCCGCTTCTGCAGCTTCACCGTCACCGACTCCCCGGCCATGTTGCGGTGGGCGACCATGGCGGTGAATTCCACGTTGGCGCCGCGGCGGGTTTCGCGCGGGGCCTGCAGGGCGGTCACGGCCACGTTGCGGGGCGGCGTGGACACGCCCACCGCCACCGAGTACAGCCGCACGCCGCGCTCGGCGACGTAAGCCATCGCGCTGGCGCGGCGGGTCTCGGCGCCCAGCGTGGTGATCTGGCCGTCGCTCAGGTGAATGATGACGGGGGCCCGCTGGCCTTCCATCAGTTCCATCGCGCTGCGCAGGGCCGAGGGCGGATTTGTCGAATAGCCCGACCGCGTCAGGCCGCCCAGGGCCTGGCGCACGCGGGCCGACGCCTCGTTGGGGTCGAACACGCCGCCCTCGGGCCGCACCATGTCGATCCGCGCCATCTCGCGGGTGTAGCCCTGCTGCGACTGGGTGGGCTGGGTCGTCGAATATCGCATGACCACCAGCGGATGGTCGGCGGCGAGTTTCACCAGCGGCCCGTCCTTGGCGGCTAGGGCCTGCACGATCATCTCGCCGCGGCTGAGGTCGGCCAGCTTCTCGGCCGGCACGTTCAGCATCCTCGCCAGTTCGTCACGCTGGGCGGCGAGGTTCGGCTCGTCATACTTGTCTTTGAAGGACATGCTCTGGCTGTCGTCGATCAGCAGCACGACGCTGCTGCTGAGCGTCTTGACGAACCGCAGCACCACCGCCGGCTGGAAGATGATGCCGAACACCAGCGCGATAATCAGAATTCGGAGGGTCGCCAGCGTGGCCTTGGCCCGGACGGGCGCCTCGCCCTCGCGCCGGTAGCTGCGGATCGTCAGCCACACCATGCCCGCCAGCAGCACCACCAGGGCGAAGTTGACGTACTCGTTGTACTCGGCCACGGCACGCAAGCGCCAGTCGCCGTGGGAGAAGATGTCTTCCACGTCCGAATTCAGCAGCCATTTCCACAAAGCTATCATTTATTGCACCCGCCGGGAGCGGCTGGGCCCCCGCAAGTCTGTGTAGTGACCGAATCGCTGACCGAGGAAAATCTCCGCCGCCAGCAGTGCCAACACCGCACCAATGAAGTACATCCAATAGTCTTTGCGCGGGGCCGTGCGCGATTCCTCCGACGCCCCCGCCGTCGCCAGCATAGACCGATACTCGTAGTCCTCCGTGCCGAACGCCGCCGTGATGCCCGCCTGCGCGCCCGGCGCCAGGTCGCCCTCGGCCGGATCGAGATTCCGGGCGAACAGCACCTGCGACTCATCCCCGCGCGGCTGGTGCAGCCGCAGCGTATAGACGCCCGCCGACCGCGGCCGCTCGTACCGCAGGGCGCGGCCCTCGGCCGCCCGCTCCAAGGGCACTTCCTCTTCCTTGGGGAACTTGGGCGTGATCATCGACGTGGTGGCGTCGGCCCATTCCTTCGCCGGCGTGTAGACGATGGGCTGATCGACCAGGGCGGTTCGCGGGCGGTCGCCGCGGCAGAGCTGCGTCACCAGGCCCATCATCGTGGTGGCGTACGTGCCGACGGGGTCGCTGGGCCAGTCGCACCAGCGGGCGCTGCCGGAGGAATAGAACATGACTACCTCGCCCTTGCCGAACGAACGCGTCGCGATGGCGGGCGAGTTGCCTGCGTCGGCAAAGCGGGCGGCCACGTGCGGCGGCCCCGCGTCGCCCGCGGCCAGGGCGGTCGTCTCGGCCGCGGCGGTGAACACCCAGAACCGCACCAGGCCGGTGAATGCGCCGCCCTCGCCCTGGAACTTCTCCAGGAAGCGGTCGGGGCCGATCGACTTGGGGTTCAGGCGGAAATACTCGCCCGAGGGATCGGCCTTGCCTTGCGGCGAGCCGATTCGGAACGGCATCAGGCCCGAGCCGGCCGACCACATGTGGTCGTTGTAGAACCGCAGGTCCATGTGGCTGCCGCTGAAGATGGCCAGGCCGCCGCCGCTGCGGACGAACCGCTCCAACGCCGCCAGCTGCGGGTACGCCGTGTGACGCTCATTCGCGTCGGCCGGACGCGTCGTCACCGCCGTGTCCTGCGGGAAGGCCGCCACGTTCATCAGCACCACCACGTCGTAGTCTTCGAAGTTGACCGACGCCAGCGCGTCCTCGGAAATCACGTCGGGCCGGCAGCCGTACGAGCCGCTGCGGCGAGGGTCCAGCGCGCGGGTGAAGAAGAACGATTCGCTCTCGGTCGGGTCGGCGGCGTCCAACTGCCCGTCGACCACCAGCACCCGCATGTGCTCGCGGACTTCGAAGGCCGCGAATGCCGTGTTGTCGGCCGGAAGCTCATCCTCGCTCAGCGTGGCCGTGATCACCGCGGGCCCGGCGAACGTGCAAGTGATTCGGCATTCGACGGTCTCGGCCTTGCCCGGATCAATCTCCTTGATCGTCAGCATCGGCAGCGAAACCTCTCGCTGGCCTTCCTTGGTGTTCATGCGGGCGGCCATGCGGATCTCGACGTCGGAGGCGAGGGTCGTGCCGTTGTTGCGGACGGTGATTTCCACCCGTATCGGGTCCTTCGCCAGCACCATGCGGTCCAGCAGCTTGATCTCCTGCAGCGTGAGGTTGTTCTTCGGCGCTCGGCCGTAGTCCAGTGCGGTCAGCTCGACGCCGTCCTTCTTCAGGGCGGCGATCTGCTGGCGGATGGCGGCCATCTGGTCGGCCGAGGAAAGATCCACGCGGCGGAAGTCGCTGGCGATCACCAGCCGCTTGGGGCCCTGCACGTCCTGGAACTTCTGGGCGGCGGCGGCCAGGCTGTCGGCGAGGTTCATCCGCCCGCTGGCGGGCTCAAGGGTCCTGAGCTGCCCGGCGAGGGAGTTGGAGTCGGAGGCGAAATCGCGGCGGGCGTAGGCCCAACCCTCGCCGTCGAGGCGGCTGGAAAGCAGCACGGACATCTGCTGCGTCCCCGGGATGCGTGCGGCCTGCTGGGCCAGGTCGCCGGCGGCCGTGCTCAAGGCCGAGGAGGTGCCCACCTTTTGCCCCATCGAGGCGCTGTCGTCGAGGACGAAGACGGAGGTCATCGTCCCGCTGCCGGAGGTGGGCCCGACCGCCTGACCGGAGCAGCCGACGAAGCGTCCCAGGGCCATGCCCAGCAGGAGGATCACCATGCAGCGGATGGCCAGGAGGATCAGTTCCTCCAGGCGTAGTCGCCGGCGGTTCTTCCGCAGGGAGTCCAGGAGGAACTTCATCGCGGCCCAGTCGCGCACCTTGAACCGCCTGCGGTTGAGCAGGTGGATCAAGATCGGCACACTCACCGCCGCCAGTCCTGTCCAGAATATGATCGGATGTAAAAAGGGCATTACGTCCTCATTCGGCGTTCTCGCGGCCACGGAGAGCACGGAGAAACGCGGAGAAAAACATGAGACTAAAGAATCACTCGCTGCAGCCCGTCCACAAGTTTGTCCATGTTGAAATTCATCACCAGCGCCACCTTTGCGCCAGCGGTTTTCAGGGTGCTGATCACCTGCACCAAGTCTCTAGGCCTCAGTGAATCGCCAAGGCCCTGTGCACTTTGATCGCAGCCCCGATGATCCTCTGAGTCAGTTCCCAGTGCGGGTGGCTGTTCTCACGGCAATCCGCCGCCAGAACCTCCGCTCCCGCCTGCTGTAGATAACTCTTCGACATCGTCCTGCTTTCCGTCTTCGCTTCTTCTCTCTGAGTTCTCTGAGCCTCTGTGGTCAGCTTCTTCTTCTTCTTCTTCTTTTGCTTATTCTTCTGCAGCTGTTGCTTTTGCTTCTTCTCTCCGCTTTCTCCGTGCTCTCCGTGGCCTTCCCGTGCTTTTGTGGTCAGCCTATTTCCGTGCGCTGGCCTTGCGGAGGGCGGCGGCGCGGGCGGCGAGGAAGGAGAGCAACGCGGCGTCGAGGTGGTCGGCGGTGGAGACCAGCTTGTAGTCGATCCTGCCGGCGATGCAGCGGCGATTGACGTCGCGGCAGAAGTCATCCACGGCCTTGAGGTAGCCTTCGCGAAGAGCGCGGGGCTCGATGATGACCCGCCCCGCCTGTTCCAGGCCGCGGAACATCGTGTTGCCCTGGAACGGGAACGTCAGTTCGTCCTCGTCCATGATGTGCAGCACCATCACCTCGTGGTCGTAGTGGCGGAAGTGCTGCAGGCCCTTGATCAGGCCCTCGATGTCCGTGAACAGGTCGCTGATCAGGCACACCAGGCCGCGGCGGCTGATCTTCTCGGCCAGGGAATGGCAGATCGGCTCCAGCGAGGTCTTGGCCCGGGGCGTCTGAAGGTCCAGGGCGTGCACCATCGTCTTGATCTGGTTGGGATTCGCCGAGGCCGGCAGGTACGCCTTCAGTTCCTCGTCGAAGACGGCCAGGCCGACGGCGTCCTGCTGCCTCAGCAGCAGCATGGACAGCGAGGCCGCCACCGCGCAGGCGTAGTGGTACTTGGTCATGGCGTCGCGGCCGTCGCGGCGATAGAGCATGGACTCGCTCGCGTCGACGATGAACGTCGCCTTGAGGTTGGTCTCCTGCTCGTACTGCTTGATGTAGTAACGGTCGGTCTTGGCCTGCACCTTCCAGTCGAGGTGCTTGAGATCGTCACCGGGCACGTACTCGCGGTGCGTGGCGAATTCGATCGAGAACCCGTGGAAGGGGCTGCGGTGCAGGCCGGAGATGAAGCCTTCGACCACCTGCCTGGCCAGGAGGTCCAGGCGGGTGATCTTCGACAGCACCCGCGGGTCGAGATACTTCTGTAATTCGTTACTCATCGTTTGGCTTACTCGTTAACTGGTTAACTCGTTAACTCGTGGTCGGCCGCTCGGTCGTCTGTGGCGCGCCCCGGGGGCCCGCCGGCCATGGACCGCGCGGCGGCCTGTGCCGGCGCCGCGACCCATGCGTGTGGGCAGGCGGCGGCCCGGCAAGGCCGCCGCCCGCACGTGCTGCCTCAGCTCACCGCCCGCGCGGAGGCGGGGTTGGCGGCGATGGAGCTTTCCTTCGCCGGCGTGATCTCCAGCAGCTTTTCGACGATGCGGTCGGAGTTGTAGCCCTCGGCATCGGCGTTGAAGTTGGTGACGATACGGTGGCGGAGGACGGGCTTGGCCACGGAGGCGATGTCCTCGGTGGAGACATGGTTGCGGCCTTCAAGCACCGCGCGGACCTTGCCGCCGAGGATGAGGAACTGGCAGGCGCGGGGGCCGGCGCCCCAGGAGACGTAGTCGCGCACGACTTCGGGCACGTCGCCCTCGTGCACGCGAGTCTGGCGGACGAGACGCATCGCGTAGTGGATCACGTGGTCGGCCACCGGCACGCGACGGATGATCTGCTGCAGGCGGACGATCTCCTCGCCCGTGAGCACCGGGGCGAGCTTCACGTTCTGCACCGCGGTGGTCAGGCGGACGATGTCGAACTCTTCTTCCCACTTGGGATAGTTCACGAAGATCTTGAACATGAAGCGGTCCTGCTGCGCTTCGGGCAGCGGGTACGTGCCTTCCTGTTCGATGGGGTTCTGCGTGGCCAGCACGAAGAACGGGTCCTTCATGAGCATGCGCTTGCCGCCCACGGTGACCTGCCGCTCCTGCATCGCTTCCAGCAGGGCCGCCTGCGTCTTGGGCGGCGTGCGGTTGATTTCGTCGGCCAGGATCAGGTTCGAGAAGATCGGCCCGCGCAGGAACTTGAACTCGCGCGAACCGCTGGCGCGGTCTTCCTGGATGACCTCCGTGCCGGTGATGTCCGACGGCATCAGGTCGGGCGTGAACTGCACGCGGGCGAATTCCAGGTCCAGGCACTGCGCCAGCGAAGACACCATCAGGGTCTTGGCCAGGCCCGGCACGCCTTCCAGGATGGCGTGGCCGCGGGCGAAGATGCACATCAGCAGCTGCTCCACGACGTCCTGCTGGCCGACAATCGCCTTGCCCAGCTCTTTGCGGATCGTCTGGTAGGCGGCGGCCAGGCGGGCGGCAGCCTCGATGTCGTCGCGATTCATTTCAACATTTTCGCTCACTCAATTCTCCTTCGTCATCTCTGGTAAATGGGGAGGTATCCGTAGGGAAGCTGCAGAATCACCGTCGCCATGGCGGTGCCGTACGTGGTGCCCACGCTATCGCCGTCCCAACTGCCGTCGGCGGCCTGCATGCTCAACAACTTGTTGCGAATCTTGGGGTAGTACTCGGCCCAGTCCTTCCCGCCGTGCTGGTACATGCCCTGGGCCATGTAGTACTGCGTGTAGAACCAGTGGCCGTCGTTGGTGTCGGGGAAGGCCGACTTCTTCACGTAGGCCAGGAGCTTGTCGACCATCTCGGCCTCGACGCCCTTGCCGCCGGCCTGGCGGTCGTAGATGCCCGCGGCGTAGAAGCAGGCGATGGCGGCGGCCGAAATCGCCGGGCGGCTGGAGCCCTTGGAGGCGAACGAGTAGCAGATGCCGCCGTCGGCCATCTGGCAGGCCTTGAGGTACAGCACCGCCCGCTCGATGGTGCTCTTGGGGACGCTGATGCCCGCGTTGCGGCACGCGCGAAGGGCCTGCAGCTGCGTCACGGTCACGCTGCCCTCGTCGCTCTTGCCGTCGGGGGTGTAGATCCACCCGCCCGCGTGCTTGAGGTTGGGCCCCAGGTCCGACTGTGCCTTGGCCGTGAGGGCGACGGCCTTGTCCAGGGCCTTCTTGATGCGCTTCTCGTTCTCGGTGTTCATCTCGATGCCGTAGCACTGGGCCAGGAACAGCATGGCGAAGCCGTGCCCGTACATGCTGCGGCTCTCGGCGCCGGGGCCGGCGATCATGCCGTCGTCCTGCGCCTCGGCCACGTTGAGGATGTAGTTCATGGCCCGCGTGACTTCCTTGGCGTACGTGCCGCTTTCGGGGGTCGAGCCGTTGGCCATCAGCGACAGGCCCGCCAGGGACGTCATCACGCTGGGGTACACGCCATAGCCGCCGCCGTTGAGCCACGCCCCGTTGTTGCGCTGCGTCTGGGCGAGGTAGCCGATACCGCGGTCGATGGCCTTGACCGTCTTCTCGTCCATCATGTCCGGCAGGACGGGCCCCGGGGCCGCCGCCTGCACCGGCGGCGTGCGGACCAGCATCGTGCCCACGGTGACGGACAGGGCCACAAAGCCCACCATCAACGCCGGGCCGATGAGTCTTCGGTTGTCTCGGTTACGGTGCGCCATAGATCACCACGCCTTCATTGGTTTCGATGGCCAGCCGGCCGTTCGTCATCACCGGCGGACCCAGGGGTATCGCGGTCATTCCGTTCATCATCATGAATTGGCGGTTTCCCATCCGCCCCATCCTCAGGGCGTTGGCCGCTGCCACGTTGTCCGCGCCGCCCTTGCGGGCGACGGCGATCTTCGAGGCGATCTTGCCGGTCTGCACGTCCAGCACGTACACCATGTCTTCGCCGGTGCCCGTGGTGACGGCGACGGCCACGTGCGTCTGGCCGGCCACCGGCGGCGTCACGAGCAGGTTGGCGTTGTTGCCCACCACCTCGCTCACCCAGGCGTACTTCTTGCGTTCGAGGTCCACCTTGGCCACCCAGAGCCCCATGAAAGGCCGCACCGTGCCCCACTGCCGCGGATCGGCAAACTGCGAACTGCAGGCGATGTAGGCCGAGCTGCCGTCGAAGACGGCGTAGATCGGCGTGATCTCGCCGCCTGAACCGGCCGTGGGCGCCGGCAGCGAGACCAGCGGTTCTTTGCCGGCCGTCACCGAGCAGATGTCGACCCGGCGGGAGTTGAAGGTGAAGGCGGCGTAGTCGGGGCTGACGCCCAGGATGGTGGGCGCGCTGTTGGCGTTGTCGTACGTCCGGCTCCACAGGGGCTTGGAGACCTGCCCCGGGTCCAGCGCCGTGACCTTGTTGTCGCTGCACACGATGGCCACGCCCGTGGGCGTGAAGCAGCCGACGGAACTGGCCTGGCCCTGGAAGGTCTGAATGATGCGGCCCTTCTGGGCCACGTCCAGCAGCGTCACCTGCCGCATCGAGGAGTGGCGGATCATGACCAGCCCCCCGCCCACCTGCGGGGGCGTCATCATGGGGTTGCCCACCGCCAGTTGAACCTGGTTCCAGAGCACCTCGCCGGTGGCCATGTCGATGCAGATGATCCGCCCCACGCCGTCGGCCAGGGCCAGCAGGCCGTCGCCGGTGCCCATGAGGCAGTTGCCCTGCGCGCCGACGGCAGGCTCGGCCAGCGTGCGGGCCCACTTGGCCTTGGCCGTCCGCAGGTCGTAGCCGCGGATGCCCTCGTTGCTGGCGATCGTCAGCACCTTCTGATCTTTGCTCAGGGCGGCGATGGCGCCGGTGCCCAGGCCCGAGAAACCGCCCTGCCGCAGCGCGTCCGAAGTGATCGGCGACAACCCCTGCCAGCTGACGGCCGAGGCGGCGTCGCGGGCCTGCGTGTCGGCCATGATCGCGTGGTTGTTGCTCAGGACCAGGATGCGGTCGCCCAGCCGCAGGGGCTGGTAGTTCTGATCGCGGAGGATGCAGGTATTGTCCTTGGTCATCTCGAAGATCTTGGTCAAGGGCATTCGCAGCATCGCCGGCAGGCGGGCCTGGCGGACGGGGCCCTCGTGGGGGCCCTGCAGCTTGGTGAGGACGGTCTCCAGCGACCCCTGCAGATCGCCGAAGGCGACCTGGATGTCGGCCTCGGAGGCGGCCATGCCGGCGGCCTCGCGGGCGGCGTCGCAGTGATAGTTCATCGTGCCGCGCTGGTTGTTGCGGCCGTAGACGGCCGCCAGGCCCACGTGAGCGTTAACGCGAAGGGCCCGCTCGACGGTCTCGGCCGTCAGGGGGGACAGCAGCGGCACGATTTGGGACAACGACCGGTCGGCCTGCTCGGGGGCCTCTTCCAGCGAGCGGCGGTAGAGCAGTTCGCCGGCGAGCAGGCGGGCGTTGTCGGACCACAGGCTGTTGGGCCAGCGGCGCGAGATGTCGGCCATCGCGTTGGCGTCGTTGGCGGCGCGGGCGCCATCCAGGGCCTCCTTGGCCTGCGCGTCGTAGGCGGCGTAGATCTGCTGGCCGTGCGTCTGCAGCAGGTCGCGAATGAGATTCTCGCCCAGGCGCGAGCCGACGATGTACTCCACCGACGGCCCCATCAGGGCGTTCTCCTGGCCGGGGCCGATCTCGACGTCGGCCAGCTCGGTCGAGCCGAACTGCTCGCGAAGCTCCTGTGCCAGCTGCACCGCCAGCGTCGCCTCGGTGATCTTGGCCTGGCGGAGCTTGGCCGCCTCGGCCGCGTCGGCGACCTTGTCCCTGTCGATGGCGGCCGCAATCTGGTCGGCCCGCAGGCGGTGGAACTTGGCCAGGCGCACCTTCATGTGCCCCTTCTCCTGGGGCGTCGCCGCGACGCTGTCGGCCAGGAGGTAGTTCTGCTCCATCGCGTTGGGGTCGGTGCCATGGTCGGCCAGCGCGACATACGTGCGGTAGAGCATGGTCTCGATGCGGGCGATCTTGACGTTGCCGTCGGGGGCGGCGATTTCCTTGGCGGCCAGCAGGTCGGCCAGGCACTCGCTGAAGTTGCGGCTGCTGAAGGCGAGCTGGGCCCGCGAGAGCAGCAGGTCGGGCTTGTTCTTGGCCGGGGCGGCCTCGAGGCGTTCACTCAGGCGGCTGCGGGCGTCGGCATAGTTGAGGTAGCCGCACAGGCCGCCGGCGTTGGCGGCGATCAGCTGCCCGCGGACGCTGAGCAGGTTGCCCAGCATGCCGGCGGCCCCGTCGCCGGCCACCAGCGGCAGAGGCTTGCTGGGATAGTTCGGGTCGGTGAGGTCCACGCGGATCAGCCGGCCCGAACCGCTGGCCAGGATCGCCGAAGGCGTGACGGCCGGCCGCCCCACCACGGTTTCAGACGAGCCCACGGGCTTGCGGCCCATGTCGGTCAGCGAGACGATCTCCATCGAGGGGCCGCTGAGCAGCACGCGCGACGTATCGATGGCCGTCAGATCCCTCTTGCCCGAACGCTCCATCTGCTTGAGCAGCGTGCCGTCGTCGGCGGACAGGACCAGCAGAGTCTGGCTGTCGGCGGGCAGGGCGACAACCTTCGAACCGGCGACGATGATGGGATTGCCGGGGTAGCCCGGTCCCGGGTTGGGGTTGTAGCCCATGTTGGGGTTGTTCAACATGCCATGGGGGCTGTCGTACTGGTAGGCCCAGGCGGGCTGGCCGGTGTCGGCCTCGAAGGCGGCGACCACGCCGGCATTGGTTGCGACATAAACGCGGCCGTCGGCCACGGCCGGAGGGCTGCCCCGGTGGGGCGCCGGGTCGTAACCGTAATTCGGCGTCGGGGGCGGCGTCTGGCAGACCATCGCCTGCCACTGCAGCGAGCCGTTGGCGGCGTCGAGGCACAAGAGCTGATAGTTGCCCGCGTAGGCCACGACGGTGTACAGGCGGCCCGCGTCGTAGGTCGGGGCACACATGTAGCGGCAGCCGCGGACGATCTCGTCCTTGCCCACGCCCTGTCCCAGGCGCCACACCTGCTTGAGCTGGCCCTTGAGCGACAACGCCACCAGGTCCGAGGTGTCGCCCGCGTCGTTCCCGTCGCGGCGGCCGCCGTAGTTCTGCGTCGAGGCGCGGTAATTCGCCAGGGCGAATACCTTGCCCTCGGCCAGCGTCAACGTATAGCGGCCGGTGTCTACAGGCGCTTGCATGTTGCCGTAGTAGCCGCCGTAGCGCTCGGAGCTCTTGTTCTCCCGCTCCAGCGGAAGGTTCACGGTGATCCACCGCTGCTCGCCGGTGACCAGGTCGCAGGCGACGACCGCGTCGTCGCGACGATAGATCACCACGTCGCCGTAGACGACCGGCTGCACCAGCGGCGCCATCGTGAAGCCCGACTGCGAACTGCCGTTGCCGCTGAAGCCCACCGAGACGTGGCCGTTCTTGAGGTTGATCGCGACGCGCTGGTTGGGGTTATTGCTCGCCTTGAAGGTCTGCCCCATCGCCACCAGCGAGAGCTTGCCCACCTCGACGGGCGGGTTCTGCCAACGCGGCGAGAGCACCACGTTGCTCTCGCCCATCAGGCCCTGGCCCATCTTCTGGGCGCCCAGGCCGCCCCACTCGTCGGCCGACGCCACCGGCGGCGCCGTCACCGGCGGCATCTTCGCCACCTCGGCGAGGAAGTCGCTGATCTTCTGCAAACGCCCGGCGATCTTCGCCTCGGCGGCGGCGTGCTTTTCCGACAACTCCTTGGCCACCTCGGCCGCCTTGGCGGCCTGGCCGCTGAGATGATAGGCGGCGTAGAGCTTGGCCAGCAGCACCGGCCGCTCCAGGCTGCTGTTGCGACGGTCCAGCGCCAGGCGCCAGAAGCGCGACGCCTGTTCCACCTTGCCCGCGTCGAACAGGATACTGCCGATGATGTTCAGCGTCTTGCCGCCGTAACTGCTGTTGGCGTACCGCATGGCGACTTGCCGCAGGAGCCCCAGGTCGGAATTGGCCACGCCCTGGTTGTACAACTGCTCCGCCTGCGGATCGTACATCTGGCGGTACAGGGCCAGGCCGTCCTCGGGCATCGAGCCGATGATCTCGTTGGCCTTGGCCACGAAAGAGACGTACCGCTTGCCGTCGTCGGCGATCAGCTTGCCCTCGGACTTCTCGGCCAGGGCCTGGAGGTACTCGATCGCCTTGAGGTATTCCTTCTGCTGGATGAAGTCCTGCGCCTTCTTGACCAGCGCCGCCCGCTCTTCATCGACGTTCACCAGGGGGATGGGCTTGCTGGTATCGGGCTTCTTGGGCGTGCTGACGCGGACCTGCCCGAGGCACAAGCCCCCTGCCGTCAATAGAACGGCGGCAACGATGGACGCAATGCGAATTCTGCCGGTAGTCAATAGCCTACCCCCGCCCAAGGCTGCGGCCTTGGAGCTTGGTGTGAGGACAGGGTCGTTTATCTTCGCCTTCTTTACTGCCAAGGGGACCTTCCACGAACAACGGTGCGATTATAAGCGAACGCATCGACGGTACACAACCGGCAGCGCTGTTAGTCGCCGCTGCACGCCGCCGGTTCCGGGCTGGTTGAGAAATATTTCGAGCCCCAGCCCGATTGCGGACCTGCCTGCCGGCAGGCAGGTTGCGGATTGAGGAGGCCAGGGGACCACGGACTGGCCAAGAGGATTGGGCGCGCGACGGCTCCGCGCCATACACAAAGGCGACCAGATCATGGGGCTGACGCTGGCCATCCGAGAAAGCACTACCATTCTGTCTATCGCTAGAGCATCATCATGATGCGTTCGTTTGTGGCACAGAGGCAGACAGAGGCAGGACATGGCCTGCAACAAGTCACGCGGAAGACGCAGTTGCCGTCAAATGCGGCTGCCCCATTTGGAGTGCGGCGGCAACGACGCCGCTATGGATTCAGGCGCCGGTGCGTGCGATAAATCCAAAGCGGTGTCGCGGCCGCTGCGCGGCCTCTGCCACCGCACTCCAAAAGGCCGCCGCACGGCATACGTGCATCGGTTCTTTTGCTTCTACAATATAAGGAACCGCCGCCGTGCGATGTGCGTCGATCGTCATCTTCTGTGCTTCGCTGCTGGCCGCCCTGGCGGCGGCACAGGACGCGTCCCGCCCGGCCTCGGCAACCAAGGAGCCAATGACCATGCCCCAGACGCTTGCCGCAACCACCCAGCAGGCCCATGCCCTGCGGGCGGGACCGTTGAGAATGAAGCTGCAGGACGGCCAGCTCAGGTACATCTGCCTGGGCAACCGCGAACTGGTGCGGCGGGTCTACTTCGCCGTCCGCGACAAGGACTTCGACACCCCGCCGGCCGTCTTCTCGCAGATGGACGTGCAGGCGCGGGCCGACTCGTTCACCGTCCAATTCGCCGCCACCTGCCACAACGACCATTCCGACTTTGCGTGGAAAGGCAGCATCGAGGGCGACGCCAACGGCCGCATCGTCTTTCGGATCGACGGGGCGGCGACGCGCGATTTCCGCTCCCCCCGCATCGGCATCACCGCGCTGTACGGCAATGCCGCCGTGGGCGGGTACAAGTTCTTCCGCCAGGCCGCCGGGGCCTAGGTCGTGAAGGAAGGCCGCAAGCAGACGCTTGGCGAACGGCTGACGATGGCTGAGTTCCCCCGCCTGGCCGCCCCGCCGCTGTGGGACCTGGGCAACTGGTTCCGCACACTGCGATACCAGGATGACCGCGGCACGATCGTGCAGGCGACGATCAACGGCGGCTACGCCGGCATCGAGGACCAGCGGAACTACGGCGACAGCTCGTACAAGCTCTACGGCTACCTGCCGTACGATTATCCCGCCGTCACCGCCGGCACGAAGATGGCCCAGGAGGCGGTGCTGGAGATCATCGACGCCAATGCCGCCGCGGCGGCCGGCGAGATCGAGACCGTCACGCAAGTGCTGGTGGAGGGGGTCGTGGGCGACTCGAAGATGCCCGCCCTGCTGCCGCTGGCCCGCGCGCCGAAACCGCGGGATTTCGTCGCCGTCAACGATGCCGACAAGTACGGCTCGGCCGCCGAGATCGCGTGGCGATTCAACCCCGCCGCCCATCTCAATGACGACGACATGCTGATGGAGAACATCCCGGCCGTGCTCGACCAGGTGCTCACGGTCCGCCAGTGGGCGCCCAAGGCGAGGATCACCATCGGGCCCAATTCATTCCATTGGCACCATCCCGGCCGCCCTGTGGACGCGCGAAACAGCACGCAGTTCGGCGCGGCGTGGTGTGCGGCCCTGTGGAAATACCTGGCCCTGGCGAGCGTGGACGAGGTGGCGTTTGACGTGGGCCCCGGCCCCGCCGATGCCGTGCAGCAATCGCTGGGGGCCCTGGCCGGCCGGCGGCTGCACCACGTCGCCATCCGCGGCCCGCTTCCCCGGCCGGTGGAGGCCTTCGCCGTGGCCGCCCCCGCGGGTGTGGCGCTGTGGCTGGTGAATCTCACCGACGCGCCCCAGCCGGTCGAGATCCCCTCCATCCCCGCCGGCCTCGCCCCCAAGAGCCTCACGCTCCAGCCGTACGAGGTCAAGACGGTGATGGTGCCTTGAGTTTGTCCGTGGGGTCATTCAAGGGGTGGCGGCCTTCCCAGGCCGCCACCACAGCCGTCTGCAGGTGGCCGCCTCGGAAGGCCGCCACCCCTCACTTGACGGCAGACAGAGCACTGGTCGTCACGAACAA
>CAZTVF010000028.1:0-49169 GCA_964616985.1 uncultured Planctomycetaceae bacterium
GAACTACGTGTTCTGGGGCGGCCGCGAGGGCTACGAGACGCTGCTCAACACGAACATGGGCCGCGAACTGGACCACCTCGGCCTGTTCCTCAACATGGCCGTCGACTACAAGAAGAAGATCGGCTTCAAGGGCCAGTTCTACATCGAGCCCAAGCCCAAGGAGCCCACGAAGCACCAGTACGACAGTGACGCCGCCGCCTGCTACGCGTTCCTGCAGGCGTACGACCTGGTCGATCACCTCAAGCTGAACATTGAAGCCAACCACGCCACCCTCGCCGGCCACACCTTCCAGCATGAGCTGGAGTTCGCGGCCTCGGTGGGGCTGCTGGGCTCGATCGACGCCAACCGCGGCGACAGCCAGCTGGGCTGGGACACCGACCAGTTCCCGACGGACCTGTACGACACGACGCTGTGCATGCTGACGGTGCTCAATGCGGGCGGTTTCAAGACGGGCGGCCTGAACTTCGACGCGCACGTGGCCCGCGAGAGCTTCGAGCCCGTGGACCTGTTCTACGCCCACATCGGCGGGATGGACGCCTTCGCCCGCGGCCTCAAGACCGCCGCCGCCATCCGCAAGGACGGCGTGCTGTCGGACTTCGTGACGAAGCGGTACGCCTCGTGGGACAAGGGCCTGGGCAAGAAGATCGAGTCGGGCAAGGTTGGCCTGACGGACCTCAAGAGCTACATGCTCGAGAAGGGCGATGCCGACGCGAACCAGTCCGGCCGCGTGGAACTGCTCGAGAACATCCTGAACGAGTACCTGTAAGACATCGACGGGCGGCGGCGTGAAGGCCTCCGCCCATGATCGTGACTTGAGAACGAAGCCCGCGGACACTCACGCGGGCTTCGTCCTGCGCGGTCGAGAAAGATTAGACTCGCGCTTGACCTTTCGCCCCCGAAGCCTATAGGTGACGCGGCCATGATCGCCGACAGATGGACGAGGTGTACCTTCACAGCATCGCACTGACGCCCCGCAGGTGAGCCTTCTGGCCTTCACGAAGGAAGGCGCCACGGCGAGTTTACCTGCAGGCAGGCGTGGTCCGTAAGGGGCGAGCGGGCATCGCTCGACCGAGCATGCCGGCGCGGGTACGCCTGTCTTCCGGCAGGTAGACTTCGGCATGCCGCGTGGCACCCTTCATGGCACCTGCGATGGCGAGTGCTTCTCAGCCCTGGGCGAGGGCTCGGGTGGCGGGGCCGGGGCATCGACCACGACGATCAGGCGGCCGGAGAGGAATGTCGCGCGGGCCTGGGGATGCGTGCGGAAATACTCAAGGCAGATGTCTGACAGCACGATCTCGCCGCTGTTGTCCTTGCCGGGCTTGGCGTCGCCCAGGATCAGCGGCCGATCGATTGACTTCGCCACCCCCGCGATCACCAGCCAGTCCGGCTGCGAAGCATCGGTGGTGATGAGTTCGGCCTTGCCTTCGTCCAGGCGCGGGGCGTTGGCGTCGGCGGGTGGGGTGAAGGTGACATACTGCACGGCCGGTCGCTGCAGGAGTTCCTTGTCCAGATCGGTCGCGTCAAAGACGGTGCCGGCCGACGACACGAATCGCGGCAACAGCGAGGGGATGAAGCCCGTGTTCCGCATGTCGATGACGACGGCGCCGGGGGCGGCTGCGTTGGGGTCGGCCGCAGGCCAAGCCCATTTCTGCCGCGCGGGTTGAAGCTTCATGCCCCAGATACTCATCGCGCCCTTGACGCCATAAAACGGCAGGCGGATCTTTGACGTCACGGTGCGCGTGTTAGCGTCGAACGTGCCGGCTACTTCCTCGAAGTCCTCGACGATGGCATCAAGTCTGACGCGGCCGTCGGCGAGGTCGAACGTGCCTCCCGGCCCGGTCCGCAGCCCGCCCAGCGCGGCCACCGCGCTGCGAAGCGCGATCAATCGGGCCGCCCGCTTGGCCATGGCGATGTCCCGGGCCTGTGTGCCCTTGGCCTGACCGGTGCCTTCGATAAGAATCTCCCCGGCTGTCCAGTTGATCTCGCCCGCCGGAAGCTTCTCGATCAGGGCCTGAAACTCACCCGCGCCTGCCTTGAGCGTCAGCGGGGGCTCGTACGCCGGCGCGCTGGCCGGCATGGAATGCGGCTGGAGCGCCTGCCCCAGGGCGGCCAGGGCGGGTAACAGGCCGAGGATCCACAGTGATCGCAGTCGCATACTTCACCTTTGCTTTTCAATCCTTTGGAGCAACGCCGTCTACTGCCAATAGTTACACCCTGAGCGGCGAAAGGTTTGGCGAAAAGCGAGCGAATGTCGCCGGCCCGCGGCGCCGCACCGGGAATCGAGGCTTCTGCATTCGACAGGCCCAACGACCGTCGCGACACGATAGCGGCAACATGTTATCATGAAGGCGGCAATGCACAAAGAAGATGACATATTCATGGCCGCCGCGTTGGCGTGTGCGGCGATGGGGCGGGGTGGCGTCGAACCCAACCCCATGGTGGGGGCGGTGATTGTCCGCGACGGTCACGAGATCGCCCGCGGCTGGCATCGTCGTTTCGGCGGTCCGCACGCCGAAGTCGAGGCATTGGCGGCGGCGCGGGCGGCCGGGGCGGATGTCCGCGGTGCGACTGTCTACGTCACGCTCGAGCCCTGCTGCCACTACGGCAAGACGCCGCCTTGCACGAAGGCATTGATCGAGGCTGGCGTCGCCCGCGTGGTCGCCGCCATGCAGGACCCCGACGCGCGCGTCGCCGGTAAAGGGTTGACCGCCCTTCGTGACGCGGGCGTGGAGGTGCAGGCGGGTGTGATGGAGGCCCAGGCCCGCGAGCTGCTAACGGCCTACATCAAGCTCCGCACCCAGGGGCGGCCGTGGGTGATCGCCAAGTGGGCGCAGACGGCCGACGGCTGCCTCGCCCTGCCGCCGGGGCAGGGGCGGTGGGTATCCTGTTCGCAGGCACGCGAGGAAGTGCATCGCCTTCGGAGCGGATGCGACGGCATCGCCGTCGGCATCGGCACGGTGCTGGCCGATGACCCGCTGCTCAACAATCGCAGCGGCAGCGGCAGACAGCCCGTGCGCCTGGTGCTCGATGCACGGCTCCGCACGCCGCCCGGCAGCCAGCTCATCCGCACCGCACGCCAATGGCCGGTGCTGATCGCGTGCGCGGCCGGGGCCGACAGGGCGCGGCGCGATGCGTTGCAGGCGGCCGGTGCGGAAACTATCGAGATTCCTGCGGATGCGGCGGGGCGAATGAGCATTGAATCGCTGCTCGATGATCTCGGGCGGCGGCAGTGGACCTACCTGCTCGTTGAAGGCGGGGCACAGGTGCTGCGAAGCTTCGTTCAAGGCGGCTGGGCCGATGAACTGATCGTTTTCACTTCGTCTCAGAAGGCGGGCGGCGCGAGCCTGCCGCGGTTCGACATCGCAGCCGTGCAGGCGGACGGGCGGTATCGTCGTGTGGAAGAACGGACCGTGGGCGAGGATTCAATGAGGCGGTTCAGGCGAGTGTAAGCACGGTTGGATCGGGAAATAGCGCCGAAAATCGAGGGATAGCCGACGTCTTCCGACTGGGGGGATTGTGGTGGGGCAATCGTTCGCTCCGACCGCTCGCCTTCCCACCAGCTCGGTAAGAAAGCGAGCGGCGGCCTCACCCATCCGAGGTACGCCCCGCGGCATTGTCTATTCGGTTGGCTGGCTGGCAGCGGAGGTCGCCTCGGTCGCAGGGGCCGATGTAGGCGTCTCGGCGGGCAGCTTGCCTTCCTTGATGAGTAGGGCCTTGCGTTCCAGCAGGGCCTTGGCACGCTGTTCCGGCGTCAACGCCAGCAGCGCCTTGCGTTCTTCGGCGGTGAACGATGCCGTTACCACCTTCAGCCACTCCGCCGTCTGGCGATACTTCGCCTGCTTGGCCGCGGACATGCTGATGAGCTTGTCGTATTGCTGGAGCAGGCGTTCCTGTTCCTGCGGATTTTCATTCAGGAAGGCCAAGGCCTCCTGGCGGAACCTGCTTCGCTGGTCGGGGGAAAGCTTCTCCCAGTCGGCCCGGTTGTGGTCCATCGCCGCGGCCAGCGAGACGGCCTCGTGATTCGCCCGCTTGAGCTTCGCCGCCAGCAACAGCTGACGCGCGATGCTGCCCATGGGCGGTGCATTCAACTCAGCCGCCGCGTCATTCTCCGCCATTGCACGCGGCAGGGCGGTCGCCGCAGCCACGGCCAGCAGCAAAGCGATCTGGATAAATTTCTTCATGGCCTAGGTCCCCACCGATTCTTCGGCATCCTGGATGGCCTCGATGGTCTCCAGGTTGTTCACCACGTCCATGTCGCGGAAGAACTCGAGGTTCTCCACGATGAACGTGTCGACCTTGGCGGAGTCAGCCGCCGGGGCCTTGGGGGCCTGGGCGATCGGACCGCCGCCACTGGGGATGCTCTTGAAGGCGAAGGTCGCGGCGATCAGCACGGCCGCGGCGGCAGCGGCCGGCGCCAGCCAACGCACCAGGCGGATCACCACGGGGGCCTGCCTCTGGGCTCGGATCTGCGCCTGGATTCGACCGGCCAGGGCAGGCGGGGCGGCGGGCGCCTCGAAGGCGTCCAACGCTGTTGAAACCGCCTGCAGCTCCTGGTACGAACGCCGCCAGGCCACGTTCTCCCGGATCAGCGTCTCGACCCGGCGAGCGTCGGCGGCCGGCAGTTCCCCGTCGAGGTACGCCGAAAGGTCGTCGAAATCGTCCTGCTGTAATTCGGCGTGGATTCGTTCCTTGATTCGTTCGGCCAGGCCGGCCGGGGCCGCGGGGGCTTCGACGGCGTCCATCGCCGCCGATAGCGCCTGCAGCTGGGCATGCGCTTGCCGCCAGGATGCTTGATCCTGGATCAGCCTCTCGACGCGCTGCGCGTCAGCCTCGGGCAGTTCGCCGTCGAGGTACGCCGACAGGTCGTCGAAATCTTGTTGTTGCAGCTTCGTGTCCATTGTCTCAATTCTTTCGCGCGGACCACATCTCCGCCGGCCGCTCCATCGGCCGCTGGGCCCAATAAGGAAGCCCATTCTAGTTTCCGTCATCGGCAACAAACCGGGCGTCTTTCAGTCATTCTTTGCACTCAGACGTGTCGGCCACCGTCGGTACGGGCGGTGGGCTGCCTCTGTGATAGTGCAACCCCGGCGGTGGAAAGAGGGGCCGCGGATTTGAGAATGTTTCGGAGACGATTGGCTTGACTTTATTGGAGGCTCAGTCTGGCCGCAGGTACCGGCTGAGGGCGTCGCGGAGGTTGCCGCGGGCGCGGGAGAGCAGGCTTTTGACGGCCATCGTCGAGCAGTCGAGGATGTCGGCGATGTCCTCGTAGTTCTTGTGCTCGTACTTGTTGAGGATGATGGCGATCTTCTGGTTTTCCGGCAGGGCGTGGATGGCGTCAGAGACCTTGTCGCTCAATTCGCGCGAGTCCATCGCCTTCTGCGGCGAGACGGCCCGCTCGTCCTTCACGTCGCGATAGAAGGCATCGTCATCGTCGCCGCTGCCCATGGCCTCCAGCTGCGTCTGGTGGGCCTTCTTGCGGTTTCGCAGCACGTTGAAGGAAAGGTTGGCCACGATGCGGTACAGCCAGGTGCTGAACTTCGCCGTGGGCTCGTATCGCGGGGCGGTGCGGTAGATGCGTAGAAAGACCTCCTGCGTGAGGTCCTCGACGGCGGCAGGGTCGCCCAGGAAGCGGAAGACCAGCGCGTGGATCTTGTTGGTGTTCCGCTCCACCAGCAGGTCGAACGCCTGCCGGTCGCCGCGCTTGAACCGCAGCATGAGTTGAACGTCCTCATCTTCGCGGGCCCAGCGGGCAAGGTCCGGGGCGGGGGCTTCGTCTTTTGCTTTTCGTGCGGCGATGGTCTCAGGTCTCCAACTCTCGGCGGCGCAGCTGCCCGCAGGCGGCGTCGGCGTCCAGTCCTCGCGGCCGGCGGACGTGCACGTTGACGCCGCGCTTCTCCAGACGCTCTACGAAAGTCCGCACCGACGCATCCGTGGGCGCCTCGTATGGCAGCGCGGGAACGGGATTATACCGGATCAGGTTCACATTGCACCGCAGGCGGTGGGCGATTCTCGCCAGCGCCTCGGCGCACACGTTCGTGTCATTCACCCCGCCCAGCAGGATGTATTCCAGCGTGATCTCGCGGTTGCGGCTGTGGAAGAACTCATCCGCGGCGGCGATGATCTCCTCGATGGGGTTCTGCTGGGCCGCGGGAATCAGTTCGCGGCGGATGGCGTCCAGCGGCGCGTGCAGCGAGATCGCCAGCGTGATGGGCATGTTCTCCCGCGCCAGCCGCAGGATCTGCTTGGGCAGCCCCACGGTGGAGACCGTCACATGGCGGGCCGAGATGCCGAAGCGGTCAGGATCAATGATCGCCCTCACGGCCGCGACGGTCGCCTCGTAGTTGGCCAGCGGCTCGCCGGTGCCCATGAACACGACGTTGGTCGGCCGCTGCGTCGACTCCTGCCACAGGTGCAGCATCTGCTGGAGGATCTCGCCGCCGGTGAGGTTCCGCTTGAGGCCATCGAGCCCGGAGGCGCAGAACGAGCATCGCATCGCGCAGCCGGCTTGCGTGGACAGGCACACCGTCGTCCGCTTGGGCTCGGGGATCAGCACGGTCTCGACGCGTTCGCCGTCGGCGAACTCGATGAGGAGCTTGATTGTGCCGTCGGTGCTGTCCAGCCGCTGAAGCACGCGCGATGTCATGATGTCGAACTGGCCCACGAACGCGGGGGCGAGGTTGGAGATGCGGGCGGGGTCGGTGACGCCCTTGCGATAGATCCAGTCGGCCAACTGCTTGGCGCGGTAGGCGGGCTGGCCGGCGGCCACCACGGCCTGCTGAAGCTCCGGCAACGTCATGTCCAGAACGGAGGGATTCATTGTCATTCGTTTCGTAGCACGGGCGCGTGGCCCGCGTTCAGTTCAACTCTTTGCGGAACGCTTGGATTGTAACAGCGGGGGCAATTCGCCGGCGGCCAAAAATCGCTCGAATTCCTCCACCGTCCCGAAGATGCGGTCGCTGTAGGAGCGGATGACCCAGTTCGCCGTCAGCGGCGTGATGGTTAGCACCACCGCGTTGCCGCGGGCGGCCAGGTACATTTCGATGGCCGTGCCCATCGACGCGCTGGGCACGAACGCCACCAGCACGTCGCACGCCGCCGCCCGCTGGTTGCCGTCCTCCAGCGTGGTGAGGATCTTGGGCAGGTCGTAGGCGATGCTGTTGGGGTGCTGCGTGTAGTGGCAGTAGATGATGGCCTGCGGCACGTGCCGGGCCAGCAGGGCCTTGATCGGCACGCGCCAGTCCTGGCAGTGGATCTGCGCCTCCACGATCGAGCCTTGAATAATGCCTGCGAGAAATATGTTCATTCGGGTCTCCGCAGTTTCACAAGCGAGCGGCGGTTGCGTCCACCAGGCTCGTTGGTCTCACTGTAGCGTCGGCGGGTGCGACAGGGCAATACCCTCGTCAGACGGCGGCCAATATCCGGCACTGAACATGCTGACATAGCTACAGTAATAAGAAATAACAGTACTAGATGTGTATACACGATAGGTCGTGCCGCCTTGACAGTTTTGGCCAGTGGGAGTATCATCCTCAGGGGATCAGAACTCGTCGGAAAGGAATTGGCATGGATCGTTCGCAGGATCGATATCGTCAGGGCGAATATGACTGCAATTTCGGCGATGGCCTGTGGAAAGGCAAGCAGATGGCCCGCCTGATCGAGGACATCACCGACAAGGGCACGATTCGCCGCGTCGCCGACGTCGGCTGCGGCGACGGCAGCGTGGCCGCCGAGGTCCAGAGGCTTTCGCGGGCCTGCGGATTTGCCATTGAGAAGATGGTCGGTTACGACATCTCGCCCATCTCCGATCAGACCCGGCAGAGGTTCCCGCAGGTCGAGTTCCGCAACGAGGATTTCTTCCAGGGCGACGAGAAGTTCGACCTGATTACGCTGAATGACGTTGTCGAGCACGTGTTATCGCCACAGGTGTTCCTGGGCAGGATTGCCCAGCGGGCGCGCTATGTTGCCCTGCACATCCCCATGGACGACCGGGGGATCGTGCGATTCCTCAACCAGTACAACTACCGCATCGGTCCCGTCGGGCACGTCAGCTTCTGGAACCCCGCCACGGCGCTGAACCTGCTGACAGCTTCAGGCCTGCTGCCGATTAGATGCCGCTTCACTCCGGGTTTCATGGCCCCCTCGTCGGGGCGCAGCCTCATGCAGTGGATCGCCCGGCCGCTGCGCCTGATGGCGTGGCTGATCAGCCCAGCCTGGAGCGCCACGACGATCGGCGGCGTGTCTATGGCGGTTCTGTGCCGCGGGAGCGCGCCGGAATGAACTGCCAACTGCGGGCCACCAATCCAGGTCCGATGAATCATTCTTCGGCGATCAGGAGACGACGCCGTGGGACGCAGCGGGCGGCGGCACTTGGTGCTGGAGGTGCATTTGCCTCCCATCGGCAGGACCTCGCTGATAGTGAGCTTCACTGATGTCGCCGGGCGCGTGGGGAATGCGTTCGACGACAGCACCCACCGAGGCAGCCGTTGGAATGGGAAAAGGGGAACGAGAGGACGCAGGGACGATCCCCACGCTGCTCTTCAAAAATGATGTCCTACTTTCTCGCCCGTCATCTTGCCGATAGATAAAGAATCAGGAACGCGTCCGCGCTGCCAGCCAAACCATGGGCGGCGGCTGTTCGTACGACAGACAGCGCGTGAGAACTATCGGAATGACCGTGGCGAACGATCGGCAGACGCCGGACAACCGCCCGTTGATCGGGGTCTTTGACCTCTTCACCGGCCGCGGGGGCGCTCCGCGCGTGGTGGCGACGGTCTGGCCGCGGCTGACCGACCGCTATCGCGTCGTCGCCCTCAACCCCTACGGCAACCAGGACTACGCCGACATGTTCAAGGGCACGGCGGTGGAGGTGGACACGCTGGTCCGCCCGCCGGCAAGCCGATACATCGGCGGCAAGAACAGGATCGATCGCATCTTCCGCGTGCTGGCCCGCGCGCCGTGGATGATCAAGACGCAGTGGGCACTGCGGCAGTGGGTGCGGAAGAACAAGCCCGCCGCCCTGTGCTTCAACCAGGAGAAGACCGCCGCCGTCTTCTCGACGCTGCTGCCGCACCGCGACGTGCCGCTGGTGTACCACTCGCACGGGCACGCCTCCAGTGCGGCCATCCGCCCGTGGATCGTCCGGGCGCTGGTGGGACGGTTCGCGACGATGATGGCGGTGTCCAGCAAGACGCGCGACCTGCTGGCCGAGGCGGGCGTGCCGCGCGAGCGAGTGCATGTCGTGTACAACGGCGTCAACGCCGAAAGTATCCGACAGGCCGCCGCCCAGGACGGCCCGCCGATGCCGCCGCGCACGGCGGGAGACGTCGTGTTCGTCCTGGCCGCCCAGATCGCCCAGCGCAAGGGCGTGCACCTGGCCGTGGAGGCGATGCGCCTGCTGCCGCCGTCGTTGAACGCGCGGCTGTGGATCGTGGGCGACGTTGTGCCCGGCGGCGATCGTACTTATCTTCAGGGCCTGCACGCCCGGGTGGCCGAACTGTGCCTGCAGGACCGCGTGACGTTCCTGGGCTGGCGGGAGGATGTCCACCGCGTGTTCGCCGCTGCGGACGTGGTCATCCTGCCTTCGCCGTCCCACGCCGAGAGCTTCGGCATGGTGCTGGCCGAGGCGATGGTGCTGGGCAAGTCGTGCATCGGCTCGTGCATGGGCGGCGTGCCGGAAGTGATCGAAGACGGTGTGACCGGCCTGGTGTGCGAGCCCACCGGCGAGAGTCTGGCGGCAGCGATGACGACCCTGGCGGCCGACCCGCAGAAGCGGGCCGCATTCGGCCTGGCCGGCGTGCGCCGCGTGGAAACGTGCTTCTCTGTGGACCGGCAGGTTCAATCGATCGCCGAGGTCCTCCAGAGCGTGATCAAGAGATAGCCGAAAGAGGCGGCGGCCTGGGAAGGCCGCCACCCTGTCAAGGAATAGAGGCGGCGGCCTGGAGAGGCCGCCCCAGAAGGCGAAGGATAGGCCTATGAAGATTGTGGTCGCGTTGGAAGAGCATTATCAGGAATACCAGGGCAAGCTGTACTCGATCATCACCGGCTACGAGCGGTTCTGGCACCGGTATCGCAAGGTGTTCGACGAGGTCGTGATCCTCGCGCGAGTGACCCCCAAGGATGAGATGCCTACCTGTCCCGAGGCCACGGGGCCGGGAGTCACATTCTGCCCACTGCCGGACTTCTGGGGCCCGTGGCAGTACCTCAAGTGCCGCGGCCAGGTGAAGGAAGCCATCGAGAAGGCGGTCGAGTCGGCGGATGTGTGCATGATTCGCATCCCCGGCACGATTGGCACGGTGGCGTGGAACCACCTCCAGAAGCTGCGACAGCCCTACGGCGTCGAGGTCGTGGGCGATCCCTATGACGTCTTTTCGCCCGGCAGCTTCAAGTCGTTCACAAGGCCCTTCTTCCGCTGGCTGTACGCCCGCAATCAGCGCCGCCAGTGCGCCGGCGCCAGCACCGCCGCCTACGTGACGGCCACCGCGATGCAGAAGCGTTACCCACCGCGGCCGGGAGTCTTCACGACCAACTATTCATCGGTGGAACTGCCCGACGCCGCGATCCTGACGGATCTTTCGGCCCGCGTGGCCCGGGCGTCGACGATCCCGCAGCGGCTGGCGGGCAAGGGCGAGCCGGTGCGGATCGGCTTTATCGGCACCTTCGCGCAGCTGTACAAGGCGCCGGAGATTCACATCGCCGCGGCGGCCAAGATCATCAAGGCCGGGCACAACGTGGTGTTCGACATGGTGGGCGAGGGCCAGTACCTCGACCAGATGAAGGACCTGGCCCGGCAGCTGGGCGTGGCCGACCGCGTGATCTTCCGCGGCAAGATCCTCGGCGGCGGCCCGATCTTCGACTTCCTGGACACGGTGGACATCTTCCTGAATGTCTCGCGTCAGGACGGCCCGGCCCGGGCGCTGATCGAGGCGATGAGTCGCGGCTGTGCGGGTGTGGGTTCCACGGTGGGCGGCATTCCCGAGCTGCTGGACGAGCCCTTCCTCGTGCCGCCCGATCAGCCCGAGGCATTGGCCAGCAAGATCCTCGAAGTGCTGCAGGACGGCCCCCGCGTGGTCGAGCAGTCCAAGCACAACGTCGAGGTGGCCAAGCGCTACAGCCGCAGCGTGCTCGACGCCCGCCGCTTCCAGCACTACACCGCCCTGCGCGCGGTGGTGGAGAAGAAATAGATCGGCGTCGATTCGCGAGATCGACCAAGAAACGGCTGTTTGCAGAAACGAACGTGGCGACCTTGAGGGTCGCCACGCTTGTTCTCAGCCGGGATCCTTCGTTACCCTCGCTTCGCCAGGGCGTCGGGGCGACCGATGCAGAAGTAATCGATGCCGACCTGGTTGACGTATTCGGCGTCGTAGAGGTTGCGGCCGTCGAAGACGACGGGGGTGACCATCAACTCGGCCATCCGCTTGAAGTCCGGGGTGCGGAACTCCATCCACTCGGTGCAGATGATCAGGCCGCTGGCGCCCTGGAGCGGGCCGTAGGTGTCGTCGAAATACTCGACCGTGTCGCCCAGCACGCGGCGGGCGGCGGCGTTGGCCTGCGGATCGTGCACGGCCAGCTTGGCCCCGCGCTCCTGCAGGCGGCGGATCACCTTCACCGAAGGGGCCTCGCGCATGTCGTCGGTGCGGGGCTTGAAGGCCAGGCCCCACATCGCGAATCGCTTGCCCGCGAAATCGCCCTTGAAGTAGCGTTCCATCTTGGCCAGCAGTACCTCGCCCTGCGATTGATTGATGTCGTGCACGGCCCGGGCGATGCTCATGCCCACGCCGTGCGCCTTGCCCGTGTGGATCAGGGCCAGCACGTCCTTGGGGAAGCACGAGCCGCCGTAGCCCAAACCCGGGAACAGGAACGAGCGGCCGATGCGGTTGTCAGAGCCCATGCCCTGGCGGATCGCCTCGACGTCGGCACCGACGGCCTCGGCCAGGCGGGCCATCTCGTTCATGAAGCTGATGCGCGTCGCGAGCATCGCATTGCAGGCGTACTTGGTGAGTTCGGCACTGGTGGGGTCCATGAACATCGCGCGGTTGCCGCGGCGCATGAACGGCGAGTACACGTGCTGCATGATCTTGCGGGCCTTGTCACTGGTGGTGCCGATCACCACGCGGTCGGGCATGAGGAAGTCATCGACGGCCGAGCCCTCCTTGAGGAACTCCGGGTTGCTCACGTAATCGAAGGGCACCTGCGTGATTGAGCGGATGATGTCCGACACGCGTTTGTGCGTGCCGACGGGAACGGTGCTCTTCATGACGACCAGGCAGTAGTCGCGGATGTTCTGGCCGATCTGGCGGGCGGCGGCGTCGATGAAGGACATGTCCACCGAACCATCGGGCGCCGAGGGGGTGCCCACGGCGATGCCGATCATCTCGGCGTCGGCCAGCGGCGTCATCTCGGTGGTGTAATGGACGCGACCGGCACGGACGCCCTCGGCGAGCATCTCGGCCAGGCCGGGCTCATAGATGGGCAACTGCCCCTGGCGGAGCATGTCGATGCGGCTCGGCTCGGCGTCGATGAACGTGATGGTGTTGCCTGTGCTGCCGTAGCAGGCGCCGGCGACCAGTCCAACGTAGCCGGCTCCGATGATTGCGATACGCATTCGATTGTCTCCACGATGGTGGCAGCCTGGGAAGGCCGCCGCTTGCCTGTCCGTTACGTTTCGTTTCGCCGCGAGTGAACCGCGGCAGCAGATGAAGCGATATGACTTTATCGGCTAAAGTATCATACGCCTTTCACCTTTGCCAGGGTTGGAAGTCGCGCAACGCAATGCGCGGCTCTTATGGGACCGCCCGCGTAATGCCGATGACTCTATAGGCACTTACAGGACCATCGTATCCACATGACCGACAGCGACGTGACACAGCCTCGCCCCGCGCGCCCGCGCGTGGTGCACATCACCGCCATCGACTCGAGCGTCATGCGCCTGCTGATGAACCAGCTGCTCTATCTCAAGGGCGAGGGCTTCGACGTGCGGGTGATCTGTTCGGCAGGCCCCAATCGCCGCACGATCGAGCAGCAGGGCATCCCCGTCTACCCCGTGCCCCTGCCGCGTAAGCCATCGCCGCTGACCAGCCTGGTCTCGCTGGCGAGGATGGCGGCCATCCTTCGCCGCGAGCGGATCGACATCGTTCACGGCCACACGCTCAACGGGGTGTTGTGGGGTCAGCTGGCGGGGCGGCTGGCGCGATGCCCGGTGGTGCTCCAGACGGTCCACGGGTTCTTCTTCCATGACAACATGAGCCGCGTTGCGCGGCACGTGCTGATACAGGTAGAACGCGCGGCGGCGCTGTCCAGCGACGCCATCCTCTCCCAGAGCCGCGAGGACATTGCGACCGCCGCGGCCGAGGGCATCGGCTCGCGGTGCAGGCACGTGGAGCATCTGGGCAACGGGATCGATCTGTCGCGCTACGACCCGGCGCGGTTCACGCCAGCCGACCGCCAGCGAGTCCGCGCGGAGCTGGGCTTTGGGCCCGACGACAAGGTCGTGGTCATCGTCGGCCGCCTGGCGCGCGACAAGGGCTACTACGAACTGTGCGAGGCCATGAAACGCCTCCTGCCGGGGCAGCCCAACGCTCGCCTGCTTTCGGTCGGCCCCGGCGATGAGGAGCGCGTGGCGACATTCGACCCCGTCGCCTTGGGGCTGATGAATCTGCCGTGGGCCCGCTTTTTGGGGCGGCGGGAGGATGTGCCGCAACTGCTGCACGCGGCGGACCTGGCCGTGCTGCCGTCGCATTACGAGGGTTACCCTCGCTTCCTGATGGAAGCGCACGCGATGGGGCTGGCGACGATCGCCACGAACGTCCGCGGCTGCCGCGAGGTGGTCAGCCCCGGTGTCACAGGGCTGCTTGTGCCCCTGGGCGACACGGCAGCGCTGGCGGCGGCGATTGACTCACTGCTGACGAATGACGACCTGCGTCAGGCGTACGGCGCCGCGGCCCGCCGGCGGGCTCGTGAGCTCTTCGACGAACGCGACGTCTTCCGACGTGTCGAGCGAATGTACCGCCTGCTGTTGGCCGAAAAGAATGTATCCCCCGAACTCCGTCACGGCGGCGAGCCGGGCAATCCCTTGTGAAGAAAGCGAGCTGATGGGTCGAGTCGCGACACTGCTATCCCTGATCGCCCGGCCGGGCTTGGCCGCCGGCAACGACCGTGTCGCGGCCTATGAGCGGGCGTTCGCGCAGACGTTGCTGGGCGATGGCACGACGGAGGCGCTTGCCTTTTGGCGCGGGCGGGTGGCGCTGTGGACGCTGCTCAAGGCCCTGGATCTGCAGCCCGGGGACGAGGTCGTTGTGCCGGCCTACACCTGCGAGATGGTGCCGGCGGCCGTCCGCTTCGCAGGGGCCGTCCTCCGATACGCCGACGTCGCCGAGGGCAGCCCCAACGTCTCGCCGCAGACGATCGCCGCGGCCATGACGCCGCGCACGCGGGCAGTGCTCTGCCAGCACACGTACGGTTGTGAACTGCCGATGGCGGAAATCGGCGCCGTCGCCGGCGGGGCTGTGATGCTGGAGGATCGCTGCCAGTTGATCTGCGACGCGTCGCTGCCGGTGACCTCGCCGGGATCGGCCGCCTTCTACAGCACGCAGTGGAGCAAGCCCTTTTCGACCGGCCTAGGCGGGATGGCGACGTTCGAGGATGCCTCCTTGGCCCAGCGGTGCCGCCTGATCCGCGATGGCTTCAGGGCCGCCGGCCAAGGCCGCCGGGCTCGTTCTTTGGCGGTGCAACTGCTGGCCTATTCGCTGGTGGTGCGGCCGTGGACGCGTCACGCCATCGCCGCCGCCTATCGCCGCGCCCAGGGATGGGGGCTGGTGAGAGGCACGACCAGTGCGGCCGAGTACGACGAGCGCATGCCGGATGATTATCTCGCGCCGGGTCTGAACATTCAGGCGTGCCTGGGCCTGCCGCAGATGAAGCGGTGGGGGGAGAACCTGCAGCACCGCCGCCGTCTGTCCGAAATATACATCAGCGAACTCGGCGGCTGGACGGTGCATCCCCACTCGAGCGGCCGCCCGTTGTGGGCCGTCCCCGTCTGGGTCGAGAACAAGATCGAGGTGCTCGAGGCGGCCCGGCGGGCGCGCCTGCCGGTGGCGACGTGGTTCGGCCGCCTGCCGGTGCATGTCGCGCCGCCGTCGTCCGCGCGGTACGGCTACGCGGTCAGCCACTGTCCGCGCGCCGAGCAGCTTTTCGAGCGTGAAATTCATCTTCCCACGGGCCTGGACGTGTCGGTCGAGCAGGCCCGGGGCGCCGCGGCGCTGGTCAAGCGCGTGGCGCGGTTTACTTCGCTGTAGCGAAGCGGATACAATATGCCAATGAATGTGCAAGTCCTCGAGGCCGACGATCCCCAGGTGGAGGCGTTCGTCAAGGCGCAGCCGCAGTGCCGAGTCAGCCTGCTGCCCCGCTGGAGCGAGATGCTCGGCCGCACGTTCGGATATGAGCCCCATTACCTCGTCGCCCGCGACGGCGACACCGTCCGCGGCGTGCTGCCGCTGACGCGCGTCCGCAGCCGGCTGTTCGGCGACCGCATGATCTCGCAGGCCTTCAGCAATTATGGCGGGATCCTGGCCGAATCGGCCGACGCGCAGGACGCGCTGTACCGGCGGGCAACTGAACTGGCCGGGCGAAGCGGGTGCCGCTCGATCGAATTCCGAGGCATCAACGCACTTCCATACGATCTTCAGCCGCGGCCGGGCAAGCTGTGCATGCACCTGCCCCTTCCGGCGGACCCCGCGGCGCTGTGGGAGGCCCTGGACGCCAAGGTGCGGAACCAGGTGCGCAAGGCACAGAAATCCGGCATCGTCACCGCTGGCGGCGGGGCTGAACTGCTGAATGATTTCTACGGCGTCTACACCATCCGCATGCGCCAATTGGGCAGCCCGGCCTATCCACGAAAACTCATGCAGGGCATCCTGAGCGAGTTCCCGCAGGGCAGCCGCGTCTTCGTCGCCCGCAAGGACGAGCAGACCATCGCGGCGGCCTTCATTATGTCCTGCAACGGCTTCTGCGAGATCCCCTGGGCCGCCACCCTGGTCGAGTTCAATCCGTTGTGCCCCAACCACCTCCTATACTGGTCGGTCCTGGAACACTGCTGCCGGGGCGGGGATCGATGGTTCGACTTCGGCCGCACCACGGTCAACAGCAACACGCACAAGTTCAAGGAACAGTGGGGCTCGTCGCCGGTGGAACTGAATTACCAATACTGGGTCAAGCCCGGCACGACGCTGTCGACGGCGACGGTGGACAACCCCAAGTACCAGCGCAAGACCGAGCTGTGGAAGAAGCTGCCCTTGTGGGCCACGCGGATCCTGGGCCCCATGATCAGCCAAGGCCTGCCATGAGAAAGAAATCTCACGTCAACGCCATTACTATCGACGTGGAGGACTATTACCAGCTCTTCGCGCGCGAACACCTGGGCAAGTCGCTGTCGATGGGCGATGAGGTGCTGCGATCGACGGCGGTGATGACGGACATGATGGCCAGGCGGAACGTGCGCGGCACGTTCTTCATCCTGGGCAACGTGGCCAAGGCGCACCCGCAGTTGGCGCCGCGCCTGGCGGCAGCGGGGCATGAGATCGGCGTGCACGGGTTCAACCATCACCAGGTCTTTCGCCTGACGGCGAGGCAGTTTGCAGCCGAGGTCGGCGACGCCAAGAAACTGCTGGAAGACCAGATCGGGCGGCCGGTCGTCGGCCACAGGGCGCCGGTGTTTTCCATCGGCCTCGAGACGCCCTGGGCCCTGAGCGTTCTGGCCGGCGAGGGCTTCCTGTACGACAGCAGCATCTTCCCCTTCGGCGGGCGGCGGTATGGCTGGCCGGGCTTCCCGCTCGACATCCGCCGCGTCGAGCTTCCCGACGGCCGCAGCATCATCGAGGCCCCGCTGTCGATCGTGCGGTTCATGGGCCGGGCCGTGCCCGCCTGCGGGGGCGGGTACCTGAGGCATTTTCCCCTGTGGTACACGCGATGGTCGATGCAGCACATCTGCCAGAACCGCCCGACGATTGTCTACCTGCACCCCTACGAGACCGACACCACCGAAGGCCCCGCGGAATTTCGCCAGATGCTGGCGGACGGCCCGCTGAGGGCCCGCCTCCGCCACGCCGGCCAGTGTAACAATCGCGGCACGGTCGCCCCGAAATTGGAGATGCTGTTGGACAGCTTCCGGTTCGCGCCGCTGGCCGAGGTCATTCAACAGACCTTCGCCGCAGACGCCGGCAAGCCGCCGACAACAGATAGCATCCGCTTCAGGCGGGCGGCGGCCAAGCGGGTGTTCCGGCCCAAGCTCCCCCTCGTGACCGAGACGCCCAAGCCGCCTTCGGCGCCGCCGGCCCACCCGTCGCTGGCCGTCGTGACCACGGTGGGGCTGACGATACGATGCTTCTTCACCCGCCAGATGTCTGCCCTTGCCCAGCGTGGATACCACGTGTGCGGCGTCTGCGCCGACGACGAGGACTCGCGCGAGGTCGCCAAGAGCGGCCTGACGATCCACAACGTCGGTTTCACCCGCGGCATGGACTCTTGGCAGGACCTCAAGGCTCTGTGGCAGCTCTACCGCCTGTTGCGAAGCCACCGGTTCCAGATCATACACACCCACACGCCCAAGGCTGCCTTCCTGGGGCAGTTGGCGGCATGGCTGGCGCGCGTGCCTGTCCGTGTCAACACCGTGCACGGCCTGTTCTTCGTCAGCCAGACCAATCCCATCACACGCTGGATGTTCAAGGCCATGGAGGTGCTCGCCTGCAGCCTGGCCCACCGCGTGTTCTGCGTCAGCGAGGAAGACATCGAGTACTTCTGGCGCCACACCTACCTGCCCCCCGAGAAGCTCAGTTGGATGGTCGTTGGTATCGATCTCAAACGGTTCAGTCCGCAGACCTCGCCGGAGAACCGCCTCGCCATCCGGGAAGAATTGAACATCCCCCAGGACGCCTTCGTCTTCGGCATCGTCGCCAGGATGGTCAAGGAGAAGGGATTCGTCGAGCTGTTCGAAGCCTTCGCCGAAGTCCGCAAGACCTGCCCCAACGCGTGGCTGCTTCACGTGGGACCCATCGACGACAGCCGTTTGGACGGGGTGAACATGGACGTGGTGCGGCGCCTGGGCATCGAGAGCCACTGCCGTTTCGCCGGCATGCGTTCCGACGTGCCGAGGCTGCTTTCGGCGATGGACACGTTTGTGCTTCCCAGCCATCGCGAGGGCTATCCCGTTTCGGTGATGGAGGCGTGCGCGTCGCAACTGCCGGTGATCGTCACCGACATCCGCGGCTGCCGCGAGGCCGTTGCCGGCGGCCAGACCGGGCTGATCGTCCCCGTCCGCGACCCGGTCGCTCTGGCAGCGGCGATGAAGCAGCTGCACGATGATCCCGAGCTTCGCGAGACCCTCAGCCGCGCCGCTCGACAGCGCGCCGAGCAGTACTTCGACGAGAACAGGATCCTTGAGGAACTGGTTCGCAGCTACAACGACCTGCTGTCGAGGAACGTTTCGAACGCGCCCTGACGGCAGGCTCAGGACCGCCGCCCCGATCCGCGTTGTGCGCTCAGTCAAACAACCCCGGTTCGTCCTCTTCGACTCGCTTGCGCCGGACGCGCGGCGGGGCCGGAGGAGGGGCTTGAGGACGCGGAGTCCCCGAACCATCGACGATCGAGGCGATCGTGCCCTCGGCCAACTCCGTCTCGATCCGGTCGCCCGGCGCTACGTCGGCCGTCGTGCGGAGGATCTGCCCGCCGGGGCCGCGGGTGATGCTGAAACCGCGTCCCAGCACGCTGTGATAGTCCAGGCTCTTGAGCTGCCGTTCGATGGCGTCCAGTCGGCCCGTCGCCAGCGACAGCGGGTGGCGCGGATGCATCGCCCCCAGGCGCCCCTCGACCGCGGCCAGCTTGTCTCCCGCCACCTTGCTGCGGGCACCCAGCGCCCATTGCAGCCGAGACGCCAGGTTCGCCAGGTGACCCTTGGCGGCGGCCGCGATGTGACGCGGATCCGCTGCGGCCAGTCGTGCGGACATGGCCGCCAATTTGTCGCCGTCGGATTTGCTCCGGGCGCCCAGCATCCATCGGAGGCGCCCCAGCAAATCGGCGATCCGCGAGCAGGCACGTTCGTGCAGTCGGGCCGGGTGAAGCGCCGCCAGCCGCCGCGCCGGGCTCTCCAGCCGCCCGCGCCCCTGCGACAACTGGTGCCGCAGTCCGCCCGTCAGGCGGTGGGTCAGTTCATCCAGCCGCTGCGCCATCGAGCGCACACGGTGCAGCGGGTCGCGGAAGACAACGCTCCGCATGGCCGATCGCAGGGCATGCGACGCGGCGGCCACGTCGTCGGCCATCGCGCGCTGCAGCCGGCCCGATAGTTGGGACACGTGCCGCCGCACCTCGACGATGTCCGGGGTCGCCATCTCCGCCGCGGCGGTCGGGGTGGGGGCGCGAAGGTCGGCGACAAGGTCGGCGATGGTGACATCGACCTCGTGGCCGACGCCGCTGATGATGGGCGTGCGGCAGGCGAAGATCGCTCGCGCGACGGCCTCTTCGTTGAAGGCCCAGAGGTCTTCGAGGCTGCCGCCGCCCCGGCCGACGATGAGGGTGTCGATGCCCAGGCGCTGGGCGGCGGCGTCCATCATGGCGATGGCGGCGGCGATGCTGTCAGCCGCCCCTTCGCCTTGCACCAGGGCAGGGGCGAGGTACACGGTGGCGGCCGGCCAGCGGGTGGAAAGAATCTTGCGAATGTCGCGGACGGCGGCGCCGGTGGGGCTGGTGATCACGCCGATCGCGCGGGGGTAGCGGGGGATGGCGATCTTGGCGGCGGGGTCGAACAGGCCCTCGCGCTGCAACTTCTCGCGAAGCTGCTGGAAGGCGACCTCCAGGGCGCCCGCCCCCTTGGGCGTCATCCGCTCTACGTAGAACTGCATCTGGCCTCGGGCCTCGTACACATCCACGCGGCCCTCGGCGACGACCTCCATGCCGTCGGCAGGGCGGAACTTGAGCCGCCCGGCGGCACTGCGGAACATCACCGCGTCGACGGCGGCGCCCGCATCCTTGAGGCGGAAGTACAGGTGCCCGGAGGAATGCGCCTTGAGCCCGCTGACCTCACCGATGACGTGGACCCTCTCGGGAAACGCCTCAGCCAGCGCCCCCTTGATCTGCGCGACCATGGCCGACACCGTCAGCGGCGGCGCCCCGGCGCCCACGCCCTTGGCCGCCGCGCGCGCGGAGGCCGCCACGAACTCGCCCGTGACGTCCTCGCCTGCATCGGGCCCGCGCCGGGGGCCCTTGGCCTTGGCCGGGTCAAAAAATGGCAACTCATCGCCCATGCCGCAGATTGTAGTGCCCGCCACGGGCAATGTCGAATACCTGATGACGAGTTGCCCCCGAACCTCCGCCGGCGGCGACGGCGGTGTATAATCGCGCTATGAAGATCGCCATCCTGGCTGCGGGGGCCGGCGGAATGTATTGCGGAAGCTGCATGCGTGACAACACGCTGGCCGGCGCGCTGCGGCTGCGCGGCCAGGACGTGCGGCTGCTGCCGCTGTTCACGCCGCTGCGCACCGATGAAACCGATTGCAGCGAGCCGCGCGTCTTCATGGGCGGGGCCAACGTGTACCTCCAGCAGATCAGCCGGGCGTTTGGCCTGTTGCCTGCGGCGGTCCGGCGACTGCTCAATGGCCGGGGGCTGCTGCGGTGGCTCACGGCAGGGGCGGCCAACGCCTCGCCCGATCGCCTCGGGGCGATGACGGTGAGCATTCTCCAGGGTCCCCAAGGCCGCCAGCGGGCCGAGCTGCGCACGCTGATCGACTACCTCCGCGGCGAGTTTCGCCCCGACGTGCTGAGCCTGCCCAACCTGATGTTTCTGGGCCTGGCCGAGCCGATCGCCCGGGAACTATCGTGCAGGGTCGTGTGCGAACTTACGGGCGAGGACCTTTTCCTGGACGCACTGCCCGAGTCTTACCGGCGGCGGGTGGATGAACTGATCGCGGCGGGGGCGCGGCACGTGAGCCTCTTCGTAGCCACCAGCGAGTATTACGCCGACCACGCCGCGACGCGGTTCGCCCTGCCGCGCGAGCGAATTGCGGTGGTGCCCCCCGGCATCGTGGCCGAGGATCTGCCGCCTGCGCTACACGCCCACGCCGGGCCGCCGACGGTGGCATACCTGGCGCGGCTGTGCCCCGAGAAAGGCCTGGACCTGCTGGTCGATACGATGGCGCTGGTGCGGCAGCGGCCGGGCTTGGAGGATGCGAGGCTGGTCGCCGGGGGATACGCCCCGCCCGGCAGCCAGCGCTGGCTGGATGGGCTGGCGAGTGGCGATTCCTCGCCGCCGACGGCCTTGCCGGCAGAGCGGCCGCCTTCAGGGTCGCAGCGTCCAGCGTGGCGGCCTTCCCAGGCCGCTGCCCGACGTGATTGGATCGATCTGATTGGTGAAGTGGACCGCGCGGGCAAGGCTGGGCTGCTGCAGGCGGCCGACGTCCTGTGCGTGCCCACGCGTTACCCCGAGCCCAAGGGCATCTACGTGCTCGAGGGGCTCGCCGCCGGCGTGCCGTTCGTGGGCTTCGATCACGGCGCGTTCGGGGAACTCGCCCGTGATACCGGCGGCATGGTGCTCGTGCCGCCGCTGGATGTGCCTGCCTTGGCGGCGGCCCTGGCCGACCTGCTGCTGGACCCCGCCCGCCGCGCGTCCCTCGCTTCGGCCGGCAGGGCCGCCATAGTGCAGCGATACACCGCGGCGCACATGGCCGATTGTTTCCTTGAGGTGGTGGGGCGAGTGAGCGCCAGCGCGACCACGAAGGCGAATGCGTGAAATCCGCCCGCCTCGTCTCGTCTGGTCGGTGTTCGCGCTACTCCACGACCTTCTTAAGCGTGGTGATCTTGTCGAGTCGCTGGCGATCCTCCTTGGACAGCGATGCGACGCCGTGAATCTCCTCCAGCGGAAGGCTCTCGATGCCGGCAGCGCTGACCAGCTTGAGCCCCTGGATGTAGAGCTTCTTGATGGGCAGGCCGTCCAGCCCCTCCAGCGTGGTCAGGGCGGCACAGCCGGACAGGTCGAGCACCTGGAGCGTCTTGCAGTCCTTCAGCGGCAACAGGTCCTTGATCGAGCGGCATCGCGTCAGGACAAGTTCTTCCAGCGGTGCTTCCTCCAGCCCCTGGAGGCTCAGGAGCGAAACGCAGTCGCGGAGCAGGACGTTCTTGAGCGGCATGCCCTTGAGGGGCGACAAGCTGCGGAGGCCCGCGGCGTCCACGAGGCTCAGACGCTCCAGCGGCTGGCTCTTGAGGGCCGTGAGGTCGGTGATCGCCGGGCAACCGTCCAACTCCAGCCGCCACAGACGAGCCCCCGCCAGAGGCGAGATGTCGGCCAGTTGTCGCGCGCCGGCGATGATCACCGACTTCAGCGGTGCGCCCTTGAGTCCCTCCAGCGACGACAGGTTGGTGGCCGTGATCAGTTCCAGCGTCTCCAGCGGCACGCCCTTGAGGTGGACCAGCGTCCCAAGCGAGGGGCAGTAGCGGACGACCATGCCGGTCAGTTTCCTCGATCCTTGCAGTCCGTCGAGGGTCTGGAGGCTCAGGCACGACGACAGCGTGATCGACGTCAGCGGCCAGCCGTACAGCGGCTCCAAAGTAACCAGGCCTCCGTTGTCGTCATCGATCCGAAGCATATCGAGCGCCTTGGACACCGATTGGATCTCGACATCGATGTTGCCGTTGGACTGCCTCATGGCCGCCTTCAGTCCGTCGAGCCGCTTGGCTTCCGGCAAGGCCGCCAGACGTTTCGAAAGCTGCACGACGTCCGGGCGGGGCTTCATCACGCGCTGCGCCCGCGCATCCTCCAATGCCTCCAGCGCCACGCGAGCCTGCGCTGACAGATCGTCTGGCGCCTCGCTCGCCAGCACCTGGCGATACAGGGCCAGTTGTCGCTCTTCCAGCCGCGGCCGCAGCGGCACGGGCACATGCGGCGCCAACCCCTTCTGATAGAACGTCGCCAGCTTCATGCAATCGCTGGCCGACAGCTTGTCCAGTGCGCCCAGCAGCGGACAGCACGAGCGATAGGGTTCGGCCAGGTCGGCCGAGGCGTACGAGGCCGCGGCGTTGGGGTCATCGAGATGGCCGGCCAGCAGCGTCACGATCGCCCCGCGCGTGTTGGCGTCGGGGTTGTCCTTCGCCTTGGCGCGCAAGGCCTCGACCGCCTTGACGGCGTCGGACATGGCCCGCGCGCGCAGCAGGTCGGCGTCGACAACCTCCTTGACGCTCAACAGGTTGAATGAGTCTGTGATGCCGATGGCCTGACGGTACAGGGCGGATGCCTCGTCATATCCGCCCCTCGCCTCGAGCATGCGGGCCAACGCCATCATCGCCCCCAACTGTCGCCGGGCCGCGGCCTGCTTGTCCTCGGGAGTCGAGGCCGACACCGCCCAGGAGCGGCACAGTTCCAGCCGGCGCTGCGTGTGCTCGATCGCGCGGGCGGCGTCCAGCGATGCCAGTTGATTCAAGGCGTCGTCAGCGGCGCCGCGGCCGGCGGTGGTCATGGGGCGGCGGGTTCCGTAGTCGGCGGCCTGCTCAAGCAGAATGAGCCTGCGGTTGGGATCCGTGGCCTGGCGGGCGAGGGAGAGAATCATCCGGGCTCGTTCACCGTCGTTCTTCGCCGCGGTGGTCATGCTCTCGATCGCCTTGGTGGTTTGTCCCATCATCGGCGAGGACAGCAGCAGGAACAGGCCCGCTTGGATCAACAGGTGACGAGGCATGGGGATTCCTTTGCGGCGATTCTACCGTGGCAGGGGGGATCGGCAAGCGGTTTCCCAGCGCGCCTGTGCCCCAGGTGCGGACGAATGCAGAAGGGACAGTCTCCAGAACGCGGGTCCGCCTCTATGCGACTTTGGCTAGTTGTCGTCGCCCAGGCCCAGCGTGCGCATCTTGCGGATGAGTGTGCTGCGGTGGATGTCGAGCAGCTTGGCCGCGGCGGAGCGGTTGAAGTCGGTGAGTTCGAGCGCCTGCTTGATGACCTTGGCCTCGGCCTCGGCCAGGCTGCAGCAGACGGGGAGGTTGTCCACCGGGGCCATGCGGTCGGGCGCGGGGTCGATCGGGCGAGGCGTCGAGGTGTAGCCGTCATCCCAAACGCTCATCGTCGGCGGCATCGGCGGCAGGTTGGCTGCGTAGAGCCGCTCGACGTAGCCGCACAGTTCGCGGACATTTCCCGGCCAGGGGTATTCGGCCAGCTGCGTGCGGAGACGCTGGCTCAGGACGCGGCGGGGCATGTGGTACTGCTGGGCGTAGTCATCAAGATAGAAGTCCAGCAGCGGCTCGACGTCCTCGGGGCGGTTGCGCAAGGGCGGCACGACGATGCGGACGATGTTGAGCCGATGGTAAAGGTCGCTGCGGAAAGTATTCTCAGCCACCGACTTGGCCAGACTTCGATTGGTGGCAGCGATGAATCGCACGTTGACCGGAACGGGGCGGCTGGCGCCGACGGGAGTGACTTCCCGCTCCTGAAGAAGGCGCAGAAGTTTCGGTTGCAGATGGAGTTGCAGTTCGCCGACCTCGTCCAGCATCAGGACGCCGCTATCGGCCGCCCGCACGACGCCCAGCGTGTCGGTATTGGCGCCGGTGAATGCGCCCTTGACATGGCCATAAAACTGGCTTTCGAAAAGGGATTCGCTGATCGCGGGGCAATTAACGGGGATGAAGGGTCCGTTCTTGCGGGCCGAGTTCTGATGTATTCGCCGAGCCAGTAGTTCTTTACCGGTCCCGGATTCACCTTCCAGGAGAACAACGCAGTCGTTTGTGGCGACGGCGTCCACCACAGCTAAGACCTGTTGGAATAAAGCACTAGCTCCAACGAGGGAATAGCTAGGGTGTCCCACCTGCGGTGAGCTGTCCGCAGTAGACGGCACGCTAGATCCTCCGACTTTCATTCCTCGACAGCCTGAGCGGGCCACCGAGATCAAGAGCATACTGCACGTGAGCAGATTCCTTCTTCGAACGTGTCTTTTATAACATGTGAACCGTTTTTTGACAAGTGAAATCCATCAAACGCCATGCAAGAAAACGCGGATGGTGCTGCAGCATATCCTTATTCAAGGGGTGGCGGCTTCCCAGTTCAAGGGGTAGCGGCTTCCCAGTTTGAGGGGTGGCGGCCTTCCAAGGCCGCCGCCACGGACGGGCGGGGCGGCCTGAGCAGGCGTGCCCTCTCGCTCGGCCGAGGCGTGCCGGCGCGTCGCACACAACGCGACGCCCGCCGCGGCGGGTAAACTTCGGCATGGCGCCCGCCGCATTACGAATCATCAGTTCACGATCCACATGTCTTTGTCCCGGATGGATCGTATTGTTACTATAGAGGTGTCGCAGGAATGCGTCCCCTCTCGCGTGCCACTATGAGCAATCAAAACCTGAGTCATCCTCGAATCCTGGTGGTGGACCAGGACGCCACGCAGCGCGAACTCATCTGCCGCACCCTCGCGGCTCGCTATGGCGAGGAGGGGAAGGGCAATGTGGTCGGCGTGGGCACGGCCGCCGATTGTCTCGCCCAGGATCTCCAGCGGTTCGACATCGTGCTGCAGGGCTATCACCTGCCGGACATGGACGGGCTCGAACTGCTGGAGCGGATCGTCCGCCGCTGCGACATCCCGGTGATGCTGGTGACGGGCGAGAACGTCTTCGCCACCGCTTCGGACGCCATCCGCCGCGACGCGCAGGACTACGTCGTCAAGAAGGGCGACTTCCTCTTTGCCTTGCCGATCCTGGTGGACAAGAACCTTCGCATCCACGAGGTGCAGCGCGAGAACCGCCGCCTCCACGGCGAGCTCGAGGCCATGCTCGACGAGCTTCGCGTCAAAAACCTCCAGCTCGAGGATTCGCTCGAGAGACTGCAGACGATGGCCACCACCGACCACCTCACGGGCCTGGCCAACCGCCGCCACTTCAGCGACGTGCTGCAGCGGCAGTATGAGCAGGCCGTGCGATACCAGTTCGACCTTGCCTGCTGCATGTGCGACCTCGATTACTACAAGCGACTCAACGACACGCTGGGCCACCAGGTGGGCGACGACCTGCTGGTGATGACGGCCGGGGTGATCCAATCCTCGCTTCGCCGCAGCGATCTCGCGGCCCGCTACGGCGGGGACGAGTTCGTCCTGCTGCTGCCGCACACCTCCGTCGAGCGGGCCAGCGCCGTCGCCGACCGCATGCGGACCGAGCTGGCGGCTGTCTCGGGCAAGGACAACCGCCTGCACTCGCCGCTGACCATGTCGGTCGGCATCGCCAGCCTTCACGCCGACCATCCCACCAGCGCCGACGCCTTGGTCGCCATGGCCGACCGCTCTCTGTACACCGCCAAGGCCCGCGGCCGCGACCGCATCGTCACCTTCGGCGAGTCCCAGGCCACCGTCACCCCGTGATTGCGGTTTTCGCCTTGCATTTCTCCTCCGGGCGGGTGGATGATATGCGATCAAGTCCAAATCAATCCCCAGGAGACACAGATCATGCTGGCGAAGAAGGTCAAGATCGGGTTCATTCCGGCGAATCGCGGTTTCTTTTCGGACAAGCTCGCGGCGGAGATGCGCAGCAAGACCATCGGCGTCTTGAAGGAAGCGGGCGTCGGCGTCGTCGTGCCCTCCAGCAAGGATACCAAGGTCGGCTGCGTCGAGTCGCTCGAGGAGGCGCTGAAGGTGGGGCGGCTGTTCCGCGACGAGAAGGTCGACGGCATCCTCGTCTCGGCCGTCAACTTCGGCGACGAGCAGGGCGTGGCCCTGGCGATCAAGGAATCCGGCCTGCACGTGCCGGTGCTGATCGTCGGCTGCCAGGAAGAGGAAGTCCTCAAGCCCACCACCAGCCGTCGCGACAGCTTCTGCGGCCTGCTGAGCATCGGCGATGCGCTGAGGCAGATCGGCGTGGCGTATTCGGTGCCCGAGGTGCCCATCTGCTATCCCGACGATGAAAGCTTCCGCGGCACGATCGCACGGTTCGCGGCCGTCTGCCGCGTGGTCGGCGGCATCCGCAACGCCCGCTACGGCCAGGTCGGCGCCCGGCCGGACGGTTTCTGGACCTGCCGCTACAGCGAGCGGGCCATGCAGCAACTGGGCGTGACCATCGTGTCGCTCGACCTTTCGGAGGCCTTCGGCGCCGTCAACGCCATGAAGACCGATGCGGCCGTGCGGCGCGTGGTGGCCGACATGAAGAAGGGCATCGATTGCTCCGCCGTGGCCGAGCCGATCCTGGAGAAGATCGCGAAGTTCGAGCTGTTCCTCAAGAAGTTCATCGCCGACAAGCAGCTCGACGCCCTGGGCATCCAGTGCTGGACGAGCATGCAGGCGAACCTGGGCATCTGCTCGTGCACGACGATGAGCCGCTTCGACGACCGCGGCATCCCGTGCGCGTGCGAGTCGGACATGATGGGAACGCTGTCGATGCACGCGCTGCAGTTGGCCAGCGGGGCGCCCAGTGCCCTGGCCGACTGGAACAACCTGCACAACAACGACCCCGAGTTGGTGAACTGCTGGCACTGCGGCGTGTTCCCGACCTCCTGGGCCAAGACGCCGCCGAAGATGGGCTGCCAGGAGATCATCGCCGGCACGACCGGGCGCGACAACGCCATGGGCGTCGTCGAATTCGTCATGCAGGACGGGCCCGTCACGCTCTGCCGCGCCACGCAGGACAATGCGGGCACGCCCAAGGTCATGCTGGCCCAGGGTGCGGTCGAACCGACTGACGCCCAGACCTTCGGCGGTTACGGCTGGGTGAGGATCCCCGGCATCCAGTCGCTGTACAAGAACGTCCTGCTGAGGCATTTCCCGCATCACGTGGCCATGAACCGCAGCCGCGTGGGCAACGTTCTGTGGGAGGCCTTCGGCAACTACCTCGGCTTCCAGGTCTACACCGCCCAGAACGCCACCGGCGTCTGGACCCCCGAGATGCCGTTCGGGGAGTGAACGGATTCCACCACAAAGGGCACAAAGAACACAAAGAAATGGTAATTGCGGCAGCACTGATTGCGTGCCTGGCTGTCGGCTACTTCGCCGGCGTTTGGCGCGAGCGGCACATCACCGAGCATTCGTCTGCGCTGCAGACTTGAACGTTTCATGACGCCGACCAGGTTGGGGCTGCCGACGATCCGCGAGTGAAGGCCTGGCAATAAGAACTGGCCAAGGACGCTTCGCAGCCGAGCGAATAGTTCTCATCCGTGCGTTCTTCGTGTTCTTTGTGTCCTTTGTGGTGAAAGAAAAGCCGCCCGGCCTTTGATTCACACAGACCGTGGCTAGAATGCATCGTGATTGACATGGCAAAACTTCAGGACTACCACGTACACACGCGCTGGTGCGGGCATGCGACGGGGGAAATACGCGATTACATCGAGCGGGCCATCGAGATCGGCCTGGGCGAGATCGGTTTCTCCGAACACCTGCCCGTGCCGATCCCCATTGATGAGAAGATCAATCTGACTGAAAAAGAGCTCGAGCTGTTCTCTCGCGAGTTGATGTCGCTGCGCGACGAGTACCGCTCGCAGATCGCCGTGAAGTTTGGCGGCGAGTGCGACTACATCCCCGGCCAGGAGGACCTGATCCGCCGCATGCTGGGGAACTATCCGTTCGACTACGTCATCGGGTCGGTGCACTTCCTGAAGGAATGGGCGTTCGATCACCCCAAGTTCACCGAGCCTTACCACCGCGTGGACCTGCTGGAGATTTACACCTGGTATTTCCGCACCGCCTGCGACGCCGCCAAGACGGGCTTTTTCGACATCATCGGGCACTGCGACGTGATCAAGAAGTTCGGCTTCCGTCCCAGCCAGGCCTTCGATCACCTGCACGCCGAGTTCGCCGACACGATGGTGAAAGCGGATATCTGCTTCGAGGTCAACACGGCCGGGCTGGACAAGCCGGTCAAGGAGATGTACCCCTCGCCCTCGCTGCTGGCGGAGCTTTCGCGCCGCAACGTGCCCGTCACGCTGGGCAGCGACGCACACGCGCCGTCGGAGCTTGGCCGCTATTTCGACCAGGCCGTGCCGCTGCTGCTGGCCAACGGCTTCTCGCAACTCGCCCACTTCACCGGCCGCAAGCGCACCCTCACCGCCTTGCCCTCCTGAGGCCGCCGAGGTGGCGCGGGCATCTTGCCCGCGAGTGCCGCGGCCGTCCCGGCCGCGGAAGAATGAACCCTTCGAGGGCGGGACGCCCTCGGAACTCGCGGGCGGGACGCCCGCGCCACTGGACATGCGATTGCCCGGGCTGTTCGATCATCGCTGTGGTCTGTCGGCGCCCGACGCGGTAGAATTCCCCGTCGCGGCCTGTTCCGTTGGGCCCGCATGGAGACAACAGAGATGTCAGAACCGACCGTCCGCAAGTTCAGGTTCATCGGCTGCGAGATCATCTACCGCGAAGCGTGCTTCCTGGCGGCCACCGGGGCCAACCGTGTGGACGTGGAGTTCCTGCTCAAGGGCCTGCACGACCTGCCGCGGGCCGACATGCAGGCGAAGGTGCAGTCGGTGATCGACGCCGTCGACCCCTCGGCCGGCTACGAGGCGATCCTGTTGGGATACGCCCGCTGCAACGACGGCCTTGCGGGGATCACGGCGCGGGACATCCCGCTGGTGATTCCCCGGGCGCACGACTGCATCACGTTCTTCTTCGGCTCGCGCGCGAGCTACAGCAAATACTTCGACAGCCACCCCGGCACGTACTTCCTCACCACCGGCTGGAACGAGCGGAACAAGTTCGGCGAGAGCGGCTATTCGACGCCCGCCTACGGCCGCCAGGGGGTGATGGCGGCCCTGGGCCTGACCGAGCCCTACGAGGACATGGTGGCCAAGTACGGCAAGGAGAACGCGGACTTCATCATCGAGAGCCTGGGCGGCTGGCAGAAGAACTATTCGCGGTCGCTGTACCTGACGATGGGCGTGTGCGACGAGACCGCCTACATCGAGCGGGGCCGCCAGGAGGCGCAGGAGCGCAACTGGCAGTACGAGGTCCGCCCGGGCGACTGGTCCATCCTCAAGAAGCTCTTCACCGGCGCCTGGGACGACGACTTCGTGATCGTCCCGCCCGGCCAGCACCTCGTCGCCCGAAACGACGAGCGGATCCTGTCGGCGGAGTGACGCTCTCACCCCTCCGCGCGGCTGCGTTTGCGGGCGGCGTCGATGAGGGCGGCGTGCGTGCCCATGGCCGTGGGGCCGCTGGCGCCGGCGACGGGGCGGCGCTGGATGTAGCGGCCATCCGCCTGCAGGTCCCACGCCTGGAGCGAATCGGTCAGCAGCACCTGCAGGATCTCCCACAGCCGCTCGCGAAGCGTGCGGCCTTCGATGGGCGTGATCACCTCCACGCGGGCCAGCAGGTTGCGGTACATCCAATCGGCGGAACCGATGTAGTACTGCCCCTCCAGCGGGTCGGCCTGGCCGTTGCGGAAGTAGAAGATTCGCGAATGCTCCAGGAACCGCCCGATCGTCGAGATCACGCGGATGTTCTCACTCAGCCCCGGCACTCCCGGCCGCAGGCAGCAGAAGCCGCGGACCAGCAGATCCACCGGCACGCCGGCGGCCGACGCGCGGTAGAGGGCCTCGCAGATGTCCCCCTCCTCCAGGGCGTTCATCTTGGCGATGATGCCCGCGGGTCGCCCGGCCTGCTTGTGGTCGATCTCGCCCTGGATCATCGCCAGGAAGCGGTCCTTCATGTTGACGGGCGCCACCAGCAGCTTGCGGTACTGCCGCTGCAGCGAGCGGCCGGTGAGGTAGTGGAACAACTCCACCAGGTCGTCGGTGAGGTCGGTGCGGCAGGTCAGGAGGCCCAGGTCGTCGTACAGCCGCGCCGTCTGCACGTTGTAGTTGCCCGTGCCGATGTGCGCGTAGCACCGCAGGCCGTCGGCCTCCTGGCGGACGACCAGTGCGACCTTCGTGTGCGTCTTGAGCCCCACGATGCCGTACACCACGTGCACGCCGGCCTTTTCCAGGGCCTGCGCCCACTGGATGTTCTGCTGCTCGTCGAAGCGGGCCTTGAGCTCCACCAGGCAGACGACCTGTTTGCCCGCCTCGGCCGCCCGGATGAGCGTGGAGATGAATGGGCTGTCGCCGCTGGTGCGGTAGACGGTCATCTTGATGGCGAGCACCTTGGGGTCGGCCGCGGCAGAGCGCACGAATCGCTCGACGCTGGCGGTGAAGCTGTCGTAGGGGTGGTGCACCAGCAGGTCGCCCGCGCGGATGACGCTGAAGATGTCGGCCCCTTCGTCGGCCAGGTGGGGCGGCACCTGGGGCGTGAACGGCTCCCACTTCATCCGCGGCACGTCCAGGTTGGCGATCATGCCCAAGTCGGTGAAGTCGATGTCGACCGGCATTTCGTACACGTCGTCGGCCGTCATCTGCAGTTCCTGCATGAGGAACTGCAGCATCCACGGGTCGCCGCCGCGGCTGTATTCGAGGCGCACGGCCCGCTGGAAACGCCGCTGGCGGACCTCTTCCTCGATCATCTCCAGGAGGTCGTCGGCGTCCTCTTCGTCGCGCTCGACGTCGGCGTTGCGGGTGATGCGGAAGGTCATCACGCTCAGTTCCACCATGTCCGGGAACAGGCCTCCGAGGTTGTGGCGGATGAGGTCGAGCAGGCTCACGAAGCGGAAGACGCCCTTGCTGTCGCTGCCCAGGCGCACCCAGGCGGGCAGCACCTCGGGAACCTTGATGCGGGCGAAGAGCTTCTCGTCGCGGTCGGGGTGGCGCAGGGCCACGCCCAGTGACGTCGAGAGGTTCGAGATGAACGGGAACGGGTGGCCCGGGTCCACCGCCAGCGGCGTGAGCACAGGGAAGACGTTCGTCCGGAAATACTCCCGCGCCTCCGCCTTGTCGGCCTCCGTCAGGTCGTCCCAGTTCAGCAGGAAGATGCCGCTGGCGGCCAGCTGCGGACGGATCACCTTGACGTAACAGTCCGCCTGCAAGCTGGCCATCTCCAGGATGCGGCCGCGAATGGCGATGAGCTGCTGCTGCACGGTCATGCCGTCGATGGTGCGAGAGGTGATGCCCGCGGCGAGCTGCCGCTTGAGCCCGCCGACGCGCTTCATGAAGAATTCGTCGAGGTTGGACGAGAAGATGGCCAGGAACCTCGCCCGCTCCAGCAGGGGGGTCCGGTCGTCCATCGCCTGCGCCAGCACGCGCGCGTTGAACTCCAGCCAGGACAACTCGCGGTTGAAGAAGCGGCTGGACTGACGGGTCCCCGCCGCTGGCACGGCGGCAGGCGAGGCGGCAGGCGCCGTCGCGGCGGGCGCGGCGTGGCTGACGGCTTTGTGCCGTCGCGGCTTCTGGGTCGGGTTCACGTTCTCTTCCATGTCGGGCTCTTTCAGTTCTCAGAAGGGTCCAGCCGGCGTGCTTCCATCATCGCCCGGCTCAAATGTTATGTAACCTCGCGAGGCCAAAACCGACAGCGTGAGGCACGGGTGGCCTGTCGTAATGGTCGCGGCGGATGGTGGGCAAGCTCGCCACGGCGAGTCTCGCCTGTGGCGGACCTGCCCACCCTACGGGTCGCGTTCTCAACTCACGGCTGCTTCTTTACGTCGTCGAGCGACCGGCCCGTGAGGATCATCTGGGCGAACTCCTCAGGCAGCCCATCGCGGCAGATCGCATCAACGGCGGCGTCGATGTCGTACTCCAAACGGTAATGCTTCACGCGGACGAATCGCGGGCTGACGTTCAGCACCGCGTAGCAGGCCTTGGGGTTGCCGTCGTCGCTGCGTCCGACGCTGCCGGTGTTGATGAACCACACGCCGCCGACCTTGCGAGCGAAGGGCTCGTGCGAGTGCCCGCAGACCACGATGTCGGCGCGGGCGATCTTCGCCAGTTCGCCCAGGCGGCGGCTCGGCGTGTCGGGCGTGAGATGCTCCTCGTTCGACTCGGGGCTGCCATGCGTGAGCAGGACGCGGCGGCCTTCGATATTCATGCGGATTTCCAGCGGCAGGCCGGCCAGGTACTCGCGGCTTTGCTCCGAAAGGTGGTCGTGCGCCCAGCGGAACGCCAGCAGCTTCTGCGGGTCCTTCCTGGCCGCCCACTCTTCCATCTTGCGCGGCACCTTGAGCACCTTCAGGTCGTAGTTGCCGACGATGCTGACGGCCCCCTCGCGCCTCAGCGTCTGCACGACCTCTTCGGGAAATGCGCCGTAGCCGACGAAGTCGCCGATGTTCCAGATCGCCGTCACGTCCCGCTGTTTCGCGTCGGCCAGCACCGCCTGCAGGGCCGGCAGGTTGGCGTGAACGTCACCGACCAGCGCGACCTTGGTGCTGGGCTGAACGGGGGCGGCCGTTCCCTGTCTGCGGCCGGGCTTGTTGGTTCTTCGGATCATGCCGCCGCCTCCTTCGCGTGGACGGTGAGGCGAGGCGTGGCCGCGGCGGGGCTCTTGAGACGCTGGCGAAGCAGCGGCCAGAACTTTTCATCGCGCAGCTGCTGCCATAACTGGACGAACTTGCCGAAGGCCTTCTGGCGGTCGTCGGCGCGGTCCCGCATGAGCGCCGCGACGCCGACCGGCGGGTTCTTGCGCCCCAGGCCGCGGACGAAGTGGGCGAGCATGGCGGCCCAGACGTCGCAGTCGTGCACCTCGCCCAGTTGCGTCTGGGCCTTGCGTGCGGCGTCGATGAACGGCTGGAGTTCTTTGCCATAGCGGGGGGCGAGCACCTCCAGCGTGTAGCGAAGGTGCTTGCACGCGATCCGCATGCGGTGCACCTGGGCGATGCGCTGGGGATGCTTGAGGCACGCCTGCTCGGCCTTGACGTCCTTGAGGCAGCGGCGGACGCTCTTGTCGGCGAAGGCGGCGAAGGCGTCGCCCACGCCGGGCGGCGGGGAGGCGTCAGCCAGGTTGTCGGCGATCTCGTCGAGCACGCCCTTTTTCACGAAGCGGGCAAGCTGCCGATGAGCCGCCTTGCGGGCCTGGCGCGATTGCTGCTGAATCTGCCTCAGCAGTTGGGGCAGGCCTGCCCTCGCGCTGGGGCGCTGGGCATCGCGAAAGCGAAGGAGGAATTCGATCTGCACGTCGCCGTCGCGGGCCTCGCCCAGGGCGTGCGTGAGTTTTCCGAGTTTCTTCTGCCACGCGCTGGCGTCCGGCCAGCAGCGGCCGAACACCCTCGCTGCCGTCCTGAGCCGCCTCGACGCCACGCGCACGTCATGCAGGCCCTCGACGCTGAGTTGCGTGCCAGACGGCGGGATCTCCGATCGCAGCACCCCCAGCCGGTCGCGGACGGAGGCAGCGGCGAACTCGCATAGAGATGTATGGCGGCGTTTCATCGAGGTCATCCTAAGGCGGCCGACGGAGTCCGGCAACGGCCCCTGAAAGGATTAACACGTTCTTAACTCGGCCAAACCATTATAAGGAGGGTCCTTGGATGGAAATCCAGGAGAGGGCGGCGCCGGCGGCGACGGCGGCGGCAGCGATCCAGAGCATGGGGCCCGGCAGCACGCCCAGGGCCAGGCTGCTGACGACGGTGGCCAGCAGGGGGATGAAGTTCGCGCTGGCGGCCAGCAGCGTGCCGTTGCCGCGACGCATGGCCAGGTCCCACAGGCTGTAGGCCAGCAGCGTGGGGAGCATGGCCACGTAGAGAAGTTCCCCCGCCGCCCCGGCCGACCAGTGAGAGGTCTCGCTGACGCCCAGGCGGATGGCGGCCATCGCCAGGCCGGTGGCCAGCATGAAGATCGGGACGGCGTTGGCGTCACTCTTGCCGCCCCAGCGTTCGCTGAGGTTGGAGTACAGGGCCCAGGACACGCCCGCGCCCAGGGCGAAGAGGTAAGGCGTGGCCCCTCGCTGCAGGTTGGCCGCCCAATCCGCGGCCGAGCCCGCCCCTGACCCGGTCATCGCCAGGGCAATGCCCGCGAACGACAGCAGGGCGCCCAGGACCAGCAGCGGGAGGTTCGCCTGGCGGCGAAGGATCGGCACCGACAGCACCAGCGTCAACCCCGGCCACAAGTAGTTGATGACTCCCGCCTCGATCACCTGCTGCCGCGTTAGGCAGGCGCCCAGGGCCGCGTAGAGCACAATCGTGTAGAACACCATCAGTCCCCCGCATGCCAGGAGATACTTCCGCGGCAGGGCCAGGGCCCCTCGCAGCCGTCCGCGGGCAACCAGATACGCGCACCCCAGCCCCCCGGCCAGCAGGTACACACACGCCCCGGTGGTCATCGCGCCGAGGTCCTCGGTGAGGCGGCGCGAGAAGGCAATCACCGTGCTCCATATCAGGATGGCCACGATGCCCAGCAGCGTGGCCGTCCTGTGATGCGATGGTCCGGGCGTTTCGTTCATCCCGGGATGTTACGGCAGCGGGCTGATTGCCGCCAGACTGAACAGGATGTTGCCCGTCAGGCCGTTGTATCCGTCGATGGCGAAGAAGTACGTCGTCCCGGCTATGGCGCTGAACGACAAGGCGCTGGTCCGCGTGCGGCGGGCCCAGTCGTCGTCATTGGAGGCGATGGCCGTCAGGGCCGACACGGTGGAACCCGTGTAGACGCCCAGCGTGGTGTCGAACGTACTGCCGCGGGTGTTGAGGCGGATGGTCTGGCTGGCGGGGGCGGTCCAGGTCAGCCAGACGCTCGCGCCGCCGCTATTGCCTGCGTGGGCGGGTTCGCCGGCCTCGCGGGTTGCGCCCACGTTCGTGCCCGACCATCTCGCGGCCGTGCCGGTCAGTGCGGCGGCCGCGGCGAAGCTGTCGTTGGCGGGGGCGGCCTGGGCGGAGAGGTTCAGCGCGATGCTGCCGGTGGCGGCGCGGTAGCCGTCGACGGCGAAGTGGTACGTCGTGCCCGCCGTGGCGGTGAAGGTCAGGGCGCTGGTCAGTGCGTGCAACGCGCGGTTGTCGTCGTTGCCCGCCACAAGCGTCAAGGCCGACACGCCCGTGCCGGTGTAAACGCCCAGCGTGGTGTCGAAGTTGCTGCCCGTCGTGTTGAGTTTGATGACCTGGCTGGCCGGGGCGGTCCAGGTGAACCAGACCGACGCGCCGCCGGGGTAGCCCGCGTTGGCGGCCTCGCCGGCTTCCCGGGTTGCGCCCAGGTTCGTGCCGGTCCAGGTCGCGGTCGTGCCCGACAAGGCCGTCGCGGCGGCGAAGCTGTCGTTCGTCGGCGGGATCTCCGCCAGCGTTACCACGATCGAGCCCGTCGCGCCGTTGTAGCCGTCGATGGCGAAGTAGTAGGTCGTGCCCGCCGCCGCGGTGAAGGTCAGTGCGCTGGTCCGCGTCCTGCCGGCGGGGTCGTTATCGTTGGAGGCGACGGGGATGAGGCCGGCCACGTCGCCGCCGGTGTAGACGCCCAGCAGCGTGTCGAAGCCGCTGCCGCGGGTGCTGAGGGCGAAGACGCTGGTGTCGGCGGCGGTCCAGGCCAGCCAGACACTCGCGCCGCCGGCGTTGCCTGCGTGGCTGGGTTCGCCCGCCTGGCGCGTGGCGGCGATGTTCGTGCCGTTCCACGTGGCGTCGGTGCCGGTGAGGGCGGCCGCGGCGGCGAAGTTGTCGTTGGCCGGGGCGGACATCTGGGCGAGGTTCAGCGTGAACTGGCCCGTCGCCCCGTTGTAGCCGTCGATGGCGATGGCGTAGGTCGTGCCCGCCACAGCGGCGAAGGTCAAGGCGCTGGTCACGCCATGACCGCCAGGGACGTCATCGTTGGAGGCGACGGCCGTCAGGGCGCCCAGCGTGCTGCCGGAGTAGACGGCCAGCAGCGTGTCGAAGTTGCTGCCGGCAGTGTCGAGGGAGATCCGCCCGTCGGCTGCGGCGGTCCATGAGTACCACACGCTGGCGCCGCCGCGGTTGCCGGCGTGGGCGGGTTCGGAGGTTTCGCGTGTCGCGGCGGCGTTGGTGCCGTCGGCGGTGGCGGTCGAGCCGGCCAGCACGACCGGGGAGGCGAAGTTGTCGTTCGTCGGCGCCAGCGCCAGGATTCGCATGGCTGTCGACGCGGCGGCGCTGGAGACGTTCGCTGTGTCCGTGGCCACGCCGTAGTACGTGTAGCTGCCGGGCGCCAGCAGGCTCGTGTCCAGGGCGATCGACCACGACGTGCCGCTGGGCACGCCGCCGCCCAGCAGCGTGTCGGCCCCGATCTGCAGGCCGCCCAGTCCGTTGGACTCGCGGTAGAACGTCACCGAGGCGATCGTGCCGGAGTTCTCCTGCACGTTGACCGCGGTGAGCGTCGCAGGGGCCCCCGCGTACGCCGAGGACGGGCTGGCCGCCAGCGAACCGATCGTCGGCACGGGCGTAGGCGTCGGCGTGGGCATGTCGGCCAGCGTCGCCGCCAGCAGGTTCACGATGGGCGTGCCTCGCCCCGTCACAAGGTCGTAGCCCGCGGTGGCCGCGTAGCCGTTGTTGCCGGCGGTGATGTCGTGGTAGTTCGTCGCCGACATGCCGTACAGGCGCGGCAGCGTCTCGCTGTAGCCGTCCATCGCGCTGCCGCCGCCCAGCACGATGCCCTGGTTGGCGATGGCGATGACGCCCGCCCACAGCGGGGCCGACAGGCTCGTGCCGCCCACCTGCGCCCAGGGGTGGCTGGCGCCGAAGTCCCAGCTGTCGATGACGGCCACGCCGCTGCGGGGGTCGGCGTCCATCGCGATGTCAGGCACGGCACGGTACGAGGTGGTCTGCGTCACCACGCCGTTTTGCCACGCCGGCTGCGCTGCATACAGGCTGATGCCGCCGCCCGAGCCGCCCCATGAGCCGCTGCTGGTGCCGTTGCCCCAGGCGCTCTCGGAGACATACGTGCCGCTGCTATCGGCCGACAGGTACGTGCCGCCCACCGAAAGGACGCGCGGCGAGGAGGCGGGGAACGACACGGATCGCGTGTGGCTGTTGGGGGAGTAGGCCCCGCTGTCGCCGCTGGAGGCGATGAACGTCACGCCGCCATGCCCCGCGGGGGTGACGAAGTGGCTGTCCCACATCCACTGGCCGGCGAACTCGTCCGACCCCCAGCTCATCGAGATGGCCGAGACGCCCGGGTAGTTGCGCGCGGTGTCGATCGCAGCGAACAGGTCAGTATCGGAATTGGAGTTGGCCTCCACCAGCAGGATGTTGGCGCCCGGGGCGGCGGCGTGGGCCCACTGCACGTCGAGCGATGTTTCGATCGCCCAGGAGTTGCCCGGCCCGCTGGGGTCGGTGCCCGGCAGGTTCGTCGAACCGTCCTGCCCCAGGATCGTGAAAACCGGGTCGGGCAGGCCGAACTGCAGGTTGAACGTGTGCAGGTCTTCCACGATGGTGGGGGCGTGGTAAGCGTCGACGATGGCGATGGTCTGGCCGGCGCCGTCGCCCACCACCGAGCCGAACATCACCTGGTTTAGGCCATACGCGTGGCGAAGGAGCGAGGGCGTCATGCCATAGGGGCTTGCCGCCGTGGCCGGCTGCACCGTGCCCGCCGCGGTGAACAGGTTGAACGTGGGCGCCGCCGCCGGGACGCCTGACATCAGCAGGCGCGGCTCAAGCGGTTCAAGGCGCGCGAGCGAGGCAAGATCACGGGACGCACGGCGACCGCGGAGGTGGGAGGGGGCCTTGACCTTCTTCATGAGTGCACCTTTATCTGCGAGCGAACGTTCAGCGAGGAGCAACCATAGTACTATCGTCGCGCCGCGGGCACAATCATGAACGTGTCACATTGTGCCAGTTGCCTCGCAGGGGCGGCCGGCCGCCCACAGCGCGTACAAATCCTTGCTTTCCTGGACAAACGAGCCGCAGAAAGGTTTGCCGGATTTCTGATCCCGGGGGCGAGGCGCGGGGGCAGCGTCAAATCTCATTGCCAAGGGCGGGGCCTTTTTCCCATAATGTCGCGGCCGATGAAGACCAAGGTTATCCAGATTCGATCCCCGGGAGATGTCGCCGCTGCGGCGGCCCAGGGGGCCCTTGCGCTCCAAGAGGGGTTGCTGGTGGGCTTCGCGACCGAGACGGTGTATGGCATCGCGGCCAACGCGGCCAACGCGGCGACGATGGAGCGGCTGAGGGAGCTGAAGTCGCGGCCGACGCGGTCTTTCAGCGTGCACCTGGGGCGGCCGCAGGACGCCTTCCGCTACGTCGCCCACATGCCCATGCCCGCCCGCATGATCATCCGCAAAGGCTGGCCCGGGCCGGTGACGCTGCTGGCGCCCACCGGCGGCAAGCTCGCCGACGCGGCACTGGGCGGGGCGGAGCTGTACGGGCGGCTGGTGCAGGACGACACGATCGGCCTGCGATGCCCCGACGAGCCCGTAACCATCGCCATGCTCCAGCAGGCGGCAGTGCCCGTGGTGGCGCCCAGCGCCAACCTGGCCGGGGCGCCCTCGCCGCGCAGCGCCCAGGACGTGCTGGCCGCCCTCGACGGCAAGATCGACCTCCTCCTGGACAGCGGGCCCACGCGCCTGGGCGTCGACAGCACGATCGTCCACGTCGGCGCCGACGGCTGGAAGATCGTCCGCGCCGGCGCCGTCGACGCCGCCTCCGTCCGCCGCCTGGCCACATGCACCGTGCTGTTCGTCTGCACGGGCAACACCTGCCGCAGCCCGATGGCGGCGGGCCTGGCCGTGAAGGTGCTGTGCGACGAGTTGCATTGCCGCCCGGCGGAACTGGCCGACCGCGGCTGGAGTGTGCTGTCGGCGGGGGTGTACGCGGGGGGCGAGTCCCCGGCGACGCCCGAGGCCGCTGCGGCCGCCCGCAAACTCGGGGCCGACATTTCCGGTCACCGCAGTAGAAAATTGACATCCGAATTGATTCATGGCGCCGATATGATATTCTGCATGACAGATCTCCACGTGGAAGAGGTCTGCTCGCTGTCGCCGCCCGACGCGGACAAAGTGCAGCGGCTGGACCCTGCCGGGGAGATTCCCGATCCAATTGGCCAGTCACAGGACGTGTATCTTCGCACAGGCCGGCGTATTCTGCAGGCCGTGAAAGACGCATTGCACACGAGGATGCCATGAGAATTGCCGTTGCCGCTGACCATCGCGGTCACCAGGTCAAAGAGAAGATCGCCGCCTTGCTGGGCGAGCAGGGGCACCAGGTCATGGACCTGGGCACCAACAGCTCGCGCAGCTGCGACTATCCCGACAGCGCGTACCCCGCGGCCAAGGCCGTGGTGGACGGGCAGGCGGACTGCGCGATCCTCATCTGCGGCAGCGGCATCGGCATGACGATCTGTGCCAACAAGGTCGCCGGCGTCCGCGCGGCCCTGTGCCACGACGAACTGACGGCCCAGATGTCCCGCCGCCACAACAACGCCAACGTCCTTTGCCTGGCCTCCGACGTGCTGGGCGAGGAACTCATCCGCCGCATCGTCTTCAGCTGGCTGGGGACCGAGTTTGAGCCGGGCGGGCGCCACGAGCGCCGCGTCCGCAAGATCGCATGGATCGAGTCGGGCAAAGACCCCAACGCCTACGACCGCGAAAACGGCCTGCAGCAGTAAGTTCGGGAAGCGGTGAACAGCGGGGGTGGATGGCGAGCGCCCACACCCGCTGGCGATCTTGCATTGATTTCGCAATCGCTCGGCTTTTCTGCGATGTGCGCACTGACGAACGCGAACGGCTGACATCTTTCGCCCGGCGCTGCCTTTTGACCATTCCCCCTGACCGGCGCCATCGCTCCGCGTTTCGCTACTTGTTCCCCGCCAGGCGGCGCCAAGACGTATAGAGAACCTCCCATGCGATGATCGCTCCGGCGGTGCCGCAGAGGTCGGCGAACCAGTCGTTCAACTCGCAGCCGCGACCGAACCACGGCTGCGTCCATTCGTCGAGGGCGGCGTACAGGGGCAGGACGAGGATCGTGGCGAGCACCCGCTGCGGCCGCCGAAACCCGTAAGCCGTCAGCGTCAGGATGAACATGCCCGCCAGGGCCAGGAAGCCCACGACGTGCTCGGTCTTGTCGCTCACCTCCAGGCTCGGCAGGCGGCTGACCGGCACGTGCGAGGCGGTGGCGGCGGCCAGCCACAGCAGCACCAGCACGGCCAGCAGCGGCCTGCGGTGACGCGCCAGCAGCGTGGGCAACTCGATCACGGTTGATACCCCGGGGCGAGGTGGCGAAGCAGGAGGCTCAGGACCATCGCTCGCCCGCGCTCGTTGAGATGCATGCCGTCGCGCAGCGGCCAGGCGAAGTTCAGGCAGTTCATCTCCAGGAAGCGGATGAAGAAGTCGCGGAATTCGACGAGTTCGCACCCCTTGGCCGCGGCCAATCGGCGCGTCTCGTGCGAAAGGCGGGCGTATTCGCCGCGATATTTGCCCTCGATCATGTGGTTGGTCAGCAGGAGGAATTCGGTGCCGCAGGCGGCGCGGCAGGTGTCGACGATCCGCCCCAGCGCCGCCGCTCCGTCTTCCTCCAGCCAGCTCTCGTCCAGGGCGATCACCAGGTCCGGCCGCACCGACAGGATCCGCTCCTGCAGCACGTCGGCCTCGGCCAGCAGGCACCAGCCCGCACTGCCCTTGGCCCGGGTGAGCACGTCGACCTTCGCCCCGGGGAATGCGTCTTCCAGGGCCAGGCCCAGCGGCATGTTGCCGATGTCGAACGAGATGCTGTCGCCATAGTGGGCGATGGTGACCTTCTCGCCGCGGCGGAGCTTGGCCAGCGTGCGCGGGATCATCGCCCCCTTGCCGCCGTCCTGGTCGCTCGGCAGGGGCGGGTTCGTCCGCACCAGGCCGCGGAACCATTCCCACGCCTGTTGCCGCGTCGCGGGCGAAAGCTCCAGCCCCGAGACCGCGATCTCGCACGGCCGTCCCGCCCACAGGATGATCTTCGCCCAGCGGGCCGCCAGCTTGGCCGGGAAGTAGTACTCGCACGGGGTCCACGCGTCCGGCGATGCCGCGATGCCAGCTGTGTGGAAGTCGGTCGACGGCGCCTGCGGGTCGGTGTAGAACTGGGCCTCCCAGAACGCGCTGACGTTGCTGCGGCAGCGGAAGGCGAGGCGGTAGTAGCCGCCGCTTTCCATGGCCATCAGCGGCGACTCCAGCCCGTAGGGCGGCCAGTCCGTCCGCACCTGGCGGATGATGCGGCAGGGGCGGCCGAGGTCGTCCACGCCCGCCTGCACCGAGGCGTCCGCCGGTTCGATGAACTTGCCCTTATTGAGGACGCTCCAGCGATCGAGTTCCATCTACTTGGCCGCCTCGATCGTGGGCTCGCCACTCAGCCACTTCATGCCGGCCAGGAACTTGTCGATCTCCGTCAGCGTCTGCACGATCTGCGCGGGCTTGCCGTAGCCCGCGATGGCGAAGGCGTGGTCGACCCCATTCATCGCGATGAACTTGCACGTGTTGCCCGCCTTGACGTAGTCCTTGTCGAACCGCTCCGCCTGCTCGATGGGAACCACCTTGTCTGCCGTGCCGTGCATCAGCAGCACGGGGGGCAGGTTCTTGCGGATCTCGGCGATGGGGGACATGGCCTTGAGCCGCTCGGCCGGCGTCTCGCTGCTGGAGCCCGCGACGTAGCCCGGCACTTCCTTCAACCAGGGAACGGTCGTCATGTCGACCACGGGGTTCAGCAGGACCATCGCGTTGGGCGCGCAGCTGACGTTGGCGTCGTCCTTGGGGTCGTCGAAGTCCCGCAGGATGCCCACGGCCGCGGCAAGGTGGCCGCCGGCGGAATCGCCGCCCAGGGCGATCTGGTTGGGGTCGATGCCCATCTTGGCCGCGTTGGCGCGGATGTAGCGGATGGCCGACTTGCAGTCGGCGACGCAGTCGTAGATGGTCGTGCCGCCGCGATCCTTGGCCAGGCGGTACTGCACGCTGATGCCCACCGCGCCGCGCGCGGCGAAGTAGCGGGCTAGCGGCATCATCTGGTCCGGGTTGCCCTGCTTCCAGCCGCCGCCGTGAATGAAGACCACGGCCGGCCGCTTGTCGGCGGGCTTGAAGTCGTTGGGCTCGAAGACGAAGAGCTTGAGCTCCACGTCATCGATGCTCTTGTAGGTCACTTCCTTGGGCTTGGCGCCGCCGGTAAGGTCGGAAAGGGCCACGCCGCCCATGCAAAACGCCGCCGCCATCATCAGCACTCCTGCGATCATCAGACGATTCATCATGCACTCCTTGTTCACTCACGGGACTACCGTGTCAATGTGTCTTGGGTTTGGCCGTCGGGCTGGGCTTCACGCTGGCTTTGACGCTGGGCTTGGGCGTCGCCGTCGCAGCCGGGGTGTTGCTCGGCTTGGGCGATGCGCTGGGCTTGGGCGAGGCCCCCGTAAGATCGACGGGGCGCGTGGTGACGCGGATGGTCGGCTCGCCCTTGAGCCACCCCATCGTGGCCAGGAACACGTCCATCTCGGTCAGCACGCGGACCCGCGTGGCGTCGTTGCTGTACTCGCCGACGTACGGCAGGGCGTGGTTGGCCCCGGTGAAGGTGATGAAGCTGCACTTGTTGCCCTGCTTCTGCATCTCGGCCACGAACCGTTGCGACTGGTCGTACGGGATGATGTCATCGGCTGTGCCGTGCATGACCAGCGTGGGCGGCATGTTGTCCCGGACGTGGAAGAGGATCGAGTGATCCTGCAGCCGCTGGTTGGCGTCGTTGGCGTCGAGGTAGCCCGGCAGGTCCTTGAGCCACTTGATCTTCGTCAGATCGGTGGCGGGATTGATCAGCACCAGCGCGTTGGGTCGGCAGGACATGGCCGAGTAGTTCGCCTCGAACGGGATGTTGTCCAGCAGCAGGAGGCCGGCGGCCATGTGAGCGGCCGTCGATTCGCCCACGACCAGGATGCGGTTGGAGTCGATGCCGAGATCCATCGCGTGCTGCCGCAGGTAGAACATCGCCTCGCGCGAGTCATTGAGCAGATCGACCGGCGTGAGGTTGACCGACTTCTTAGTGGGCTTCTCGGTGGCTTTGCGGAATTCGACGCTGGCGGCAAGGATGCCGCGGGAGGCGAAGTAGCGGCAGTGGGGGAAGAACAGCGACGGCTCGCCGTACCGCCAGCTGCCGCCGTGCATGAAGACGACGACGGGGCGCGTGGTGGCCGCGGTGTGGTCATTGGGCTCAAACAGATAGATGTGCAGGTCCTTACCGGCGCCCAGGACGCGATACGTAAGCGGCTTGGGCATCAGGCCGCCCAGGAGGTCGCCCATCCGGACCGCGTAGACACAGCCGACGAACACCGCCAGGATCGCGCCGATTACAGCGATTCGCCTCATAAGACGCTCCTTTCGCGACCTGACATTGTGCCCACATCGGTTCGCGATAGCAATCCCGTGGTGTTATTCATATCATTCCTCGCCAAGGAGAATGCTATGCCCGAAACAGTCTATCTTTGGCCCCACGGCGCGCCCGGCGCCAAGGGCGATGGAACGGAAGACCGGCCCCGCCTCACGCCGTTTGTGCCTAAGGGCGAGGGGCCTTTCGCGGCCATCGTCGTCTGCCCCGGCGGCGGCTATGGGGGGCGGGCGGCCCATGAAGCGGCGCCCATCGCCGAATGGCTGTGCTCGCTGGGGGTGGCGGGCCTCGTGCTGGACTATCGCGTCAGCCCGTATCGCCACCCCGTTCCGCTGGGCGACGCGCAGCGCACGGTGAGGCTGGCGCGGCACCGGGCGGCCGAGTGGAAGCTTGATCCAAAGAAGATCGGCATCCTGGGCTTCAGCGCGGGCGGCCACCTGGCGACGTCGTCGGCGACGATCTTCGACGGCGGCAACGCCTCGGCGCCCGACCCTGTCGATCGCCACAGCTGCCGGCCCGACGCGCTGGTTGCGTGCTACCCGGTGATCACGTTCGGCGAGTTTCGTCACGACGGCTCGATGCGGAACCTGCTGGGCGACGAGCCCAGCGAAGCCGACCGCCGGTATCTCAGCCTGGAGAACCGCGTCACGCCCCAGACCCCGCCGGTGTTCCTCTGGCACACCAGCGACGATGGCGGGGTGCTGCTGGAGAATTCGCTGCTGCTGGCGGCCGCCTGCCGCCGCAACCAGGTGCCGGTGGCGATGCACGTGTTCCCGCACGGCAATCACGGGCTTGGCCTGGCGACAGCGGTGCCCTACGTTCGCGCCTGGACGGACATGTGCGGCCTTTGGCTCCAGGAGATCGGGTTCAGGGCATAGGTGCTGCCTTGCATCACGCAAGGGCGGCGGCCTTGCCTCGCACAAGGGTGGCGGCCTTCCCAGGCCGCCGCCCCAGGCCGGTGAGCCCGCCTGCATCTCAGCCAACCCCGCTGCGATTCCAGTGACGGCGATTCCGGGTTCCCATCGCCCCTCCGGGACGATAGAATTCGGGGGAGAAGGAACTATGAGCAATCCCGAACGCAACCCGTGGGCTCGGCTGGGAACTGGGCCGCTGATCGCGCCGTCGCTGCTGGCGGCCAACTTCGCGCGCCTGGGCGACCAGATCGACCAGGCCATCGCCGGCGGCGGCGACGTGCTGCACGTGGACATCATGGACGGCCACCTCGTGCCCAACCTTTCGATGGGCCCGCCGGTGGTCAAGTCGATCCGCGCCTACACGAACCACCCGCTGGACGTGCACATCATGGTGAGCGATCCGGCCTACTACATCGAGCGGTTCGCCGAGTGCGGGGCCAGCAGCATCACCTTCCACATCGAGGCCACGCGCGAGCCCCTCCGCCTGGTCCAGCGGCTGCATGAACTGGGCCTGGGGGCGGCGGTCACGCTCAAGCCCGGCACGCCGGCCGAGGCCCTCGCCCCGGTCATCGCCGCGGTGGACATGGTGCTGGTGATGACGGTGGAACCCGGTTACGGCGGCCAGCATTTCATTTACGAGATGCTGGAGAAAGTCGCCGCGGTTCGTGGTATGCTCAGGGACGACCAACGCCTGGAGGTCGACGGCGGGATCAACCCGCAGACCGCCCGGCTGTGCGCTCAGAAGGGCGCGGACGTATTCGTCGCCGGAGAGAACATCTTCGGCTCGCACAACATTGCGGCGGCCATCGCGGACCTGCGTGCCGCCGCGAAGCTGGAAGTGGCGTAACGCCGCGGATCAAACGGAGAACGTATGGCCAAGGCCCCCTCGGAACCGACTCGCCCGTTCGACGCGTCGGCCTTTGACGGACCCTCCTTCCGCAAGAAGCGGGAGGTGCCCGACGGCTTGTGGATGCGCTGCCCCGACTGCGAGAGCATGCTCTACCGCAAGGTCGTCGTCGAGAACCTCGACGTGTGCCCCGAATGCGCCTGCCACTTCCGCATCAACGCCCGCCGCCGCATCGAGCAGCTGGCCGACCCCGACACCTTCGAAGAGCTCTACGAGGACATCGCCCCGGCCGACCCGCTGGAGTTCAAGTGGCTGGGCCAGAGCTACGCCGACCGCCTCCGCAAGGAACAGAACAAGACGGGCAACAACGACGCCGTGCTGACGGGCATCGGCTTCATCCGAGGCCGGCGCGTGGCCATGGGCATCATGGACGGCGACTTCCTCATGGGCTCGATGGGCTCGGTGCTGGGCGAGAAGCTCTCGCTGCTGATCGAGCGGGCGGCGGCCGACAAGCTGCCGCTGGTAATCGTGTGCATGTCCGGCGGGGCTCGAATGCACGAAGGCGCGCTGAGCCTGATGCAGATGGGCAAGACGTCGGCCGCCCTGGGCAAGTTCGACGACGCGGGCGGCCTGTACATCGCCATCCTCACCGACCCCACGACCGGCGGCACGACGGCCAGCTTCGCCATGCTCGCCGACGTCATCATCGCCGAGCCCAAGGCACTGATCGGCTTCGCCGGTCAGCGGGTCATCGCCAACACCATCAAGGCCGAACTGCCCGAGGGCTTCCAGCGGGCGGAGTTCCTGCTCGAGCACGGCTTCATCGACATGATCGTGCCCCGCAAGGACCTCCGCAGCGAGATCTCCAAGCTCATCGACTACACCAACGCCGGGCAGTGAGCACGTAGCTCGAGCGCTCTGTTTCGTGTCATTCAAGGAGTGGCGGCCTTCCCAGGCCGCCGCCAGACGCACTCCCATGCTCCATTGCGGTCGAAAAATTCCGTTCCGCCCTTTAGTCTTCGCGTTTCCCCTCGACAATAAAAAGGTCGGCTGCTGTCAGGCAGCCGACCAGGTGGCAGTAACGCCATTGGCCTCTACGCAAGGCCCGGCACCGGCTGGGGCTTTGGGTCGGGGTTCAACCAGATGCCGGCGGTACTGCTGGAGTCCAGGTTGTAAATCACCACTACGCGGTGAAAGCACGAAACGATGGCCGGATGCCGGGCAGGAAGCGGCGGCGTCCCCATTCACATATGAACATCGGCATCTGACGCGGCTTTACTTTACGGTAAAGGCCGCCTCTTTTTGTTTTCTCACAGAAATCGGCAAATCTCTTAAAGCGCGCCTCCCCCGTCACCGATAGTCACTGTGGGTCGGAAGCGCGACATATCGGCTTGGGGCGCAGCGATGTTTTGGAGATCTAACGATGTCCCAGCCGATCCGCGTCCTCGTCGTCGAGCAAGACCCCGCCGTCAGCCAGCAGATCCAGGCCGCCTTCACCGCCGCCGGCGCACACTGCCTGGCCGTGGCCGACCCTCAGCAGGCCATTGCCGCCATCGCCTCGGCCTGCCCAGGCGTTGTCGTCACCGAGATCGACCTGCCCGGCACGACCGGTTTCGCCGTCCTCTCCGAGGCGCTGGTGCGGGATCCCGCCTGCCGGGTCATCCTCGTCTCGGCCGCTTTCTCGGCCAGCCATCTGGCCCGGGCACTGTCGATGGGGGCATACGACTATTTCCCCCAGCCGCTCGATGCCGCGGCCCTGGTGGCCACCGCGCTGGAACCGGCCCAGGGCTCGCCCTCGCCGCGACTGCCGCTGCGGGCCGCCCAGGCCCTGGAGGACGCCGCCCCCCTGCGCCACGCGTCCCTCGAGAGCGTCCGCGCCCTCGTGCGGGCCGTGGAGGCCAAGGACCGCTACACCCTGAGCCACAGCGAACACGTCGTCCACTACGCGACGCACCTGGCCCGGCACGTGGGCCTCTCGGCCGGCGACGTGGACGTGATCGCTATCGCCGCCAGCCTGCACGACCTGGGCATGATCGGCGTCAACGACCGCACGCTGGCCAAGGAAGGGCCGCTGACCGAGGAGGAGTTCGAGTCCGTGCGGCGCCATCCCAACCTGGGCGCCCACATCCTGGAGCAGATCGGCATCTTCTCGGCGGAGGCCGCCCTGGTGCGTCATCATCATGAGCGCTGGGACGGGCTGGGATACCCCGACGGCCTGCGGGGCGAAGAGATCCCGCTGGGCTCGCGCATCCTGCTGCTGGCCGACTCGATCGACGCCATGCTCATGCCCCGCAGCTACAAGCAGGCGTACCCGGTGGGCAAGATGCTCGACGAGCTCTCGCGCTGCGCCGGCAGGCAGTTCGACCCCTCGCTGTCGCTCAAGGCGATCCAGTGGTGCCTGATGCACCCCGGCGACATCATCCTCTATCGCCCCGCGGCGCTGGTGGGGGCGTGGTAGATATAGAGCACAATCCATAATATCGCTCGGCGGCGGGGGAATCGTGCCTGTCGTCGGGCGGCCGCCGTTATAAGGAGTCATTCCCGCACCTATGCACGCTGCTAATCGCCATGCCTTTTGACAACCCCACGCCTATCCAGTACAGTGATCGGACCAATTTTGGGAAAGATTGGTAACAGGCAAAGGTCACCAGGCGGTGATGTCCGGGCTCCAAACGAGCCCGGCGAAAGGAATGAGCATGGGTGATTCAAACGTGAGGCAGAACGCCATCGAGGCGATCGCCAAGGCTACCGTCATCAGCGGCAAGGTTGACTACATCGCCAAGCCCATTTCGGAAGTTTACGGCGAGCATGTATTCAACATCGAGCAGCGCCGCCAGCGCCTGCCCAGGCTGGTCTTCAAGGCCCTCCAGCAGACGATCGAGAACGGCTCGGAGCTCGACAGCTCCATCGCCGACGCCGTCGCGGTGGCCATGAAGGACTGGGCCATCGAGCACGGTGCGACGCACTTCACGCACTGGTTCCAGCCGATGACCGGCCTGACGGCGGAGAAGCATGACAGCTTCATCGTTCCCACGGCCGACGGCGGGGCCCTGGCCGAGTTTAGCGGCAAGGAACTCATCCGCGGCGAGCCCGATGCCTCGAGCTTCCCCTCCGGCGGCCTGCGCGCGACGTTCGAAGCGCGCGGCTACACCGCGTGGGATCCCTCCAGCCCGGCCTTCATCCTGGACAACCCCAACGGCGCGACGCTGGTGATCCCGACGATGTTCATCAGCTGGACCGGCGAGGCCCTGGACAAGAAGACCCCGCTGCTGCGTTCGATGGACGCCCTGAACACCCAGGCCCTGCGCCTGCTGCGGCTGTTCGGCAACACCACCGCCAAGCGCGTTTACACCACCATCGGCGCCGAGCAGGAATACTTCCTGATCGACAAGCACTTCTACTATGCC